>DASPKT010000001.1:0-5757 GCA_035627915.1 Azospirillaceae bacterium
GGCGGCCGGAGTAGAAGTCCATGGAGCGGACGGCGAACTGGATCGCCGCCGGGATCTCGAAGGCGCCCGGCACCTGGAAGCGCTCGTAGGTCGCCCCGGCCTTCTCCAGCTCGGCGATGGCGCCGCGGGCGAGCTCATCCGCCAGGTCCTCGTAGAACCTCGCCTCGACGATCATGATGTGGGGCGCGTCGGCCATCGGTCTTCTCCGCTATTCCCGGTTCTCGCCGGCGGGGCCGCCGGGTATGGCCCGCTGGCCCACGATGGTCAAGCCGTAACCTTCCAGCCCGACCACGGTCTTCCTGGTGTTGGTCAGCAGCACCATGTCGCGCACGCCGAGGTCGTGCAGGATCTGGGCGCCGACGCCGTAGTCGCGCAGCTCCGCCGTCCGGGTGCTGCCGCCCTGGTCCAGCCCGCGCAGCCGGTCGGACAGGGAGAAGGGCTGGGCGTCGCGCAGGACGACCAGAACGCCGCGCCCCTCCTCCTGGATCAGCCGCATGGCCGTCTCCATCTCGCCGCCGCTGCCCCGCCTGGTGTCGCCCAGCAGGTCGTGGATAACGTCCAGCGCGTGCATGCGCACCAGCACCGGCCCGCCCTGCCGCACGTCGCCCTTCACCAGGGCCAGGTGCTCGGCCCCGGTGATGCGGTTCTTGTAGACGTGCAGGTCGAAGGCGCCGCCGTGGCGGCTCTCGAACCGCGTCTCGTAGGAGCGCTCGATCAGCGTCTCGGTGCGGCGGCGGTGGGCGATCAGGTCGGCGATGGTGCCGACCTTCAGCCCGTGGTACTGCGCGAACTTCACCAGGTCCGGCAGGCGGGCCATGGTGCCGTCGTCGTTCATGATCTCGCAGATCACGCCGGCCGGCTTCATCCCGGCCATACGGGCGAGGTCGACGGCCGCCTCGGTGTGGCCGGCGCGGACCAGCACGCCGCCGTCGCGGGCGACCAGCGGGAAGACGTGGCCCGGCGTGGCGATGTCCTGCGGGCCCGACTTCGGGTCGATGGCGACCTCGATGGTGCGGGCGCGGTCGGCGGCGGAGATGCCGGTCGTGACCCCCTCGCGCGCCTCGATGGAGACGGTGAAGGCGGTCTGGTGGCGGGACGCGTTCTGCCGCGCCATCAGCGGCAGGCCCAGCCGCTCGATCTGCTGGCGGTCCATGGCGAGGCAGATGAGGCCGCGCCCGTACTTCGCCATGAAGTTGATGGCCTCCGGCGTCGCCGTCTCCGCGGGGATGACGAGGTCGCCCTCGTTCTCGCGGTCCTCGTCGTCGACCAGGATGAACATGCGGCCGGCCTTCGCCTCGGCCACCAGCTCCTCGGCGGTGGCGAGCTGCAGCAGGTCTTCCGCGTGGACGCGGCGGGGTTCGGCGGTGCTCATGCCGTTGCTCCGGTGTCGGCGCCGACCAGCCGGGCGACGTAGCGCGCCAGCATGTCGACTTCCAGGTTCATGCGGTCGCCGGCCTTCAGGGTGGCGAAGGTCGTCTGCTGCTGGGTGTGCGGGATGATGTTGACCCCGAAGCGGGTCCCCTCGACCTCATTGACGGTCAGCGAGACGCCGTCGAGCGCCACCGAGCCCTTGGGCGCGATGAAGCGCGCCAGGTGCGCCGGCGCCTCGAAGGTCCAGCGCTGGCTGTCGCCCTCGGGCCGCACCCCGGCGACGGCGATCACGCCGTCGACATGGCCGTAGACCAGGTGCCCGCCCAGCTCGTCGCCGAGCTTCAGGGAGCGTTCCAGGTTGACCCGCGTCCCCTCGCCCCAGGCGCCGACGGTCGTCTTCGACACCGTCTCGGCGGAGACGTCGACCAGGAAGGCGCCGGGCCGGGTCTCCACCACGGTCAGGCAGACCCCGTTGCAGGCGATGGATGCGCCGAGCGCGATCGCTCCCGTGTCGAAGCGGGTCTCGATCGTGAAGCGGATGTCGCCCCGCCGCTCAACCGCGGCGACGCGACCGACGTCGGTGATGATGCCGGTGAACATGGCGCCAAACCTAAGACCGGCGGGGTGCCTCTGGCGAGGGGAAAAAGGGCCCTGCGGGTCAGACCTGATGCCAACGCGGGCGGTCGAAGTCGTAGCGGCTGCGGAAGCCGAACGCGGCCGCGCGCGACGCGTCGTAGACCCGGTCCACCGACGCCGGCAGCGGCCAGCCGCGGCGGGCGAACAGGGCGGGCAGCCCGGGCGCCCGGCGGCGCAGCACGGCTTGCGCGTCGGCCAGCAGCTCGTCGGCGTCCTCGCGCCGGAACGGGCTGGCGGCGGCGATGGTGAAGGTGCCCTGGACGTCCGACCCCGCCGCCAGCAGGTGCGCCCGGGCCGCATCCGCCATGGCGAGGCCGCGGTGAAGCCGGTGCGCCGCCCGGACCGGCGCCGGCTCGCGGAAGCAGCGGCCGATGCGCAGGATGGCGGCGCCGCGGGCGAAGCCGGGGGCGGCTGCGCGCACCAGCGCCTCCGCCGCCAGCTTGGTGGTGTCGTAGATGTCGCGCGGCTGCGGCACGAGGTCCTCGTCCACCCAGACGGCCCGGCCCGCCGGGACCATGGCGGCGCCGTAGACGGAGGTGGTGCTGGTCAGCACGAAGCGCGCCACGCCGGCCGCCCGCGCCTCCTCCAGCAGCAGCGCCGTCGCCTCCACGTTGACGCGCCGGAACTCGGCATCCGAGAGGCGCCCGACATGGGGCGCATGCAGGGCGGCGACATGGACGACGGCCACCGCCCCCTCCAGCCCCCGGCGCAGCGCGTCGCGGTCGCCGAGGTCGGCGGCCAGCGCCGTCAGGGGACCCGGCCGCACGTCGAGCCCTCGGGCACCCCGTCCCAGGAGCCGCACCAGCGTGCCGCCCAGCAGGCCGGAGGAGCCGGTGACCAGGACCGTCACCCGGCCCTCCGGTAGCTCTCCAGCACGTCCGCCCCCGCCTGCCTTATGCCGGTGCGCACGAAGCCGGGCGCGTCCGCCAGCCGCTCCAGCCCGAAGCCGGCGGTGGCGGGCGTGCCGTCGCCGCCGATGAGGCTGGCGGCGCGGAACCATTCCAGCCGGTCCACCAGCCCCTCCGCCAGCAGCGACGCCGCCAGCCGCGCCCCGCCCTCCACCAGCACCCGGGTGATGCCTCGCGCCGCCAGCTCGCCCAGGACGGTGCGGACCGGCATCAGCCCGGCGGCACCGGGCAGCACGTCCACCAGGGTCACGCCGCTGTCGGCGAAGGCCTGGCGGCGGTCCGGGTCGGTGCCGCCGGCCAGCGACGCCACCCAGGTCGGCACCTCGCGGGCGCTCCTCACCAAGCGGGAGGTCAGGTCCAGGCGCAGGCGGCTGTCCACCACCACCCGCACGGGCGAGCGGTGCTCCAGCCCCGGCAGCCGGCAGGTCAGCTCCGGGTCGTCGGCCAGGGCGGTGCCGACCCCGACCATGATGGCGTCGTTCCGGGCCCGCAACGAGTGGCCCCAGGCGCGGGCGACCGGACCGGTGATCCACTGGCTCTCGCCCGCCTTCGTGGCGATGCGCCCGTCCAGCGTGGTGGCGAGTTTGAGGGTCACCAGGGGCCGCCCGTCGCGGATGCGGCGGAAGAATCCCTCGTTCAGGGCCAGCGCCTCGGCCTCCAGCACGGCGGGGACGACCTCGATCCCGGCCTCGGCCAGGCGCCGCAGGCCGTTGCCGTTCACGCGGGGGTCGGGGTCGCCGCAGGCCACCACGCAGCGGGCGATGCCGGCCGCCGCCAGCGCGTCGGCGCAGGGCGGCGTCCTGCCGTGGTGGCTGCAGGGCTCCAGCGTGACGTAGGCGGTGGCGCCGCGCGCCGCCTCCCCCGCCTGGGCCAGCGCGACGGTCTCCGCATGCGGGCGGCCGCCGGGCCGGGTCCAGCCGCGCCCCACCACCCGGCCGTCGCGCACGATGACGCAGCCGACCGAGGGGTTGGGCCAGGTGGTGCCGAGGCCGCGGGCGGCGAGCACCAGGGCCGCCCGCATGTGGGCTGCGTCGTCCCCGCCGTCCGGCCGGGCGGCCATCGGCCTACTCGGCTTCGATCTTGAGCTGGCCGACGATCTCGTTGAAGTCGGCGACCTCGCGGAAGTCCTTATAGACCGAGGCGTAGCGGATGTAGCCGATGGAATCGAGCTGGCTCAGCGCGTTCATCACCATCTCGCCGACCTGCTTCGACGGGATCTCCGTCTCGCCCGAGCTTTCCAGCTGGCGGACGATGGAGTTCACCACCCGGTCGATGCGGTCGGCGTCGACGGGCCTCTTGCGCAGCGCGATGCGCATGGAGCGCAGCAGCTTCTCCCGGTCGAAGGGCTCCCGCTGGCCCTGGCTCTTCACCACGGTCAGCTCACGCAGCTGCACCCGCTCGAAGGTGGTGAACCGCGCCCCGCAGGAGGGGCAGAAGCGCCGCCTGCGGATCGCCGAGTTGTCCTCGGTCGGGCGGGAGTCCTTCACCTGGGTGTCGTCGTTTCCGCAGAACGGGCAGCGCATGCGTCGGTAACCCCCGGCTCAGAGTGCAGGATAGATCGGGAAGCGGCGGCACAGCTCGCGCACCTGCTCCCGCACGCGGGACTCGGCGGCGCCGTTGTCGCCGTTGGACTTGGCGAGCGCGTCGAGCACCTCGACGATCATGCGGCCGACCTGCGCGAACTCCGCCGTGCCGAACCCGCGGGTGGTCGCCGCCGGGCTGCCCAGGCGCACGCCGGAGGTCACCATCGGCTTCTCCGGGTCGAAAGGCACGCCGTTCTTGTTGCAGGTCATGCCGGCATGCTCGAGGCTCGCCTCGGCCGCCTTTCCGGTCAGGCCCTTCGGGCGCAGGTCCACCAGCACGATGTGGCTGTCGGTGCCGCCCGACACGATGGCGAGGCCGCCCTTGATGAGCTCGGCGGCCAGCACCTGGGCGTTGTCCACCACGCTCTTCGCGTAGTCCTTGAACTCCGGCCGCAGCGCCTCGCCGAAGGCCACCGCCTTGGCGGCGATGACGTGCATCAGCGGGCCGCCCTGCAGTCCGGGGAAGACGGCGGAGTTGAACTTCTTGCCCAGCTCCGGGTCGTTGCTGAGGATCATGCCGCCGCGCGGGCCGCGCAGCGTCTTGTGCGTGGTGGTGGTCACCACATGGGCGTGCGGCAGCGGGCTCGGATAGACGCCGGCGGCGACCAGGCCGGCATAGTGCGCCATGTCGACCATGAAGTAGGCGCCGATCTCGTCCGCGATGCGGCGGAAGCGGGCGAAGTCGATCTGCCTCGGATAGGCCGACGCGCCGGCGATGATGAGCTTCGGCCGGTGCTCGCGCGCCTGCGCCTCCATCTGCTCGTAGTCGATCAGATGGTCGTCGCGGCGCACGCCGTAGCTGACGACGTTGAACCACTTGCCCGACTGGTTGGCGGCGGAGCCGTGGGTCAGGTGGCCGCCATGGGTCAGGTCCATGCCCATGAAGGTGTCGCCCGGCTTCAGCAGGGCCATGAACACGGCCTGGTTGGCCTGGGCGCCGGAGTGCGGCTGCACGTTGGCGAACCCCGCCCCGAAGATCGCCTTGGCCCGCTCGATGGCCAGCATCTCGACCTCGTCGACGAACTCGCAGCCGCCGTAGTACCGCCGCCCCGGATAGCCCTCCGCGTACTTGTTGGTCAGCACGGAGCCCTGGCACTCGAGGATCGCCTGGGGCACGAAGTTCTCGGAGGCGATCATCTCCAGCGTGCGCTGCTGGCGCTCCAGCTCTCTCCCGATCGCCTCCGCGACCTCGGGATCGACGTCGGCCAGGGGGCGCTCGAAGTAGTCAGGCTGGAGGTCGGTCATCGGAGGACCGTAGC
>DASPKT010000002.1:0-32771 GCA_035627915.1 Azospirillaceae bacterium
TTCGGGCCGGAGCCCTGCATGCAGATCTACGGCCGCGGCATCCGCCGCCGCCTCGCCCCGATGTTGGGCGACCGGCGGCGCCAGGAGCTGGCGTGGAGCCTGATGTTCGCCCTGCCGGGCGCGCCGGTGATCTGGTACGGCGACGAGATCGGCATGGGCGACGACCTGTCGCTCGACCAGCGCAATTCCGTGCGCACGCCGATGCAATGGTCGGACGACCCCAACGGCGGCTTCTCCACCGCCCCCGCCGACCGGCTGGTGCGCCCCGTCGTGTCGGACGGGCCCTACGGCTACCGCGAGGTCAACGTCGAGTCGCAGCGGCAGGACCGCGGTTCGCTGCTGAACTGGGTGGAGCGCCTGGTCCGCACCCGCAAGGAGACGCCGGAATTCGGCTGGGGCACCTGCGAGGTGCTGGACAGCGGCCACCCGGCCCTGCTGCTGCACCGGAGCAGCTGGCGCGGCAACGCGGTGGTGGCGGTCCACAACCTCTCCGACCGGCCGGCGGCGCTGACCCTGCCGGGTGAGGCACCGCTGCGCGTCGTGCTGGCCGACGGCGACGAAGCCGGCCGGCTGGAGCCGGGGGAAACGCTGGCGCTGGGGCCCTACGGCTACCGCTGGCTGCGGGAGGACGGGGTCAGGCGGTAGGGGGCCGATTCGAGGATACGGTGGACGGGCAGCGGGGACGGGGTGCGTCCTTCGACAAGCTCAGGATGAGGCTTCGACAGGCTCAGGCTGAGGATCGTTGAGCTGCTCCCCGGGAAGGTTGCCGCAACCGAGGACACCGGGCCTGGCATCCACCCTCCCTCATCCTGAGCTCGGTCAGAAGCACGCACCACACAACAGCCGCACGCCACCGCACCCGTCCCGGTCTCATCCCTCCGGATAAAGCTCCCGCATGTGCCGCAGGGAGGCCGCGACCAGCTCCTCCAGCACGCCAAGGTCCACGTCGGCGAGCTTCTTCAGGTAGAGGCAGGACTTGCCCGTCGTGTGCCGGCCGAGCCGGTCCAGCAGGGCGGCGTGCCCGGGGAAGCCGTCCATGATGTAGAGGACCAGAGCGCCCTTGCGCGGGCTGAAGCCGATGCGGAAGGCGTTGCCCTCGCGGCCGCTGGCATAGCGGTAATGGTAGCTGCCGAAGCCGACCATGGTGCCGCCCCACAGGCGCGGGGCCTCGCCGGACAGGCGCTGCATCAGCGCGCAGACGGCGCGGGCATCCTCCCGCCGCGGCGCGGGTTCGACGGCGGAGAGGAAATCCTCCACGCTCGCCGCCGTCGGCTTCGTCTTCGTGTCGGCCATCGCATCCTCCCTCTTTCGCGCAGGATAGCACCGCGCGGACCGGAAGGCCTGGCATTGACCATGTCAATGGCACGGGTTGCATCTATCAATCCCACCAAAGTCCGGAACTGAAGGATGGTGCCGCCGACCCGGGCACGGTGCCCGGCCTGCCCGGATGTACCCGATGGAACCCTTCCTGCTTCCCGCCGCCCTCGGTCCGCTGCTGTCCGCGCCGGTCCTGTTCTTCCTGCTGGGTGCCCTCATCGCGGCGCTCCGCTCGGAGTTGCCGGTGCCGGCCGGCTTCGGCAAGGCGCTGGCCGCCTACCTGGTCGTCGGGATCGGGCTGAAGGGAGGTGCCGCGCTGGGGGCCGCGGGCGGGCTGCTGGAGCATGCCGACCTGCTGGCGGCGGCGGCGGGCCTGGGCGTGCTGCTGCCGCTGCTGGCCTTCGCGGCGCTGCACCGGCTGGTCGGGCTCGACCGGCTGAACGCCGCCGCCATCGCCGCGCACTACGGATCGGTCAGCCTGGTCACCTTCCTGGCGGCGGCGGAGTACCTGTCGCGCCAGGGCATCGCCCATGGCGGGCAGATGGTGGCGGTGCTGGCGGTCATGGAGGCGCCGGCGATCCTGGTCGGGCTCTACCTCGCCAACCGGCGGCAGGACGGGGAGGCGGCACAGTTCCTGCCGGTGCTGAGGGAGGCGGCCACCAACGGCAGCGTCCTTCTCCTGGTCGGCGCCATGGCGATCGGCTGGATCATCGGCACGCCGGGGCTGGAGCGCCTGTCCGGCTTCGTCTCCGCCCCGTGGGAGGGGGCGCTGTGCCTGTTCCTGCTGGAGATGGGGCATCTGGCCGCGAGCCGGCTGCGCGACGCGTCGGCCCTGTCCGCGCGGCTGGTCGCCTTCGGGCTGGCGATGCCGCTGGCCGGCGCCGCGCTCGGCTTCGCGGCGGGCGGCGCGCTGGGGCTGGCGCCCGGGGACGCGATGCTGCTGGCGGCCCTGTGCGCCAGCGCCTCCTACATCGCCGTGCCGGCGGCGCTGCGCCAGGCGCTGCCCGCCGCCGACCCGGGCCTGTCGCTGCCCCTGGTGCTGGCGGTGACCTTCCCCTTCAACGTGCTGGTCGGCATCCCCCTCTATGCCGCTGCGGCGGGGGTGTCGGCCTGAGCCATTGAGGATCTCAATGGCACCCATTGGCGCCTCCGCCCTTCACGCGATTGGGGTAGAGGCGCCATATCCCGAGCGTCCCGGATCCGGGCCCCTCTGGTGGTCGAGCCGTCGGCCATGATGTCGGATCCCTGAACGAATCGTGCGCCGACGGGCGCGATCGTCCAGGAGCCTTTCCGTGGAAATCCTCTCAGAATTCCTGGCCCTCCAGTGGCTGGGCAAGCCGGCCTATGCCTGGGCCCTGTTCGCGGGCGTCGTGCTGGTCCTGCTGGCGCTCGACCTCGGCGTGCTGCACCGCAAGTCCCGCGAGATCGGCGTGCGCGAGAGCCTGGTCCTGTCGGCCGGCTACATCACCGTGGCGCTGCTGTTCGGCGCCTGGATCTGGTGGTCGATGGGCCCCGTGCCCGGCATGGACTACATGACCGGCTTCTTCATCGAGAAGAGCCTCAGCCTCGACAACGTCTTCGTCATCTCCCTCATCTTCGGCTACTTCGCCATCCCGCGCGAATACCAGCACCGGGTGCTGTTCTGGGGCATCGTCGGCGTGATCGTGCTGCGCGGCATCATGATCGGGCTGGGCGCCGCCCTGGTGTCGGAGTTCCACTGGGTGCTGTACGTGTTCGGCGCCTTCCTGGTGTTCACCGGCATCAAGATGCTGCTGGTCTCCGACCACGCCCCCGACATCGCCGGCAACCCGGTGCTGAAGCTGGTGCGCCGCGTGATCAAGGTGACGCCGGAGATGCACGGCAACCGCTTCTTCGTGCGCCTGCCCGACGCGGCCCGACCCGGCGCCACCACCCTGTGGGCGACGCCGTTGTTCCTGGCCCTGCTGCTGGTGGAGACCGCGGACCTGATCTTCGCGGTGGACAGCGTGCCGGCCATCTTCGCCATCACCACCGACCCCTTCATCGTCTACACCAGCAACATCTTCGCCATCCTGGGCCTGCGGGCGCTCTACTTCGCGCTGGCGGCGCTGGTGCACCGCTTCGCCTACCTGAAGTACGCGCTGGCGGCGGTGCTGGTGTTCGTGGGCGGCAAGATCTTCTGGAACCAGCTGGTGGGCAAGGTCGATCCCGCCATCTCCCTCTCGGTGACGCTGGGCCTGCTGACGGCGGGCGTCGTCGTCTCCCTCATCAAGACCCGCGGCGGCGAGCCCGGCGCGGATCTCCCCCCGGCGGCCCGGCAGGCCGCCGAATGACCACCGCCTAATAACCGCGAACCAACGGCAAAGGAGGCAACAAGATGGGTCTGTTCAACCTGTTCAAGGGCGACGCCGGCGAGACGATGACGCCGCACAAGGCCTTCGCCATCTCCCTCATCTACTGCATGGGCTCCGACGGGGAGATGGACCCGGAGGAGATCGGCCACCTGCTGGCGGTCATCGGGGGCGAGCGGGACGGCGCCGTCATCGGCGTCGGCGCCAACAACCGGGCCCTGCTGGACAGCGCGATGAAGTACGTCCGCCGCCACACGCCGGAGCAGTTCCTGGCGGAGGCGGCGCCGATCCTGACCCCGGCGCAGAAGCTCTGCATCCTCATGAACATCGCCGACAGTGCCATGTCGGACGGCGAGGCGGAGCTGGAGGAGCAGGCCCTGTTCGACCGCTTCCAGCAGGCCTTCGGCATCCGCGACGAGGAGTTCCGGCCCTATTTCCAGGTCATCATGATGAAGAACGACCGCAGCGTCTTCATCGACGCCGACCACCCCAACAACCGGCCCGACTTCAAAATAGAGTTCAAGAACGCGGCCGCTTGAGGTTCAATCCGCGGGGCCCCGGCGACGGGGCCCCGTTCCGTTTCCGACAGAACAGCAGGCGACCGCGCGATGGGCCAGTCCGGGCAGGAGGGAAGCGGGGCCGGGAACCGTCCCGATCCCGGCGCGGCGCTCGACATGGACCTGCTGCGCACCTTCGCCATGATCGTGGACTGCGGCAGCTTCACCCGCGCGGCGGAACGGCTGGGCCGCACCCAGTCCACCATCAGCCTGCAGATGAAGCGTCTGGAGGACGACCTCCGCCACCCGGTCTTCGACCGCACCGCCCGCGGCATCCACCTGACCGCGGCGGGGGAGGTACTGCTGACCTACGCCCGGCGCATCCTGGACCTGGCGGGGGAGGCGCGGGCCCGGCTGCGCGAGCCGGAGATGGAGGGCACGGTCCGCCTCGGCACGCCGGAGGACTTCGCCACCGTCCACCTGCCGGAGGCGCTGGCCAGCTTCTCCCGCGCCAACCCCCGGGTGCGGCTCGACGTGCGCTGCGACTTCACCCTGAACCTGCTGGAGGGGTTCGCGCGCGGCGAGTTCGACCTGGTGCTGGTGAAGCGGGAGCCGCAGGGCCCGGAGGGCGGCGTGCGGGTCTGGCGGGAGCCGCTGGTGTGGGCGGGATCGCCCGCCTTCTTCCGCCCGGCGCCGGATGCGGGGCCGCTGCCCCTGGTGCTGGCGCCGCGTCCCGACGTCTACCGCAAGCGCGCGCTGGAGGCGCTGGAGGCGGCGGGGCTCACCTGGCGCATCGTCTACACCAGCCCCAGCCTGGCCGGCATCCAGGCGGCCGTGCGCGCCGGCCTCGGCATCACCGTCCTGCCGCGCGAGATGGTGCCGGACGCCTTCCGGGTGCTGGGCGCGGATGCCGGCCTGCCCCGGCTGGAGGACACGGAGATCGCCCTCTACCGGGCACCCGGCGGCCTGTCCCGGGCGGCCGAGCGGCTGGCGGAGCACCTGGTCCGCTCGGTCGACGGCTCGCCCGACCTGCCGCAGGGCTGAGCGCGGGTCAGAGGGTCAGCACCACGCGGCCGTCCACCGCGCCGTCCTTCAGCCGGGCGAGGACCGTATTCACCGCGTCCAGCGGCTGCGTCTCAACCGTCGCCCGGACCTTGCCCTCGCCGGCGAACATCAGCGCCTCCGCCAGGTCGGCGCGGGTGCCGACGATGGAGCCGCGGATGGTGATGCGGTTCAGCACCACGTCGAAGATCGGCACCGGGAAGTCGCCCGGGGGCAGGCCGACCAGGCTGACGGTGCCGCGGCGCCGGGTCATGCCGATGGCCTCGGCGAAGGCGCCGCGGCTGACGGCCGTGACCAGCACGCCGTGGGCGCCACCGATGGTGCGCCGGATCTCATCCACCGGGTCCACGGTCGCGGCATTGATGGTGAGGTCGGCGCCGAGGCGGCGGGCGAGATCCAGCTTGCCCTCCGCCACGTCCACCGCGGCGACGTGCAGCCCCATGGCCTTGGCGTACTGCACCGCCACGTGGCCGAGGCCGCCGATGCCGCTGACCACCACCCACTGGCCCGGCCGCGCCTCGGTCTCCTTCAGGCCCTTGTAGACGGTGACGCCGGCGCAGAGGATCGGCGCGATGTCGGCGAAGGGCACGGTGTCGGGGAGGTGCCCGACATAGTCGGGGTCGGCCAGCACGTACTCGGCATAGCCGCCGTTCACGGAATAGCCGGTGTTCTGCTGCGCGGTGCACAGCGTCTCCCAGCCGGTCGTGCAATGCTCGCAATGGCCGCAGGCGGTGTAGAGCCAGGGCACGCCCACCCGGTCGCCCTCGCGCACCCTGGTGACGCCGGCGCCGACCGCGGCGACGGTGCCCACCCCCTCATGCCCGGGGATGAAGGGCAGCGGCGGCCTCACCGGCCAGTCGCCCTCGGCGGCGTGCAGGTCGGTGTGGCAGACGCCGCTGGCGGCGATCCTCACCACGATCTGGCCGGGGCCGGGCCGCGGCACCGACACCTCCTCCAGGCGCAGGGGCTGCCCGTAGGCATGGACGACGGCGGCCTTCATCTTCTGCGGCAGCATGGGAAATTCCTCTCGTGGGTCGGGCGGCGGCGGCGGGGTTCAGCAGCCCTCGGCCAGCTCCGCCAGCGCATCCATGTCCAGCAGCTCGACCACGTGGCCGCCGGCCAGCCGGATCATCCGGGTCGTCTTCAGCTTGGTGAAGGCGCGCGACACGGTCTCCATGGTCAGGCCCAGGAAGTCGCCGATGTCGGTGCGGGTCATGGGCATGCTGACCTTGCAGCGGCCGTCATGGGCGGTACCGGCACGCCGGGCCAGCACCAGCAGGAAGGAGGCCAGACGCTCCGCCGCGGTCTTGCGGCCCAGCAGCAGCATCTGGTCCTGGGCGGCCTGCAGCTCGGTCACGGTGCGGCTCAGCAGGCGGCGGCCCAGCGAAGGCTCGCGGTCCAGCAGCGCGTCCAGCCGGGCCCGGGGCAGGCGGCGCAGGGTGACGGGGACGACCGCCTCGGCGGAGTAGAGGTAGCGGGCGGCCATGGCCAGGCCCATCATGTCGCCGGCCTGCAGGAAGCCGACGATCTGCCGGCGCCCGTCCGGCATCATCTTGCAAAGCCGGACCATGCCGCCAGTGATGATGTGCACGCAGGCGGCCGGGTCGCCCTCGGAGAAGATCATCCGGTCGCGCTCGAAGGACACCGCCTCGTCCGCATGGGCCAGCAGCGCCTCCTCCACGGTCGGGGCGGCGGCCTGCTTCGGCGCGGCGGCCAGGAAGGCCGGAAGGGTCGGGGTCGCGGTCCGCGCGGTCGCCAGCTGCATCGTCATCTCCAAGATCTCGCCCATCGTCCCGGGCTCTCGTTCGGCCCGGCGTCGCTCTGGGATGGAAATTAGCGTCCGGCGCGTCCTCGGATCAGTTCGGTCTTCTACGTAAGTATTTCCCCCTATGGGGTTTTCCGGCTTCCTGGGGTCAGGGGAACTACGTAGGGGATTTCCCTTATTGGGTCTGGGTCGGTGCGGATCTGCCCACGAGCGCGGCGTGGGAGGCCCTGCCCTGTCGCTACCGCCTGGACTGCCGTCCCCTCTCCCAGAGGGAGAGGGACAGGGAGAGGGGGTACGGGCCTGCGGAGCGATGTGCCGCCGTGGAGGACGGGCGCCCTTTCCTGAGGCGTCTTACCCCCTCTCCCGGCCCTCCGGGCCACCCTCCCCCCATGGGGGAGGGGAGATACGGCCGTAGGGCAGTGCCCCTGGCCCCCCGGCTTTCGCGGGGGTGACGGATGAGAGAGTCGGGAAACCACCTGCGCAGGACGTCCCCCAGGCTGAGCCCGGTCAGAAGCCCGCGCGCCGCGGCCGCTGCGCCTCAGGCCGCGGCCGGCGTCGCCATCAGGCGCAGGACCGTGTCCACCAGCCGGTCGGAATCGAACGGCTTCTCCAGGAACTCCGCCACGCCGGCGCGCCGCGCGCGGTCGATGGTGACAGGGTCGGTGCGGCCGGAGACCATCACCACGGGCAGGCCGCGCAGGGCCGCGCCCCGGCTCTCCATGAACTCCACGCCGGTCATCCCCGGCATGTGCTGGTCCAGCACCAGGCAGCCGCCGCCGGTGCCGTCGTAAGCCGCGGCGAAGGCGGCGCAGGAGGGGAAGTCCAGGACCTCCACGTCGTAGAGCTCCAGCAGGGTGCGGAGCGAATCCCGGACGAAATCGTCGTCGTCGACGATGTAGACCCGACCGGCACCGGCCTCGACCACGGGAAACCTCCTCGGCACGCAAATCGACCAGACAGGAGGGCCGGGCACGGGCCGCGGCGCTCCCGGGACAGAACTTAAGTCCGCCCAGGTCCCGCGGAAACTAAGGGGTTCTGCGTATGCGGCCGGGTTTGATCCAGATCAGCCCGTCACGATCCCCGTGGTGCCACGCCGGCGGCCAGCGCCATGCGCACCAGGTGCGGCAGGCTGGGCGCCTGCATCTTGTCCATCACGCGGGCGCGGTGGATCTCCACCGTGCGGGCGCTGATCGACAGCTCGAAGGCGATGATCTTGTTGGGCTTGCCCTCGACCAGCCCCTGCAGCACGTCGCGCTCGCGCGGGGTCAGCAGCGCCAGCCGCGCCGCCACCTCGGCCGGCGGCTCCGCCGCGGCGGCCGCGGGGGACGGCACCTCGGGCGCCGGCGCCGACCGCGGCCGGGCCAGCGCCGCGCGGATGGAGGCCAGCAGCGTCTCCTCCTCGAACGGCTTCTCGATGAAGTCGACGGCGCCGGCCTTCATCGCCTTGACCGCCAGCGGCACGTCGCCGTGCCCGGTCATGACGATGACGGGGAGGGCGTGGCCGGCCTTCGCCAGGCGCTCCTGCACCTCGATCCCGGTCATCTCGGGCATGCGCACGTCGGTCAGCAGGCAGGCGCAGCGCGCCGCCGCGCCGGATTCCAGGAACGCCACCGGCGAGGCGAAGGCCTCCACCCGGAAGCCGGAGGTGGAGAGCAGGATGTCCACGCTGTCGCGAACGGCGTCGTCGTCGTCCACGACGGCGACCAGGGGTTCAGCGTCCATCGGTCCCTCCCGGCGCCAGCGGCACGGTGAAGCGGAAGGTGGCGCCGCCGTCGGCATTGCGCTCCGGCCAGAGGCGGCCGCCGTGCGACTCCACGATGGTGCGGCTGATCGACAGGCCCAGGCCCATGCCCTTTTCCTTGGAGGTCACGAAGGGCTGGAACAGCTGCGCCAGCGCCTCGTCGGAGAAGCCGGGGCCGGTGTCGGATACGGACACGACCGCCAGGCCGTCCGGCGCGGTCCCGGTCGCCACGGTCAGGCGGCGCTCCGGCCGGTCGGCCATGGCCTCCACCGCGTTGCGCACCAGGTTCAGGATGACCTGCTGGATCTGCACCTTGTCGATGAGCACGGACGGGTCCGGGGAATGCAGTTCCAGCTGCACCCGGACGCCGATCTCCTTGGCGCCGACCAGCGCCAGCGCGCTCGCCTCCTCCACGACGGTGTTCAGGCTCTCGGCCCGCCGGTCGGTCTTGCCCTTCTCGATGAAGTCGCGCAGGCGGCGGATGATCTGGCCGGCGCGGGCGGCCTGCTGGGCCGCCTTCTCCATGGTGTCCTGGACGCGCGTCACGTCGCCGGACGCCGCCTGCTCCAGCAGGCGCTTGGACGCCTTGACGTAGTTCACGACCGCGGTCAGCGGCTGGTTCAGCTCGTGCGCCAGGGCCGAGGCCATCTGGCCCATGGCGCTGACCCGGCTGACGTGCAGCAGCTCCGCCTGCAGCTGCTGCAGCCGCCGCTCGGTCGCCTGCCGCTCCGTCAGGTCGCGCACGAAGCCGGTGAAGAGAGGCTCCCCCGCCATGTCGACGGCGCCCACCGCCAGCTCCATGGGGAAGACCGACCCGTCGGCGCGCTGGCCCGACACGATGCGGCCGATGCCGATGATGCGCCGCTCCCCCGTCTTCAGGTGGTGGGAGACGTAGTGGTCGTGCTGCTCCCGGTAGGGAGACGGCATCAGCATGCTGACGTTGCGGCCCATCACCGCGTCCGCGGCGTAGCCGAACAGCCGCTCCGCCGCCGGGCTGAAGGAGCGGATCAGCCCCTTGCCGTCGATGACGATGAGGGCGTCCGGGATCGTCTGGACGATGGAGGCGAGGCGCGCCTCGCGCTCCTGCAGGGCCATCTCGGCCGCGCGCCGCTCGGTGAGGTCGCGGATGATGCCGATGTAGACGGGCGGCCCCTCCTGCCGCGCCTCGCCGACCGACAGCTCCATGGGGAAGACGCTGCCGTCGCGGCGCAGGCCCTTCACCTCGCGGCCGATGCCGATGATCCGCCGCTCCCCCGTCGCATGGTAGCGCGCCAGGTAGCCGTCATGCTCCTCGTGGTAGGGGGAGGGCATCAGCATGCGCACGTTGCGCCCGATGACGTCCCCCGCCGCCCAGCCGAACAGCCGCTCGCACGCCGGGTTGAAGGCCTGCACCAGCCCCTGGGCGTCGATGATGATGACGCCGTCCGGCACCGTGTCGAGGAGGGCGCGGAAGCGCGCGAGGATTTCCTGGTCGCGAAGCAAGGATGGCCTTGGGCGGGGGGCTTAAGAGGCTCTGCGGGAAACAAGTTTAGCACGCGCCGGGGGCGGCCGGGCAACCACCCAGCCGGCCCCCTCCTTCGGGGGCGGAGCCGCACCGCATGCGCCGAGAAGCGCCATCTGCGCGGGTCAGGGTTGATGCGCGCCGCGGCGGATGCGCGCCGCTTCGCCCATAGGTAACCCTTGAGGCCGGGATGGCGGAACGCCAAATGGCTGGTTTCGCCGGGGACCCCGTCCCGCGGCGCGGGCCGTTCCCCGCACCCGCCCGCGGTGCCGTCACAGTCCGGGATCATGAAGTACCGATGCACCATCGAGGTTGAGATCGCCGCCGAGGATTTCCGCGCCGTCGCGGACCTCGAGGCGCGGCTCAAGCGGATCGCCGAGCGCTTCGCCGACGTGGCGAAGGGCAGCGAACTGACCATCCGGGAGCGCCGGCGCCGCTGAGCGGCGCCGCCTCCCCTCCCGTGGATCGAGTTGGAGCCATGAACAGGATCGCAATGCGGGCCACGCTCGCCATCGACGTCGAGCCCGAGGGCTTCGCCGAGCTCGGCCTCATCGAGGAGCGGCTGAAGCAGGCAGCCGCCGAGCTCGAGCGGGAGGGCCACGCCGTCGCCTTCCGCATCGCCGGGCGGCGCAGGCCCCGCACCGCCGCCGCCAAGCCGCGCGCCTACGCCCACGACACCGGCGCCCTCCGGGGCGCCCTCGGCGGCGCCGGGATGCGGGGGAGCGGCGGGCGATGAGTTCGGACGTGAATGCCACCCTGGGCCTGCTGCGCGAGCTGATGCGCCTCGACCGCGGGATGAGCCTGCGGGAGGCCGTGGCGCTCCTGACCGTCGGGCTGCATCCCGGCCTCAGCCTCAGCGAACTCGCCTGGGAACTGGACGAGCCGCCCTATTCCGCCTCCCGCGCCGTGTCGGCGCTGGCCGGGGCGGGAGCGGAGGGGCTGGTGCGCGTCGCGACCTTCGACGCCAACCGCCGCATCCGCCAGGTCTTCCCCACCGCCGAGGGCCGGCGCCTGCTGGAACGCTGGGGCATCGCCACCCCGGGCCGCCACGCTGCCTGAGAGGCGGGGCCAGGACCCCTGCCTGACCCTCCACATGGATCGGGGCGCCGCGGTGACGCGGCGCCCCTTTTCCATTCCGGACAGGTCCTGCTGGTCAGCGCACGTCCGGCGCGTCGTGCAGTTCCTCCGGCGTGTCGTGCAGCTCCTCGGGATCGTCGTGGAGCTCCTCCGGCGTGTCGTGCAGTTCCTCGGGGCTATCGTGCAGCTCCTCGGGGCTGTCGTGCAGTTCCTCGGGCGAGTCGTGCAGCTCCTCGGGGCTGTCATGGAGCTCCTCGGGCGTGTCGTGCAGTTCCTCCGGCGCGTCGTGCAATTCCTCCGGCGCGTCGTGCAGTTCCTCGGGCGCGTCGTGCAGTTCCTCGGGCGCGTCGTGCAGCTCCTCGGGCGCGTCGTGCAGCTCCTCCGCACTGGCGGCGCGGGTGAGCGGCGCCGTGGCGATGCCGGCGGGGTCGCCGCGGCGGGCCAGCCCGTCCAGCCAGCGCGCCTCGTCGGCGCCGACCAGCCCGAACCGTGCCGCAAAGCCCGCCGGGTCCGCCCGGAACTCGGCCGCCGCGGCGGGGTCGTTGACGATCTCCGACATGACGCGGAAGAAGGCGACCGAGATCGCCGGCCGCACCACCGGCCCCAGGTCCGGCGCCGGCGGCTCCGCGGCGGGCACCGGCGCCCCGCGCAGGTCGGCGATGCCCAGCCGCGCGGCCATGGCGGCGTCCGTCGCCCGCGTGTCGCGCGGCGGGATGTAGAGGGTGCTGGCTTTGTTCAGGCGGCGCAGGTTGGCGGGGTCGCGGTAGGCCGACAGCGGCAGCCGCCGAAGCTCCGGCTTCTGGCCCGGCCGTGGGGCGCCGATGTAGTGCACGCAAGGGTGGCTGGGACCGTAGAGGGCGATCAGCCGCTCGAACAGGATGCCCCGCCGCTCCAGATTGTCGGTGGAGGGGCGGTAGAGGTCGCCGACCGGGCCGACCTGCATCAGCACGACGTGGCCGCTGGTGACCAGCGGGCGGTCGCGCAGCAGGAAGTCGGTGGCTTCCAGCACCTGGTAGCCGACCTGGCTGGGGTCGATGCGCAGGTCGGCGAACAGCAGGTCGACCGAGGAGATGCCGGCCAGCAGCCGGGTCTCGAACCCCTCCTGCCTGGCGGTGGCGAGCGCGATGCGCGCCGGCGCCACGTAGAAGCCGGGATGACCGTAGAAGACGCCGGTGACGCGCCGCCCGGCCCGCACCTCGCGCAGCATGGCCGCGGCCATCTGCATGTAGGTCAGCCGGCGCCGCTTCTCCGTGCCGTACAGCACCGTCAGGTCGATGGCGTTCGGGTTGATCGCGTGGATGTCCGCGGCGGCGACGGGGTCCTTGATGGAGTGGAAGACGACGTCGGCGTGGCGGATGTGCCCGATCGCCTCGCGGGTCAGGTGCGCCACCGCCTGGATGCCGGTGCCGACGATGGTGAGGCTGCCGCCGCCCGCCGCCACGATGCTCGTCGGCTCCGCCCTGGTGCTGATGTCCGGCATGTTTGTCTCCTCCTGTTATGGACCTCAATCGGTAGGTGGCAACCCTACCAGTCCTCGCGTTCCGGGTGTAGTGGGGAAGTACGGCAGCACGCAGGTTGCCGCACCCCCCGGCCCGGAGCAGGAGCACGTTGCGCGTGTGGGCAATGTCAATTAACGTCCACGACTACAGGACCTTGGAGTCTGTTCGCTGGCACCTGTGGAGGCCGGGGGCGGTCGGGGCCATCGCGCAGGGAAGCATGGGAAGAGCTGGCGGACTGTGCCGGGGCATCGTTGCGAGGGCGGCCGGCCTGGTGCTGGCGCTCGCCGTCGCCCTGTCCTGGCCGGCCGGCCTCCGCGCCGATCCCTGGCAGGGCGCCTCGGTCCCGCTGTTCGAGAACATCCGGCGCGACCAGGACCGGCCGATCGGCTACGTCACCGCGGTCGCGCAGGACACCGACGGGTTCCTGTGGATCGGCACCGCGGCGGGCCTGCTGCGCTACGACGGCTACCGCTTCAAGGCGTTCGGCGCAGATCCCGGCGCCGCGGGGGACCTTCCCGACAGCTACATCCGCGCGCTGCACGTGGACGGCCGCGGCCGGCTGTGGATAGGCACCAGCGCCGGCGGGCTCGCCTGGTACGACCCGCGCCAGGAGCGGTTCGTGCGCTCCGACGCGGCGCTGAACCATGTCGACGTCTGGAGCATCGAGGAGGACGGCGAGGGCGGCCTGTGGATCGGCACCTATGGCGGCCTCGCCCGCATGGACGCGGCCGGGGCCGTCACCCAGGTCCCCACCGCCCAGGGACGGCCCGACGGGCTGCCGCAGGAGCAGGTGCGCGTGGTCCGCCGCGACCGGCGCGGCGGCGTCTGGGTCGGCACGGCGGGCGGCCTCGCCCACCGGCCGGCGGGGTCCGACCGCTTCCAGCGGATCGTGCTGCCCGGCGAGGCGCCGGACGCCGGCGACGCCGTCGGCGCCATCGCGGAGGACGGGCGCGGCCGCATCTGGGTCGGCACGGAGCATCTGGGCGTCGTGGTGCTGGAGGATGCCGGCGACGGGCCGCGCGCCTCGGTCCCGCCCGACATGCCGGCGGGCCTGCGCCAGGGCTGGGTCCGCGCCATCGTCGAGACGCGGCCAGGCGTCATGTGGATCGGCACCGTCGGCGACGGCATCTGGCAGCTCGACACCGCGCAGGGCGCCTGGATGCCGATCAGGCACGACCTGCTGGTGCCCAACAGCCTGAGCAGCAACAACGTCCTCAGCTTCTTCCGCGACCGCTCCGGCCTGGTCTGGGTGGGAACCTACCTCGGGCTCGGCCGGTTCGACCCGTCGGCCGACGCGATCCGCACCCTGTTCGTCGCCGCGAAGACGCCTGACGGCTCGCTGGACCGCAGCGTCCGCGCCATGGCGGTGGCGGCGGACGGGGGGCTCTGGGTCGGGCACGGCGAGCTCGGCATCGACATACTGGACCGCGACGGCCGCCCCGTGGGCAGCCTGCGCGCCGATCCGGGCCACCCCGACCAGGCGCTGCCGAGGCGCCCGGTGCGGGCGCTGGCCCTGCTGCCCGACGGCACCGCCTGGATCGGCACGCGCCAGGGGCTGTTCCGCTCCGACCCGCCGGCTCCCGGACAGCCGCGGCAGGTCAGGCGGGTGGTGCTGCCGACGCGCGACGCGGTGCCCGACATCTACAGCATGCACCTGCGCCGGAATACGCTGTGGATCGGCACCTACAACAACGGGCTGATCGGGTACGACACGGAAGCCGGCACCGTCCGCACGGTCGAGGCGGGGCCGCAGGGGCTGACCGACAGCCGCATCAACTCCATCCTGCCGAAGGGCCCGGACGAGCTCTGGATCGGTACCCGCAACGGGCTGAACATCCTCAACACCGTGACCGGCGCCGTGGAGCGGATCGAGCCGCGGGCGGACGCGCCCGACGGCCTGCCCGGCGGCGACGTGGTCTCGCTGCTGACGGACCTGCGGGGCCGCCTGTGGGTCGCCGCCTACGGCCGCGGCGTGGCCGTGATGGAGGGAAGGGACGCAGAGGGGCGACCCCGCTTCCGCACACTGTCCGGGCGCGACGGGCTGCCCGCCAACGCGGTCGGCGCGCTGGCGCTGGACCATGCGGGCAACGTCTGGGCGTCGACCGACGCCGGCATCGCCCGCATCGATCCGGAGACGCTGGCCGTGCGCCCGCTGCAGAAGGCGGACGGCGTCGCGCTGTCGAGCTACTGGGCGGGATCGGTGGCGACCGGCCCCGACGGCGAGATCCTGTTCGGCGCGGAGGAGGGGATCACACTCGTCCGGCCGGAGCGGCTGGCCGACTGGACCTACAGCCCGCCCCTGGTGGTGACGGACGCCCATGTCGGCCGCCGCCCTATCCCGTCGGACGAGGTGCAGCACCAGACGGGCCCGCTCTGGGTCCGTCCCGACGACCACGGCTTCCGGCTGGAGGTGGCGGCGCTCGACTACTCGGCCCCGGAACGCAACCGCTACGCCTACCTGCTGGAGGGGCTGGAGTCGACCTGGACCGAGGTGGACGGCAGCCGCCGCCAGATCGCCTACACCGGCCTGCCTCCCGGCTCCTACCGGCTGCGGGTGCGCGGCAGCAACCGGGCGGGGCAATGGGCGCAGTCGGAGCTGGTCATCTCGGTCGTCGTCTTCCCGGCCTGGTACCAGACGCTGTGGTTCCGCGGCATGCTGATCGCCGGGGGCCTGGCGGCCATCGCCGGGCTGATCCAGGCGCGCACCACCTACCTGCGATTCCGCGAGCGCACGCTGGAGCGCGAGGTCGCGGCCCGCACGCTGGAACTGGCGCAGCAGAAGGAGGGCCTCGCCAACGCGCTCTCGGAACTGCGCGAGACCAAGGACCAGCTGGTCCAGCGGGAGAAGCTGGCCTCGCTCGGCCAGCTGGTGGCCGGCATCGCGCACGAGGTCAACACGCCCGTCGGCGTGCTGCTGAGCGCCGCCACGCACCTGGAGGCGGAGGCGGACCGGGTTCAGTCGCAGGTGGGCAGCGGCAAGCTGACCCGGACCGAGTTCACCAACTACCTGGCCTTCACCCGCGACGCCGGCCGGCTGATCGCCCGCAACGCGGAGCGGGCGGCCAGCCTCATCAGCTCCTTCAAGCAGGTGGCGGCCGACCGCACCAGCGAGGAGCTGCGCAGCATCTCCGTGCGCCGCTACGTCGAGGACGTGGTGGAGCTGGTCGGCCCGCTGCTGCGGGACAACGCCGTCGCCTGCCGGATCGACGGGCCGGACGACGTGCTGCTGACGACCTACCCCGGCCTGCTGGCCCAGGTGGTCACCAACCTGGTGCAGAACGCCGTACTGCACGCCTTCGCCGGCACCGCCGTCAAGGAGATCCAGATCCAGGTGGCGGCGGTGGAGGACCGGGTGACCATCGTCGTCTCCGACAACGGCGTGGGCATCGAGCCCTCGGTGCTGCCGCGCATCTTCGAGCCCTTCTTCACCACCCGCCGCGGCAGCGGCGGCACCGGGCTGGGGCTGCACATGGTGCACAACATCGTGCACGGGCCGCTCTGCGGACGTATCAGCGTCTTCGCCCAGCACGGCCTAGGCTCGCGCTTCGTGATGGAGTTCCCGGCGCGCCACCCGGGCCCCTCCGTCGCCCCCGCCCGCTCCGACGTCCATCTGGCGAACTGACCGCCAAGGGAGACCGGCCGCCGGGAGACGGGGGCGGGGAGGGGTCAGGCGGCGGCGCGGCGGCGGCCGTGCAGCGCCTCGGTGAGGTCGAGGATGTCGGCGTCCACCGCCGGGTCGTGGTGGCCGGAAGCCCGTTCGGCCGCGATGCCGGCGAGGATGCGGTCGATCGCCGCGCAGGCGAGCGCGGTCGCCCCGGCGGGGTCGGCGGTCGCGATCTCGGCGAAGGGGCGGGAGGATGAGGTCATGCGGGTGCGTTTCCTGTCCCTGCGGGTATGACGGGCGGCGGAAGGGCCGCCCTCCCTGCACATGGGCGCCGCCCCCCGGCGCGGCAAGCCGGCTGCCCCTTCGGCGCGGGCACATCACCGATGCGGGTACGATGCGACCGGCGCGGCAAGCCCTTGCCGGGAAACAACACCACTGGTAGGTGTCGTGCGCTAAGGAATCTCCAGCGGGCGGGCGGCATCATGCTTCGGTTGACGGACCTTTCCCACACCTATGCCAACGGGGTGCAGGCGCTGTCCGGCGTCAGCCTGGAGGTGCCGCCGGGCATGTTCGGCCTGCTGGGGCCGAACGGGGCGGGCAAGTCGACGCTGATGCGCATCGTCGCCACGCTGCAGCAGCCGACCTCCGGCCGGGTGGAGTTCGACGGCATCGACGCGCTGGCCGACCCGCTGGCGCTGCGCCGGACGCTGGGCTATCTGCCGCAGGAGTTCGGCGTCTATCCCCGCGTGACCGCGGAGGAGATGCTGGACCACCTCGCCGTGCTGAAGGGCATCACGGCGGCCGGGGAGCGCCGCGAGCTCGTGGCGGCGCTGCTGGAGCAGACCAACCTCCATGCCGCCAGGAAGAAGGCCCTGGCCGGCTTCTCCGGCGGCATGCGCCAGCGCTTCGGCATCGCCCAGGCGCTGCTGGGCGACCCCCGCCTCATCATCGTGGACGAGCCAACCGCCGGGCTGGACCCGGAGGAGCGCAACCGGTTCCACAATCTGCTGGCCGAGATCGGGGAGGACCGCATCGTCATCCTCTCCACCCACATCGTGGAGGACGTGGCCGACCTCTGCCCGCGCATGGCCATCATCGTCGACGGCCGCATCGTGGTGGAGGGGGAGCCGCAGGCCCTGGTCCAGTCCATGCGCGGCCGGGTCTGGCGCAAGACGGTGGCCCGCGCGGAGGTGGAGGCCCACCGGCGCGACCACACCGTCATCGCCACCCGGCTGGTCGCCGGCCGCAGCGTCATCCACGTGGTGGCGGACGCCCTGCCGGGGGAGGGGTTCGACCCCGTCCCGGGCGACCTGGAGGACGTCTACTTCGCCACGCTGGCCGAGCGCCGGCGCCGGGCCGCCTGACCGGACGGGGACGCGACCGCCATGTTCCTGCGCATCGCCCGGTTCGAGCTCGGCCTGCAGCTCCGCTCCCCCACCTTCTGGGTCGGCTTCCTCTCGCTCTTCGCCATGACCTTCATGGCCATGACGATCGAGCGCATCCAGATCGGGTCCGGCGGCGGCACCCACGCCAACTCCCCCTTCGCCATCATCCAGGTGGCGCAGCTGATGAGCATCATCTCCCTCTTCATCGCCGTCGTGGCGGTGCCGGGGGCGGTGCTGCGCGACCTGGAGTCGGGCATGGCGGGGATCACCTTCTCCCTGCCGCTGCGGCGGGCACCCTTCCTGCTGGGCCGATTGGCCGGGGCCTACGGGGCCGTGGTGCTGGCGTTCCTGGGGGCGCCGCTGGGCATGGCGCTGGGCAGCGCCATGTGGTGGCTGGACCCGGAGACGCTGGGCCCGTTCCGCCCCGACGCCTACCTCCAGGCGCTGCTGCTGCTGGCGCTGCCGAACCTGCTGTTCGCCTCCGCCCTGTTCCTGTCGGTGGCGGCGGTGACGCGCAGCCAGATGGCGGCCTACGTCGCGCTGATCGGCTTCCTGGTGCTGTGGTTCGTGGTCGGGCGGCTGATGAACGAGCCCGACACGAGGACGCTGGAGGCGGTGCTGGACCCCTTCGGCGGCGCCGCCATCGGCCAGACGCTGCGCTACTGGACCGTGTTCGAGCGCAACGGGTCGCTGCTGCCGCTGTCCGACGCCATCCTCTGGAACCGCGCGCTCTGGCTCGCAGTGTCGCTGGCGCTGGTGGGGACGGCGCTGACCCTGTTCCGCTTCGAGACGCAGTCCCGCGGCCGGCGCGGCAGCGCCCCGGCCGAGACGCTGGCATCCCCGGCCCCGCGGCCGCGGCCCCCTGTCACCGTGGCGGCGGCGGGGACGGCCGGCTGGCGCCAGTTCGCCGCGCGCACCCGCCTGGAGGCGCGGGCGGTGCTGAAGAGCCCGGGCCTCCTGGTGATGCTCGGCCTCGGCCTGTTCAACACCGTCGGCAGCCTGATGACCCTCGACCGCATGTTCGGCACGCCCGTGCACCCGGTGACCCGGGCGGTGACCGACATCGTCGCCGGCGCCTTCGGCATCGTGCCGATGATCGTCGTCGTCTACTACGCGGCCGAGCTGGTCTGGCGCGACCGCCAGGCCCGCATGCACGAGATCGTGTCCTCCTGCCCGGTGCCGGGCTGGGTGTTCGTCGCCTCCAAGACGGCGGCCATGGCGCTGGTGCTGGCGGCGCTGTTCGCCGTCGGCGCGCTGTCCGGCATGGCGGTGCAGCTGGTGGAGGGACCGGTGGTGCCGGAGCTGGACCTGTACCTGGGGCGGCTGTTCCTGTTCAGCGCCGTGCCGATGCTCCAGATCGCCGTCCTGGCGACGCTGGTGCAGGCGGTGTCGCCCAACAAGTTCGCCGGCATCGCCGCCATGGTCGGCTACATCCTGCTGTCCATCGTGGCGGAGCAGATGGGCTTGGTCGACAACCTGCTGTTCTATGCCGACGGGCCCGAGGTGCCGCTGTCCGACATGAACGGCTGGGGCCATTTCGCCGAGCCGGCCCTCTGGTTCATGGCTTACTGGAGCTTCGCGGCGCTGGCGGCGGCGGTGCTGGCCCACCGGCTGTGGCCGGCGGCGGTGCCGGCGCCGCTACGCCTGCGGCTGCGGGGGTTCACCCGCGGCTGGACGCCGGTGCCGGCCGCCCTCGGCCTGGGGGCCCTGGTAGGCATGGCCGGCACCGGCGGCTGGATCGCCTACAACACGCACGGGCTCAACGAGGTCGTGTCAGCGGATGAGAGGGAGGCGCGCGCCGCCGCCTATGAGCGCCGCTACCGGCAGTACGAGGGCGTGCCCCAGCCGCGCATCGTCGACGTGAAGGTCGACATCGACCTCCACCCCTCGACGCGCAGCTTCGAGGCGCGCGGCCGCTACGTGCTGGAGAACGACACCGGCGCGCCGGTCCCGGAGATCCACCTCGCCTACGACGAGGAGTTGGACGTGCTGCGCCAGGAGATCGCCGGCGCCGCGCCGAAGCTGGAGGACCGCGAGAACAACTACTTCATCCTGGCGCTCGACCGGCCAATGGAACCGGGGGAGCGGCGCGAGCTGGCCTTCGAGACCCGGCAGGAGAACCCCGGCTTCACCAACGACGCCGACATCACCCGCATCGTCGGCAACGGCAGCTTCGTGGACGGGACGCAGGCGACGCCCTATGTCGGCTTCTCCCGGAACTCCCTGATGCAGGACCGGCAGGCGCGGCGGCGCCAGGGGCTCGATCCCATCGACCGCATGGCGAAGCTGGAGGACGAGAGCCGCTGGACCCGCAACGACCTGCGCGACGACAGCGACTTCGTCACCTTCGAGACCACCGTGTCGACGGAGGAGGGGCAGACCGCCGTCGCCCCCGGCTACCTGCAGAAGGAATGGAGCGAGGGCGGGCGGCGCTATTTCCACTACCGGATGGACACGCCGATCCTGAACTTCTACGCGTGGCTCTCCGCCGACTACAAGGTCGTGCGGGACCGCTGGGGGGAGGTGGAGCTGGCCGTCTTCCACCACGCCCCGCACGATTACAATGTCGGGCGGATGATGCAGGCGCTGAAGGACGGGCTCGACTACTTCACCGCCAATTTCGGGCCCTACCAGCACCGCCAGCTGCGCATCCTGGAGTTCCCGGCCTATGCCAGGTTCGCCCAGGCCTTCCCCAACACGGTGCCCTTCTCCGAGGCGATCGGCTTCATCGCCGACAACCGCGACCCCGCGACGATCGACTACGCCTACTACGTCACCGCGCACGAGCTGGCGCACCAGTGGTGGGGGCACCAGGTGACGGGCGCGGACGTGCAGGGGGCGGCGTTGCTGTCGGAGACGCTGGCCCAGTACTCCGCCCTGGCGGTCATGGAGAAGGCCTACGGCCCGCACAAGATCCGCCGCTTCCTGAAGTACGAGCTGGACCGCTACCTGCGCGGCCGCGGCGGCGAGGACCGGGAGGAGATGCCACTGGTCCGGGTGGAGAACCAGCAGTACCTGCACTACCAGAAGGGCTCGCTGGTCATGTACGCGCTGAAGGACCGCATCGGCGAGGCCGCGGTCAACCGGGCGCTGGCCCGGCTGGTGCGGGAGCACGGGCTGAAGAGCGATCCCTACCCGCGCTCGGTCGACCTGGTCCGGCTGCTGCGCGCGGAGGCGGGGCCGGAGCACCAGGAGTTCATCACCGACCTGTTCGAGCGGATCGTGCTCTACGACCTGAAGGTGGAGGGGCACACGGTGGAGCCCGCCGGGGACGGGCGGTGGAAGGTGCGGCTGACCCTGGCCGCCGCCAAGGCCGAGGCCGACGGGCAGGGCAGGGAGACGCCGCGGGCGATGGACGACCCGGTCGACATCGGCGTCTTCGCCAAGGACCCCGAGGCGCCCGACTTCGCCGCGGCGGACGTGCTGTACCTGGAGAAGCACCGCATCGACCCGGCCAACCCGGTCGTCGAGCTGGTGGTCGACCGGGTGCCGCGGGCCTTCGGCATCGATCCCTACAACAAGCTGATCGACCGCAACTCCGACGACAACCTGGCCCGCCACCGCCCCGGCATGACCGGGAGCTGAGCGGCGCCGCTCCGGGCCGTTACCGGGACCGACGCCGGCCGATGTCTGCTGACGTCGGCGGCGGACGGGCTTGACGGCGCCGCGGTGGCAGAGCATCTTACTGACCGACCAGTCAGTCATTAGTGGATGCGCCCGGTGCCTGCCCCGACCCGATCCCGCCGCAAGGAGGCGCGCCCGGCCGAGCTGCTGGCGGCGGCGCTCGACAGCTTCGTCGCCCGCGGCTTCGCCGCCACGCGGATGGAGGACATCGCCGCCGCCGCCGGCGTCTCCAAGGGCACCGTCTATCTCTACTATCCCTCAAAGCTCGCCATCTTCGAGGCGCTGGTGCGCACCAGCCTGCTGCCGAACCTGGAGCGGGTGGAGGGCATGCTGGCGCAGCTCCCCGGCCCCGCCTCCGCCCAGCTGCGCATGGTCGTGGCGGCGCTGGAGGAGATCGTCTCCGACCCCCGCCGCGTCGCCATCCCGAAGCTCGTCGTGGCGGAGGCCGGCAACTTCCCCGACATGGCCCGCTTCTACCGGCGCGAGGTGGTGGGGCGCGGCATCGCGCTGATCGGCGGCATCCTCACCCGCGGGATGGAGGCGGGGGAGTTCCGCCGGGTCGATCCGCACCTGGCGGCCCGGCTGTTCGTGGCGCCCATCCTGATGGCCGCGCTCTGGCAGAACACCTTCGCCGCCGTGGAGGACTCGCCCGTCCCGCCGCGCGCCGTCCTGTCGCTCCACATCGAGATGTTCCTGCACGCCCTCGCCCCCGCGGAAGGAACCGCCCCATGACCGCCCGCCGCCTTTCGCCGCTCCTGTTCCCCCTGCTGCTGCTGGGCGGCTGCGGCGACGATGCCGCCGTCACTTTCCAGGGCTATCTGGAGGGGGAATACCTGCGCATCGCGGCACCCGATGCCGGGTGGCTGGAAAGCGTCTCCGTGGCGGAGGGTCAGTCCATCGCCGCCGGCGCGCCCCTGTTCGCGCTGGAGCGGGCGCGCGAGGCCGCGGCGGTGGCGGAGGCGCGGGCCCGCCTCGCGCAGGCGGTAAGCGAACTCGCCGACCGCCTGACGGGATCGCGCCCGGAGGAGATCGCCGCGCTGGAGGCCCAGCTGGAGGAGGCGGAGGCGGCGCGGCGCCTCGCCCGCCAGGACCTGGAACGCCAGCGGCAACTTGCCGCCGCCAGCGCCGCCGCCAAGGCCCGGCTGGACCAGGCCCGCAGCGCCGCGTCCCAGGCGGAGGCGCGGGTGGAGCGCATGAAGGCGGAGCTGGCGACCGCCCGGCTGCCCGCGCGCAGCGAGCGGGTGCGCGCGGCGGAGGCCGCGGTGGAGGCGGCCAGGGCGGCGCTCGCCCAGGCGGAATGGCGCCTCGCCCAGCGCACCGTCGCCAGCCCGGCGGCGGCCCTGGTGGAGGATCTGGTCCGCGACCCCGGCGAGTGGGTCCCGGCCGGCGGTACGATCGTCAGCCTGCTTCCGCCCGGCTCGATCAAGGTCGTCTTCTTCGTTCCGGAACCGCAACGGGCCGCCGTCCGCCCCGGCGGCACGCTCAAGCTGTCGTGCGACGGCTGCCCGGCCGGCCTCACCGCCCGGGTCACCCGGCTGGCGACGGAGGCGGAGTTCACCCCGCCCGTCATCTACTCCCGGGAAACCCGGGCCAAGCTGGTGTTCCGGGCGGAGGCGGCGCTGCCGGAAGGGGCGGCCGGGCTGATGCCGGGGCAGCCGGTGACGCTGGAGCCCGCCCCGTGACGCCGGACGCCGCCCCCGCCATCTCCGTGCGCGGCCTGACCAAGCGGTTCGGCGCCAGGACCGTTGTGGACGGCGTCAGCCTGGAGGTGGCGCGCGGGCAGATCCACGGTTTCCTCGGGCCCAACGGCAGCGGCAAGACCACCACCATCCGCATGCTCTGCGGCCTGCTGGTGCCGGACGCGGGCGAGGGTACCTGCCTCGGCCACGACATCCGGACGGAGAGCTGGGCGATCAAGCAGCGGGTCGGCTACATGACCCAGAAGTTCAGCCTCTACGAGGACCTGACCATCGCGGAGAACCTGGAGTTCGTCGCGCGGCTCTACGCGCTGGACCGGCGGCGGGAGCGGGTGGCGGCGGCGCTGGAGCGGCTGGGGCTGGCCGGCCGCCGCGGGCAGCTCGCCGGCACCCTGTCGGGCGGGTGGAAGCAGCGCTTGGCGCTGGCCGCCTGCATCCTGCACGAGCCCGACCTGCTGCTGCTGGACGAACCGACCGCCGGTGTCGATCCCAAGGCGCGGCGGGAGTTCTGGGACGAGATCCACGCGCTGGCCGCCGACGGCATGACTGTCCTGGTCAGCACCCATTACATGGACGAGGCGGAGCGCTGCCACCGCATCGCCTACCTCGCCTACGGCCGGCTGCTGGCGGAGGGCACCGTGGCGGAGGTGGTGCGCGGCTCCGGCCTGTCCACCTGGCATGTGTCGGGGCCGGACCGGCGGGTGGCGGCCCTGGCGCGGGAGCTGGCGGGGCGGCCGGGGGTGGAGATGGTGGCGCCCTTCGGGGCGACGCTGCACGTCAGCGGCTCCGACGGCGCGCTCCTGGACGCCTCCGTGGCGCCGTTCCGGGAGGAGCCCGGGCTGGAATGGAGCCGCGGCCTGCCGACGCTGGAGGACGCCTTCATCCACCTGATGGGCGGCGCCGTCGACAACTTCGCCGGCGCGGGGAGGCGGGGATGAACCGGCACTTCTCCCTGCACCGGCTGCTGGCCGTGGTCATCAAGGAATTCATCCAGATGAAGCGGGACCGGCTGACCTTCGCCATGATGGTCGGCATCCCCATCATCCAGCTCCTGCTGTTCGGCTACGCCATCAACGCCGACCCCAAGCGCCTGCCGACCGCGGTGCTGAGCCGGGACGACGGCCCCTTCGCCCGCGCGGTCGTCGCCGGGCTGCAGACCAGCGGATACTTCCAGGTGGAGGTGGTGGCCTCCGGCGTGGCGGAGCTGGACCGGATGCTGGACCGCGGCGAGGTGCAGTTCGCGGTGGAGATCCCGCTCGACTTCGGCCGCGACCTGATGCGGGGCGGGCGGCCGGCCCTGCTGGTCATGGCCGACGCCACCGACCCCGCGGCGACCGGCAACGCGGTCGGCGCCCTGCAGCGGGTCGTGGACGGGTCGCTCGCCCCCGCGCTGGACGGCCCGCTAGACGGCTTGCGCCCCGCCCCGGGGCCGGTGGAGGTGCGGGTGCAGCGCCGCTACAACCCGGAGGGGCTGACCCAGTACAACATCGTGCCGGGGCTGGTCGGGACCATCCTGACCATGACCATGATCATCATGACGGCCCTGGCGGTCACCCGCGAGCGCGAGCGCGGCACGATGGAGAACCTGCTGGCCATGCCGGTGCGCCCGACCGAGGTGATGCTGGGCAAGCTCGCCCCCTTCATCCTGGTCGGCGCGGTGCAGGTGCTGGTCATCCTGGGGGCGGCGCGGCTGCTGTTCGGCGTGCCGATGGCGGGCAACCCGCTGGTGCTGGCGGCCGGGCTGGTCGCCTTCATCACCGCCAACCTGGCGGTGGGGTTCCTGTTCTCCACGCTGGCCCGCAACCAGCTGCAGGCGATGCAGATGAGCTTCTTCTTCTTCCTGCCCTCCATCCTGATGTCGGGCTTCATGTTCCCCTTCCGCGGCATGCCGGCCTGGGCGCAGACGGTGGGGGAGGCGCTGCCGCTGACCCACTTCCTGCGCGTCGTCCGCGGCGTCATGCTGAAGGGCAACGGCCTGCCCGACGTCTGGCCGGACATCTGGCCCCTGCTGGCCTTCCTGCTCGCCGTCTCCGTCCTGGCGGTGAAGCGCTACCGCCAGACCCTGGACTGACCGCCTGCCATGACCCCCGCGCGCCGCGACGGCGGCTTCACCCTGCTGGAGATGCTGGTCGCCATGACGGTGCTGGCGCTGGTGCTGGGCATGGCCGCCGGCGCCATCGGCTTCGTCGGGCGGGGCTTCGAGCGGGGCGGGGAGCGCATCGACCGGATCGAGCAGGTGGCCGTCGCCCGCGACGTGCTGCGCCGCCAAGCGGCCCGCGCCCTGCCGCTGGTGGAGGGTGTGGGGGCCGAGGCGAGGCACCTGTTCGAGGGAGAACCGGATGCCCTTTCCTTCGTCATCGCGGAGCCGCCGGCGCCCGGCCGCGGCGGGCTGGCGGCGGCGCGCTTCACCGTGGAGGCGGGGGAGGGCGGCGCCGTCCGCCTCGCCTACGCCCAGGCACCGCTGGAGGGCGGCGGGGAGCGGCGGAGCGTGCTGGTCGACGGGCCGTTCGAGCTGTCCTTCGAGTATTTCGGGGCTCACGAGCCGGCCCGCGCGCCGGAGTGGCGGCCGGCTTGGCGGGTCGCGGGCCGGCTGCAGCAGCTGATCCGCCTGCGCATCCGGCTGGAGGGGAAGGACCTGCCCGCCGCCGTCGTCCGCTTCCGCGCCGACGCCGAGCCCGGCTGCCTGGCGCCGCCCGGGCCGGCCGCGGGGTTCTGCCGCGACCGGGCGGGCGCGGAAGGCGCGCAGGCCCGCTAGACGACCCGGCGCAGCTCGCCCAGGAAGCTGCCGAGCTCCCGGTCCAGCTGCTCCGACTGGCGGGACAGCTCGCCGGCGGCACCCAGGACCTGGCGGGAGGCCGCACCCGTCTCCGCCGCCGCCGCGCGCACGCCGGTGATGCGCGAGGACACCTCCGCCGTGCCGGCCGAGGCCTGCTCCACGCTGCGCGCGATCTCGCCCGTCGCGGCGGCCTGCTCCTCCACCGCGGCGGCGATGGCCGCCATGGAGCCGTTCACGTCGGCGATGACCTCGGCGATGGCGCGGATGGCCGCCACGGCGTCGCCGGTGGCGGCCTGGATGGCGGCCACCTGCCCGCCGATCTCCTCGGTCGCCTGGGCGGTCTGGTTGGCGAGGTTCTTCACCTCCTGCGCCACGACCGCAAAGCCTTTGCCGGCCTCCCCGGCGCGGGCCGCCTCGATCGTCACATTCAGCGCCAGCAGGTTGGTCTGGCTGGCGATGGCCTTGATGAGGGCGACCACCTCGCCGATGCGGCCGGCGGCCTCCGCCAGCCGGCCCACCTGGCCGTCGGTCGCCTCCGCCCGGGCAGCAGCCCCGCGCGCCACCTCGGCCGAGCGCGCCACCTGCGACGCGATCTCCGAGATCGAGGCCGACAGCTCCTCCGCCGCGGCGGCGACCGTCTGCACGTTGCCCGACGCCCGGTCCGACGCGGTGGAGACGCCCAGCGCCTGCTCGCTCGACTGCGCCGCGGCGCTGGCCATGGACTCCGCGGTGGCGCGCAGCTGGGTGGCCGAGGCGGCGACGGTGCCGACGATGCCGTCCAGCGTGCTCTCGAACCGGCCGGTGACCTGGCGGAAACCCTCCAGCCTGGCGGCCATGCCCGACGTGGTGCGGTTCACCACCTCGGCGGCGTTCAGGAAGCCGCCCTGCATGCCCCGCTCCATGATGCGGCGGTGGAAGCGCTGCTCGCCCACCGCCTGCAGCGAGGCGCGGGCCTCCCGCACGAAGGCGCCGGCACGGTCGGCGAAGTCGTTGATGCCCTTCAGCAGCGCGCCGACGGGACCGTGGTCGGCGATGCCGGTCACCCGCGCCTCGAAGTCGCCGCGCCGCAGCTTGCCCAGCACGGCGCGCCCGCGCACCAGCTCGCCCCGCACCAGCCGCGCCTGCGCCAAGCCCCCCGCGGCGGAGACCGCGCCCGCGCCGGCCAGCACGCCGGCGGTCAGGAAGTGGTCGGCCACCGCCAGCAGCACGGCTCCGCCGGACGCCGCGGCGCCGGCGGCGCAGAAGGCCTCAAGCCTGAAGAGAGAAGACGAAGCGCTCATAATCCAGACCCCTGTCCTTCAGCATGGCATCCAGCCGGCCCAGCCCCGCCTCGATCCCCTTGGCGCGGGTGGCGCCCTGCCGCTCGATCTCCAGCAACTCGCGGTAGAGCGGCGCGATGGTGCCCGCCACGATCCCCGGGTCCGGCACCCGGCGGCTGGAGTGGTATCCGGTCACGGTCCCCGACCCGTCGTAGGTCGGGGTGACGTGGGCGAAGACCCAGTAATGGTCGCCCGTGGTCGCCCGGTTCAGGACGTAGGCGAAGATCTCCCCGCCCGACTGGACCGTGTCCCAAAGCAGCCGGAAGACGCAGCCCGGCATGTGGGGGTGGCGGATGATGCTGTGCGGGGCACCCAGCGCCTGCCGCTCCGTCAGGCTGGAAATCGAGAGGAAGATGTCGTTCGCGTAAGTGATCTTCCCCGACCTGTCGGTCTTGGTAACAATTACATCCTCTTCGGGAAAGAAACGTTCCCGGCCGGTCAAGTGCTGATCCTGGGCCATGCGGGCGGCTCCATGGTTCGGTCGGCGCATTGTTGGCGGCGGTACCGTCCTGCGCACTGATATAGATCAAAAGTGGTATGACTACACTTCGCGAAAGCCGCCGTGCCCGCATCAACGCATTCGTATAGGTCCGGTCATATTAGGAAGCGCGCATGAAAAAGGCCGCCCCCGTCGGGGCGGCCTTTCCCTGGATCGCGGGATCGCGCGATCCGCTTACCAGCGGTAGCTGGCCCGCACGTAGTAGGACCCGCCGTTGAAGCCGAAGGGCGAGAAGTTGCTGTACTGGGCGAAGCCGTTCGGGTTGGCGCCCGGGATGACCTTGTCCGTGTACTCGTCGAACAGGTTGTTGATGCCGCCCGACACGGTGAAGTTCTCCGTCACGTCGTAGCCGACGTCGAGGTCGAACACCCACTCCGCCCCGAAGGTCTGGTCCAGCGCGGCGTTGGCGTTGCGCGAGGTGAACTTGCCGTAGCGGTTGGCGCGCACGGTGGCGTCCAGTGCCTCCCAGGTCCAGTTGACCGACAGGTTGACCTTGTTCTTGGGCTGGGCGACCTCGAACCGGCCCTCCTCGACGCGGGCGAAGCGGGTCAGCTGCAGGCCGACCGCGTTCAGCGTCTCCGGGTTCGGCTTCACGCCCGTGACCTTGGTGTTGTTGAAGTTGACGCCGGCGGTCAGGCGCAGCTCGCCCGCGTCGCCGAGGTCGCTGGTGTGCGTGCCGACGATGTCGATGCCCTGGGTGCGGGTGTTGATGGCGTTGGTGAAGAAGCGGCCGCCGGTCACGCCGGGGAAGCCGCGGCTGGTCAGGAAGTTCTGCACGGCGGTGCCGGTCAGGTTCTCCGACAGCACGATGCGGTCGTCGATCTCGATCCGGTAGGCGTCGATGGTGACGCTGAGGCCCTCGGCCGGCGCCGCGGTGATGCCCAGGCTGTAGTTGACCGAGGTCTCCGCCTCCAGGTCCTCCGCCCCCAGCGCCACGGCGGCGGGGTCGCTGACCTGGAAGGTGCGCACCTCGAACGGGATGCCGCCGATGAAGTTGGTGGCGGTGGAGGAGAAGAAGCTCTGCTGCAGCGACGGCGCGCGGAAGCCGTTGGACAGCGCGCCGCGCAGCGCGAAGCGGTCGGTGAAGTCGTACTTGAAGGCGACCTTGCCGGACTCGGTCCAGCCGAAGTCCGAATAATGCTCAATGCGGCCGGCCAGGCTGACCAGCAGCGCGTCGGTCAGGTTCGTCTCCAGGTCCAGGTAGCCGCTGTAGCTGGCGCGGCTGGCGTCCACCTCGTCGCCGGGGCGGAAGCCGGGGAAGCCCTGCGCGCCCGGCGCCGGCTGCGCGCCGATGGCGCTGGTGGAGCCGGCGTCCAGCACCTTCACCCCGCCGTCCGCCCAGGAGGCGAACTCGCCGCGGCCGATCTGGTAGTTCTCGTGCCGCCACTCCAGGCCCGCGGCGACGCTGACCGACTGCGGGAGGAAGCCGACCTCGACCAGGCGCGAGGCGTCGGCGTTCGTCACCCACTGCTGGTACAGCAGGTCGCCGGCATAGAACTCGGTCGGGCTCTGGTTGCCGAAGGTGGCGTTCAGCGTGTTCTCGACCCCGAACGGGAAGAAGCTGCGGCCGTAGACCGCCGACACGTCGTAGTTGGTGCCCGACGCCTCGCCCCGCAGGCCGGCCGCCGCCGAGAGGTCGTCGATGTTGGAGGTGATGAAGGGCAGGAAGCCGTCGGGATAGATCGAGCGGACGTTGTTCGGGTCGCGCGGGCGGCGCCAGGTGGCGCCGGCCTTGCCGTTGCGGCGGTTGTAGTTGCCGAAGGAATAGAGCTCCGGCCCGTCGCCCAGCGGCAGCTCGACATTGTAGACGAGGTTGTAGTCCTCGACCTCGCTGTCGCCGTACCAGAAGTTGTTGGTGCGGTCGATCGTGGCCTCGCGCGGGTCGGGCTGCCCGTTCGCCAGGTTGTTGTACTGCTGGCGGGTGTCGGCGGCCTGGCGGTTGGTGTGGCCGCGGTCGCGGTACTCGGCCGTCAGGTGCAGGTTGGCGGCGCCCACGGTGAAGCCGACGTCGCTGGCGAGGTGGTAGAGGTCGCCGTCGCCCTCGTAGGTCTGGCCCCAGGTGCCGGACGCGGTGCCGCCCTCGCCCGCGCTCTTCAGGATCACGTTGATGACGCCCGCGATGGCGTCGGAGCCGTACTGCGCCGCGGCGCCGTCGCGCAGCACCTCGATCCGCTGGATGGCGGCGGACGGGATGGAGTTGAGGTCGGCGCCGGTGGAGCCGCGGCCGACGCTGCCGTTCAGGTTCAGCAGCGCCGTCTGGTGGCGGCGCTTTCCGTTGACCAGCACCAGCGTCTGGTCAGGCCCGAGGCCGCGCAGCGTGGCCGGGCGGATATGGTCGGTGCCGTCGGTGATGGTGGGCTGCGGGAAGTTGAAGGACGGCACCAGGGCGTTCAGCACCTTGTTGACCTCGCCCAGGCCGGACTTCAGCAGGTCGGCGGCGGGGATGACGTCGATCGGCACCGGGCTGGAGGCGACCGTGCGGTCCAGGCGGCGCGTGCCGGTCACGATGATCTCGTCAAGGCTGCCGGCGGTATCCTGAGCCATTGCCGCCGTCGACAGGACCCAGCCCGCGAGTGCGGTGCCGGCGAGTACCCAACGCTTTGCCATTCTGTGCCCCTTCCTTAGGGCGGCGGTGGCCCCGCCGCGCCAAGCCTCGTTCCCGGGCCAACGCACCCGCCCCGGCAGCCCCGGGCACAGGGGTTATCCCGTTCGGATTATTGCGCCATGGACCCCGTCCCAAGACAAGACATTGCGGCGGGGCGGCGCGGGGTGCCCGAAACATGAGCACCCCCTGTTGCGCAAAGGGCACAGGAGGCGGCGCTCTCCCGGAATCGGCACGGCCGGCCGGGGCGGGGAATGCCCGCTCCGGACCGGCCGGCCGGTCGCTCCGGTGCCGCTTGCCGGCGACTCAGGCGTCGACCTTCGCCTTGGCCGCCGCGGCCGCCGCCTTCGCCGGCGGGGCCGGCGGGTCGTTGGTGGCGAGGCGCAGGATCTCCGCCGGGATGTTGCGCTCCGGCAGGACGACCTGGACGACCCAGGCGTGGTCCCTGTCGGCCGCGGCCTCGCGCATGGCGCGGTCCAGCTGGCGCAGCGTCTCCACCTTCACGCCCTTGGCCCCCACCGACTTCGCGAAGGCGGCGTAGTCCCAGCGCGGCAGCACGTTGAACGCCTCGAAGGGCTGGCCGTCCGTGTAGGTCTTGGGATTGGTCAGCGCCTGCTCGATGCCGTAGATGCCGTTCTCCATGACGAAGACGATGGGGTTGCGGCGGTAGTGCGCCATGCTGGAGACCGTCTGCGCCACCATGTGGAAGCCGCCGTCGCCGGCGAACACCACGGGCCGCCGCGACGGGTCCGCCACCGACAGGCCGAACCCGGCCGGCGAGGCGTAGCCGATGGAGCCCCACGCCGCCTGCGACACGAAGCCGTTGGCGTGGTTCACCGGGATGTTGCAGGAGACGTACATGCTGCTGCTCTCGTCCGGCACCAGGATCATGTCGGGCGTGGCCCACTTCATGACGCGCCGGAAGAAGCGGCTGTAGGTGACGGCGTCCTTGGGGAACTCCGCCGTGTCGGGATCGATCACGGCCGGGCCCTTCTTCGCCCAGGGGCGGCGCGCCGGGCGGCCGCGCAGCGCCTCCTCCACCCCGGCCAGGAACTGCTTCAGGGGCACGTTCTCGTAGGTGGCCCGGCCGATGCGCACGTCGTTGTCGTAGGCGACGATCATGCGGGTGAAGTCCTGCTTGACGATCCCCTCGTAGTCGTCGGTGATGAGGTCGCCGGCGACGAACAGCAGGTCGGCCTGCCCCACCGCCTGGTAGGTCGAATAGTCGGAGGAGGGGCCGGTATAGGTGCCGACGAAGCCCTCCGTCGTCTCCGCCAGCACGCTCTTGGCCAGCAGGCTGGTGACATAGGGCAGGCCGGCGGTCTTGCGCAGGGTGGCGAAGGCATCCTGCAGGCCGAAGCGCTGCAGCTCGATGCCGGCCCACAGCATGGGCTTCCTCGCGGCGCGGATCAGCGCGGCCGCGTCCGCGACGGCCTCCTTCACCGCATCCGGATCGGCCGGGAGCTCGACCACCGGCAGGTCGCCCACGGGCTTCGCGCACTCCGCGTCCCAGAGGTTGCGCCAGATCTCCAGGTAGACCGGGCGCTTGTACGCGAGCGCCAGCGCGATGGCCTCGTCGATCTGGGCCGGGGCCGACTTCGCGTCGCTCACCACCTCGGCGAGGGCGGTGACGTCCCTGTAGGCGTCGCACTCGGCCTGGTAGTTGCCGGTCGCGTGGTGCAGCGTGATCTTGTACTTCTTGGCGAAGGGCCGCTCGGCGTCGCCGGCGCCGGGGCTGCCGGAGATGGCGATGACCGGCAGCCGCTCCACGTAGGAGCCGGCCACCGCGTTGATAAGGGAGAAGCCGCCCACCCCGTAGGTGACGGCGGCGCAGCCGATTCCCTTCAGCCGGGCGTAGGCGTCGGCGGCGTAGCCCGCCTCCAGTTCGGACCGGCAGCCGAGCCGGTCCAGGCTGACCGGGTTGCGGGACTTGTCGTCGATATAGTCGAACCAGCGGGCGACGTAGTCGCCGGGAACGGTGAAGAGCTCCCTCAGGCCCGCCTGGTGCAGGCGGACGATGAGGTAGTCGCTGACCGTAAAACCCTGGGTGAGCGGCGTCATGGCGGAACTCCGGCCGGAATGTTCGGATGGTGGATGCGGCACAGGCGGGCAGGGGGCGGCGCGCCGGCGCCGCCCCCGCCTCACTCGGTCAGGGGCCGAGGATGTCCTCGGGCAGGCCCTCCAGGTACTCAGGCCAGCCCAGCCCGAACTTCTCCAGCAGCACGTGCTCGGCCGTCTGCAGGCAGCCCTCGACCCAGCCCTGGTTGTTGGAGTAGGCCTCGCCGCAGATGTAGACGCGCTCCTTGTCCAGGGGCTGGCGAATCTTCGGCATCAGCAGGTCGAAGCGGTAGCCGGCCTTCCACTCGTGCCAGCCGCCGCCGTACGGGTCCCCCGACCAGTCGTGGTAGATGGCGGCATAAGGCTTGTCGATGCCGACCAGCCCGTGCACCCGCAGGATCTGCTGGTGCGCGCTCTC
>DASPKT010000003.1:0-7393 GCA_035627915.1 Azospirillaceae bacterium
GCGGCCAGCTTGAAGGCGACCGGCAGCGGGCCGTAGAGGAGCGCCAGGGCGGTCAGCGCCTCCGGCCCGTTCGGGCCCTCCGCCCGGAACCCGGCCAGGGACGCCAGCGGCAGCCCGACCGCCGCCAGCGCCACCGCGAGCTTGGTGGCCAGGCCCCAGAGCGCGAAGTAGAGGCCGGTGCGGGCGGCACCCGTGCGCGCCGTCTCCGCGTCCACCGCGTCCGCCTGCATGGAGGGTGGCAGCACCAGGTCGGCCCCCAGGGAGAGGCCGGTCAGCACGCACACGGCCAGGAACAGCCCGCCGTCGCCCGGGCCCAGCAGCGGCACGGCGGCGAACCACAGGCAGGCCCACAGCATGGCCCAGCACCAGACCCGGTGCTTGTCGTGGCGGCCCGAGAGCCGCAGCCACAGCGGCACGGCGGCGATGCCGCTGACGAAGTAGACGATCAGGAACAGCCCCGCCCGCTCCCCCGCCTGCAGCACGTGGGCGGCGTAGAACAGGAAGAGCTGGGCCGGCAGCCCGTTCGCCAGGCCGTTCAGCAGGTAGGCCAGGACCAGCCGGCGGAAGGGCGCGTTGCCCAGGACCAGCCGGGCGCCGCCCTTCAGCCCGGTGCGCGGCGCCGGAGCCGCCGGCGGCTCCGGCACGACCGCCAGCAGCAGGGCCACCGCCGGCGGCAGCGCCGCCAGCACGAAGGCGGCGACGACGGAGAGCGCCCCCGCCTCCTGCCCAACCCCGCCCGCCCCGAACGCCACCGGCAGCACCAGGGCCGTCACCGTGCCGGCGACCAGGAAGCCGTTCAGCCAGCCGCTGACCCTGGAGCGCTCGTCATAGTCGCCCGTCAGCTCCGCCCCCCAGGCGGTCAGCGGCACCGTCACCATGGTCCAGCCGAAATAGAGGGCGAAGCTCCAGCCCAGCAGGTGGGCCAGCCCGGCGTCGGCCGGCGGCACCAGCAGGAACCAGACCGCCAGCAGGGTCAGCGGCGTCCCGGCGGCGATCCAGGGCCGCCGGCGCCCCCACGGCCCGGGCGTCCGGTCGCTGAGCCAGCCCACCAGCGGGTCGGTCGCCCCGTCCCACAGCCGGCCCAGCAGCAGCGCCCAGCCGATGGTGCCGAGTCCCAGTCCCAGCTCGGCGTAGCGGGCGGGCAGGAAGATGAAGACCGGCAGGGTGAGGGCCGCCAGCGGCAGGGCCGGCAGCCCGTAGGCCAGCAGCACCCGCCGGGGGAGCGGCGCCGCCACCTCAGTCCCGCGCCATCGTGACCTGCACCACGTCGATGCAGCCGGTGGAGAAGCCGGCGCCGCAGTACCACAGGTACAGCTCCCACATGCGCTTGAACCGGTCGTCGAAGCCCATCGCCTGGATCTCCGGCCATGCCGCCTGGAAGCGCAGCTGCCATTCCGCGAGCGTGCGGGCATAGTCGGGCCCGAAGCCGTCCGCACCCTGCCAGCGCAGGCCCGCCCGCTCCACCTCGCGCCGCAGCACGGTGGGGGAGGGGAGCATGCCGCCGGGGAAGATGTATTTCTGGATGTAGTCGGCGCCGCGCCGGTAGGTGTCGAAGAAGCGGTCCTGGATGGTGATGATCTGCATCGCCGCCCGGCCGCCCGGCGCCAGCCGGTCGCGCACGGTGCCGAAGAAGGCCGGCCAGTAGCGCTCCCCCACCGCCTCGAACATCTCGATCGACGCGATGCGGTCGAAGCGGCCCTGGACGTCGCGGTAGTCCTGCAGCCGGACCTCGACCCGGTCCGACAGGCCGGCGCGGGCGACGCGCGCGGTGGCGTAGGCGTGCTGCTCCCGGCTGATGGTCAGCGCGGTGACGCGGGCGCCGACCTCGCCCGCCGCGTAATCCGCGAAGCCGCCCCAGCCGCAGCCGATCTCCAGCACATGGTGGCCGGCCTCCAGCCCCATGCGCCGCGCCAGCTCGGCGTATTTGCGCCGCTGCGCCGCCTCAAGCGGTTCGTCCGCCGCGGCGTAGAGGGCGGAGGAGTAGGTCATGCTGGGGTCCAGCCACAGCCGGTAGAACTCGTTGCCGAGGTCGTAGTGGTAGGCGATGTTGCGCCGGCTGCCGCGCCTGGTGTTGGGGCGCAGCGCGTGGACCAGGTGGGACAGCGCCCGGAACCAGCGCTTGCCGTCCAGCAGCCGGTCCAGCGCCTCCTCGTTGCGCAGCGCCAGCTCGAACAGGGCGGGCACGTCGGGGCTGCTCCATTCCCCGTCCAGGTAGGCCTCGCAGAAGCCCAGCGTGCCGCCGGTGAGCAAGCGCCGCGCCAGCCGGTCGTCGTGGACGACCAGCATGCCCTCCGGCCCCGGCTCGCGCCCGCGGAACCGGTGCATGGACCCGTCCGGCAGGACGATGGTGGCCTGCCCGACCCGGATGCGCGGGGCGAGGCCCAGCAGCAGCCGCATCCAGCGCGACGGCCGGTATCCCTCCCGCCGCTCCACCGCGAGCCCGTTGCGCTCAACGCCCTGGTAGCTGCCGTCGTTCATCGTATGCGGGTCCTCGCGGTCATGCAGTGTGCGCGGCGTCCCCCGCCGCGGGGGTGGAAGTCCTGACGGGCGGCTCCGGCCGCCGGTGGAACCGGGCGCCCTTCAGCCACAGCTTCAGCGCCTCCCAGTGGATGGCGCCGACCACCTTCAGGGTCATCAGCGGGTGAGCGGCGAAGGCGGACAGCAGGGTGCCCGCCGTCATCGGCCGCCGCGTGCCGGTCAGCGCCGCCACCAGCAGCTCGCCTTCCGGGTCGGACTGGCGGATCAGAACGGAGAGGCGCCCGTCCGGCGGCATGACCCGGAACCGGTAGGTCCCCTCCATGCCGATGAAGGGGGAGACGTGGAACTCCTTCGGCTGGACCTGCGTCACCGGCCCGGCGCCGGCGCCGGCCTCCAGCACGTAGCAGTGGCGGTCGCCGAAGGTGTTGCGGACCTCGTAGATCAGCGCCGCCAGCCGCCCGTCCGGCGCGTGGCAGAACCAGATCGACAGCGGGTTGAAGGCGTAGCCCAGCAGCCGGGGAAAGCAGAGCAGCCGCATCCTGCCGCCCGGCGGGGCGATGCCGCGGGCGGCCAGCTGCGCCTCCGCCCAGGGCCGTAGCGCGCCGCCGTCGGCCGGCCCGTGGTCGCGGTCGTGGAAGGAGAAGAGTCCGAAGCGGTTGCGCCGCATCGGCCAGGGCAGCTCGTCCAGCCGGTCCAGGTCCAGCAGCGCGTAGAAGACGCGGTAGTCCAGCCGGTGCCGGAACGGCCGCAGCCGCCGGTGCATCACGCGTCCCACATAGAGGCAGTGGCCGTCCAACGCCGCCCCGCCCCCGTCAGCCGGCCGTCGCCAGCGCCGCGCCGCGCGGGCGCGCGTTGCGGCCGGCGGGGGAGGCGTCGGCGACGTCCCAGGGCCGCTTCGCCCCCAGCGCCTCCGCCACCGCCAGCCCGGCCGACAGCCCGTCCTCGTGGAAGCCGTAGCCGCAGTAGGCGCCGCAGAACCAGGTGCGCCGCGTCCCCTGGATGCGCCACAGCTCGCCCTGCGCCGCCACCGCGGCGGCGTCGAACATCGGGTGGTCGTAGATGAACTCCCGGATCTTCAGGGCCGGCAGCGGCTCCACGATCGGGTTCAGCGTCACGAACAGGGGGGAGCGGCGGTCGATCCCCTGCAGCAGGTTCATCCAGTAGGTCACGGAGACCTTGGCGTTGCGCTCCCGCGTGCCGTTGGCGAGGTAGTTCCAGCTCGACCAGGCCTTGGGCCGCCGCGGCATCAGGGCGGGGTCGCGGTGCAGCACGGTGCGGTTCAGCTGGTAGCGGAAGGCGCCCAGGATGCGCCGCTCCTCCTCGCCCGCGTCGGCCAGCAGGGCCAGCGCCTGGTCGGCGTGGGTGGCGACGACGACGTGGTCGAACCGCTCCGACAGCCCGCCGGCGTCCTGCACCAGAACGCCGTCCGGCACCCGCTGCACGGCGCTGATCGCCCGGCCGGTGTGGACCCGGCCGCGCAAGGACGCGGTCAGCAGGCGGACATAGGTGCGGCTGCCGCCCCGCACCGTGCGCCACTGCGGCCGGTCCTTCACCTTCAGCAGGCCGTGGTTGCAGAAGAAGCGCACGAAGCTCTGCACCGGGAAGGCCAGCATCTCGGCGATGGTGGAGGACCAGATGGCGGCCCCCATGGGCAGCAGGTGGTCGTAGATGAAGCGGTGGCCGTAGCTGCCCGCCACCAGGTACTCGCCCAGCGTCATGCCGGTCGCCCCGGGGTCGTCCAGGACGGCCGGCGCCAGCCTGTAGAAGCGCAGGATGTCGCGCAGCATCAGATGGTAGCCGGGCGACAGCAGGTTGCGCTTCTGCGCGAACATGCCGGCCAGGTTGGTGCCGGAATATTCCAGCCGGCCGCGGTCCAGGCTGACGGCGAAGGACATGTCCGACGCCTCGGTCGGCACGCCCAGATGCTCGAACAGGGCTATCAGGTTGGGATATGTGGCCTCGTTGTAGACGATGAAGCCGGTGTCGACCGCCAGCGGCGTGCCGTCGAAACCCGGCGCCTCCACCGTGTTGGAATGGCCGCCGACAAAGTCGTTCTGCTCGTAGAGCGTCACGTCGTGACCCTGGCGGTCCAGCATCCAGGCAGCGCTCATGCCCGTGATGCCGGCCCCGATGACGCCGATCCTCATGCCCCCAAGCCCCTTTCCCCGTAAGTCACGATGCCTGCCCCAGCGTGGCGTAGGCGGCCAGCGCCCGCTCGCGGCCCGCCTCCAGCGCCACCACCGGTTCCGGATAGTCGCGGCCCGGCCGCACGCCCGCCCGCGCCAGCACGTCCGCCGGCGCCCGCCAGGGCTCGTGCACCCAGGCGTCGGGCAGCCGCGCCAGCTCCGGGACCCAGCGGCGCACGTAGGCGCCCGCCGGGTCGAACTTGCGGCCCTGCAGGACCGGGTTGAAGACGCGGAAGTACGGGGCGGCGTCGGCGCCGCAGCCCGCCACCCACTGCCAGCCCGCGGAATTGTTGGCGAGGTCGGCGTCGACCAGCGTGTCCCAGAACCAGGCCGCCCCTTCCCGCCAGGGCAGCAGCAGGTGCTTCACCAGGAAGGAGGCGGCGATCATCCGCACCCGGTTGTGCATCCAGCCGGTCGCCCACAGCTGCCGCATCCCGGCGTCCACGATGGGATAGCCGGTCCGTCCGCGCGTCCAGGCGCTCAGGGCGGTGCGATCGTCGGACCAGGGAAACGCCTCGAACTCGGGATTGAGGGGTACCTCGGGAAGAGTAGGAAAATGGTAGAGAAGGTTGTAGCAGAATTCACGCCAGCCGATCTCGCGCAGGAAGGATTCGATGCCGGCGACCATTCCCTCGCGGTCGTGGCACCCCATCGCCGCCTGCGCCTGCGCCCATACTTGCCTTGGAGATATTTCCCCGAAGTGAAGATGCGGCGACAGGCGCGAGGTGCCCTCCGTGCCCGGCAGGTCGCGCGCCGCGCCGTAGGCGGCCGCCGGCCCCTCCAGGAACCGGGCGAGGCGCCCGGCCGCGCCGGCCTCGCCCGGCGTCCAGGTGTCGCGCAGGCCCCCGGCCCAGTCCGGTCCTGAGGGCAGCAGGCCCCAATCCTCCAGCCTGTCGCCCCGCGGCACCTGGGCCGGCGCCGTCAGGCCGGCCGGTACCGGCAGGGGCGGGGCCGGCGGCGGGGCGGCCAGCAGGGCGCGCCAGAAGGGGGTGAAGACCCGGTAGGGCCGGCCGGCGCCGGTGCTGAGCTGCCAGGGCTCGGCCAGCAGCGAACCGTTGAAGCTGCGCGCGCCGACGCCGCTCGCCGCAAGCTCCGCCTTCAGCGCGGCGTCGCGGGCGACGGCCCAGGGCTCGTAGCGGCGGTTCCAGTGGACCGCGGCCGCGCCCGTCTCCGCCGCCAGCGCCGGCACCACGCGGGCGGCCGGGCCGCGCCGCAGCAGCAGGGGCAGCCCCAGCCGGGCCAGCGACGCCGCCAGGGCGGCCAGGCTGTGGTGCAGCCACCAGCGCGATGCCCCGCCGGGCCGCCAGCGGCCCGGCGCCTCCTCGTCCAGGACGAAGAGGGGCAGCACCGGCCGCCCCGCCGCGGCGGCCAGCGCCGGGTTGTCGGCGAGGCGGAGGTCCCGGCGGAACCAGACGATGACGGGGGCGCCGTCGCCAGGGGCAGGGCGCGTGGGGGCATGGCGCCCGGGGTCATGGCGCCCGGGGTCATGACGCGAGAGGGCAGGGGGCATGGAGGCGTCGCGGCGGGCGGTGGCGGGGCGGGCCTTCCCCGGCCCGGTCGCCGCCTATACGCCCGCGCCCGTCGTCCGGATCACCGGAGGGATAGGGTGGGTCCGCTTCCGCGCCTATCCGCCATGGGTAGCTTGCCGCGGCCCGTTCCCGGGCCATGTCGCTGGAAGCGCCCCGATCCGCCGGGGTCCGGGATCCCCCCTCCCGGACTTGACCCCCCCAACCCGGCCGGGCGGCGGGCGTCCCTGGGCCCGGAGCGCTCCCCTGCGCTCCGGGCCCGGTCCGTCCCGGGACAGGCGCTGCGGAGAATGGCCTCAGGCCGCCGCGGCGGGGTCCGGGGCCAGCCGGTCGGCGGGCAGGGCGTGCAGCCGGTCGCGGCCGATCAGGATGACGGAGAAGCGCGGGGCCAGCAGCCCGGCGATGGCGGGGGCCAGCACGTTCAGCCCGCCGGTGAAGGCGCCGAAGGCCGGCAGGATCAGCCGGCTTCCGCTGGTGGCGAAGCAGCGCCCGGTGATGCGGCCGCCGCGGGTGCGCACCGCCGCCTTGGGATGGAAGTGGCCGGAGACCTCGCCCGCGACCGTGCCCGGCCGCGCCTCGTGCCGCAGCACCAGCGGCCCCTCGGCCAGCTCCTCCACCACCCGGCCGCCCCATTCCGCGGGCGGGGCCGGGTCGTGGTTGCCGGCGATCCAGACCCAGTCGGTGGCGGCCGCCAGCGCCGCGATGCGCCGCCCGTCCGCTTCCGCCACCCGGCCGGCGGCGCGGCGGTCGTGGAAGCTGTCGCCCAGGCACACCACGCGCGCCGGGGACAACGCCGCGCACAGCGCCTCCAGCCGGGCCAGCGTCGCCGCCGTGTCGTAGGGCGGCAGCATGCGCCCGCGCTCGGCGAAGGCGGAGCCCTTCTCCAGGTGCAGGTCGGCCACCATCAGCCAGCCGCGCTCCGGCCACCAGAGGGCGCCGGACAGGTCGGCCTCCAGGCGGGCGCCGTTGAGGGGGAAGGGCAGGCGATCCATCGAAGTCGGTCCAAGGCGGGTAAGGGTAGGGGCGGTTCGTGCCGGATCGACCTCAACCGCACCCGGCGGCCGGCCGTTTCCCGGCCCGGCGGGGGGCTTGGACGGCTCCGGCGAGAACGGCTCAGGCGGGCAGGGTAATGTTGCCGGCCTCGTCCAGCGCGAAGAACGGGTTCCAGGCGATCTCCCAATAGTGGCCGTCGGGGTCGGCGAA
>DASPKT010000004.1:0-4735 GCA_035627915.1 Azospirillaceae bacterium
CAGCACGGTGGTCCCGGCGGCGAGGTCGCGCACGCCGATGCCGACCTGGCCGGGATGCGCCTCGGCCAGGGCCCGCAGCCGGGCCTCCAGCGCCGCGGTGTCGGCGGAGGCGGCCGGCCCGGCGGCGAGCGCGGGGGAGAGGAGGGCCGGCAGCAGGGCGAGGGCGGCCAGGGCCGGGAGAAGGGCGCGTCGGGTCGGCTGCATGGGGCGGGTCCGCTCCTCCTCCTCTGTGCCGGGCCCCGGTCGCCGGGGCCGCCGGATGGGTACGCACGAATGCGGGCTTCTTCGGGCCTCCCCGATGTGGCAGTAAGGCCGGGCCGCGCGCAACACCCTTTTGACCGGAGCCGCCCCCGCCATGTCCGACGCCCTCCGCACCGGCCGCCCGCTCGCCTGCATCGTCCTTGCCGCCGGCAAGGGGACGCGGATGAAGTCCGACTTGCCCAAGGTGCTGCACCCGATCGCCGGCGTGCCCATGGTGAGCCACGTGGTGGCCGCGGCCGAGGCCCTGTCGCCGGAGCGCGTCGTGGTCGTCGTCGGCCCCGGCATGGAGAGCGTCGCCCGGGCCGTCGCCCCGCACGCCACGGCGGTGCAGGAGAGCCAGCTCGGCACGGCTGACGCGCTGAAGGCGGCGCGCGGCGCGCTGGGCGACTTCGGCGGCGACGTGCTGGTCATGTTCGGCGACACGCCGCTGGTGCGGGCGGAGACGCTGTCGCGCATGGTGGCGGCGCGGGGCCAGCCGTCCGACCCGGCCGTGGTGGTGCTGGGCATGCGCCCCGCCGATCCCGCCGCCTACGGAAGGCTGGTGCAGGGCCAGGACGGCGGGCTGGAGCGCATCGTGGAGTTCCTGGATGCCACGCCGGAGGAACGCGCCATCGGCCTGTGCAATGCCGGGCTGATGGCCTTCGACGGGCGGCGGCTGTGGCAGGTGGTGGACGCCATCGGCAATTCCAACGCCAAGGGCGAGTACTACCTGACCGACGCGGTGCAGGTGGCGCGGTCGCGCGGGTTCGCCTGCGCCGTGGTGGAAGGCGACCCGGCCGAGGTGGAGGGCGTGAACTCCCGCGCCGAGCTGGCGAAGCTGGAGCGGCTGCTGCAGGAGCGGCTGCGCGCCGCCGCCATGGCGAACGGGGCCACGCTGGCCGATCCCGACACGGTGTGGCTGGCCGCCGACACCAGGCTGGGCCGCGACGTGACCATCGGCCAGAACGTCGTCTTCGGGCCGGGGGTGACGGTGGAGGACGGCGTCCTGATCCGCCCCTTCAGCCACCTGGAGGGCGTCACCGTGCGCCGCGGCGCCCAGGTCGGGCCCTTCGCCCGGCTGCGCCCCGGGGCGGAGATCGGCGAGGACGCCCACGTCGGCAACTTCGTGGAGGTCAAGGGCGCCAGCATCGGCCGCGGCGCCAAGGCCAACCATCTCGCCTACATCGGCGACGCCACGGTGGGGGAGGGCACCAACATCGGCGCCGGCACCATCACCTGCAACTATGACGGCTACCTGAAGCACCGCACGGTCATCGGCGCCAACGCCTTCATCGGCTCCAACAGCACGCTGGTGGCGCCGGTGGAGATCGGCGACGGCGCCCTGGTCGCCGGCGGCAGCACGGTGACGCAGTCGGTCCCGGCCGACGCGCTCGCCGTGGGGCGCGCCCGGCAGGAGATGAAGCCCGGCTGGGCCGCCCGCTTCCGCGCGGTGAAGGCCGCGCAGAAGGCCGCGAAGGGGAAGTAGCGGGCTAGCCGCCGCCCATGCGCGCCCCGGCGGCCCGCCCCGCCGCGGGCGGCGGTTCCCAAGCCCGGGGCAGCGGGTCTAAGGTGCCCCCGGCAGAACGGGGCCCGCAGGAGGCCCGGCATGAAGGAAGGAACGACCATGGACACGGCCATGACCTCCACCGGCGACGTCGCCGCGGCGCTGGGGCTGAAGGACGCCACCCTGCTGCGCAGCCAGGCCTGCGTCGCGGGCCAGTGGGTCGGCGCCGACGACGGGCGCACCCATGCGATCCGCAACCCCGCCACGGGCGCGCTGGTGGCCGAGGTGCCCGACATGGGCGCCGCCGAGACGCGCCGCGCCATCGAGGGGGCGCAGGCCGCCTGGCCGGCCTGGAAGTCCAAGACCGCCAAGGAGCGCGCCGCCGTGCTGCGCCGCTGGTACGAGCTGATGCTGCAGAACCAGGAGGATTTGGCGCGCATCCTGACGGCCGAGCAGGGCAAGCCGCTGGCCGAGGCGCGGGGCGAGATCGGCTACGCCGCCAGCTTCATCGAGTGGTTCGCGGAGGAGGGCAAGCGCGTCTACGGCGACGTCATCCCCAGCTTCGCCGCCGACAAGCGCATCGTGGTGGTGAAGGAGGGGATCGGCGTCACCGCGGCGATCACGCCCTGGAACTTCCCCGCCGCCATGATCACCCGCAAGATCGGCCCGGCCCTGGCCGCCGGCTGCCCCATGGTCATCAAGCCGGCGCCGCAGACCCCGCTGTCGGCCTTCGCGCTGGCGGTGCTGGCTGAGCGGGCGGGCGTGCCGGCCGGCATCGTCTCCGTCGTCTCCTCCGGCGAGGCGCGAGCGGCGGAGATCGGGACCGAGCTGACCGCCAACCCCATCGTGCGCAAGCTCTCCTTCACCGGCTCCACCGCCGTCGGCAAGAAGCTGATGGCCCAGTGCGCGGCGACCGTGAAGAAGGTCAGCCTGGAGCTGGGCGGCAACGCGCCCTTCATCGTCTTCGACGACGCCGACCTGGACGCCGCCGTGCGCGGCGCCATGATCTCCAAGTACCGCAACAACGGGCAGACCTGCGTCTGCGCCAACCGCATCCTGGTCCAGGACGGCGTCTACGAGGCGTTCGCGGCCAAGCTGGGCGAGGCGGTGAAGGCCCTGCGCGTCGGCCACGGCACCGAGGACGGCGTCACCACCGGCCCGCTGATCAACCCGCGCGCGGTGGAGAAGGTGGAAGACCACATCCGCGACGCGCTGGAGAAGGGCGCGCGGATCATCGCCGGCGGCAAGCGCCACACGCTGGGCGGCACCTTCTTCGAGCCGACCATCCTGGCCGACGTGACCTCGTCCATGAAGGTGGCGCGGGAGGAGACGTTCGGGCCGGTGGCGCCCCTGTTCCGCTTCCACGCGGAGGAGGAGGCGGTGCGGATGGCGAACGACACGGAGTTCGGCCTCGCCGCCTATTTCTACACCCGCGACGTGGGCCGCGTCTGGCGCGTCGGCGAGGCGCTGGAGTACGGCATCGTCGGCATCAACGAGGGCATCATCTCCACCGAGGTCGCCCCCTTCGGCGGCGTCAAGGAGAGCGGCATCGGCCGGGAAGGCTCCCGCTACGGCATGGAGGACTACCTGGAGATCAAGTACATGCTGATGGGCGGCGTCTGAGGCGCCGGGGCCCCCTCTCCGCGCGGCCGGAGAGGGGGCGTTTCCGTCAGTCCTTCAGGCCCATCAGTCCTTCAGGAAGGGGAGCGCCGCGTCCAGGAACTGCGCGCGGCAGGTCAGGATGGCGAGGTGGCCGCAGTTCTCGGTCGCCACCAGGCGGGCGCCGGGGATGCCGGCGGCGATGCGCTCGCCCACCGCGACCGGGGTCAGCCGGTCGGCGGCGCCCCAGTACACCAGCGTCGGCGCCCGGATCTCGTCCAGCCGCTCGTCCATCAGGTCGGCGCCGGTCAGCATCGACTCCACCATCCTGCCGTTGGTGAAGGCCATCCCCTGCAGCCGGCGGACCAGGTCGCGGGCGACGAAGCCGGGGAAGGGCGGCAGGTCGGGCGGGCCCATGACCTGGCGCAGCTTGGCGATGTCCTCCTCGGCCTTGGGGAAGAAGACGCCGCGGTCGACCGTCACCTCGAAGGTGATGCCGGAACTGTCGGCCAGCACCAGCTTGCGCACCAGCTCCGGGCGCTCAGCCGCGGCGTGCATGGACACCCAGCCGCCCATGGAAAGGCCGACCAGCCGCACGTCCTTCAGCCCCATCGTCTCGATGAAGCCGGTCACCAGCGTCGATTGGGCGGCGATGGAGTAGCCGTCGGCGGGCCGGTCGGTCTTGCCGTAGCCCAGCAGGTCCGGCGCGTAGACCCGGTAGTGCTTGGACAGCGACACCAGCACCGGCACCATGAAGGTGGCGTCGCTGGCGAAGCCGTGCACCAGCACCAGCGGCTCCCCCTCTCCCTGGGCGAGGTAATGCACCCGGTGGGAACCCACGGTGGCGTAGCCGCTCTCGATCCCCGCCTTCCACATGCGGACCTGGCCGATCCAGCCGGCCACGGTCAGCGGGCGCTGCCAGTAGAAGACGCCGGCGGCCGCCATCAGCAGGACGACGACGCCCAGCGCCTTCAGCAGGCGGCGCACGGCGGAACTCTTTGCCATCGGGGTACCTCGACCGTTCCCTGGAACCGGGGGACGATAGGGGAGGTGGCGCGCGCGCCGCAAGCTGGCCTTGCGGTCAGGGAGAGGCGCCGCCATTCACGGCCTGGCGGGGCAGCCAGGTGCCGGCGGCGACCTGCTCGATGCGGGCGACGGCGCGGACCAGCCCGCCCTCCGCCCGCACCCGGGCGCCCAGCTCTGCGGCGCGGGCGCGCATGGCGGGGTCGGTGGTGATGCGGCGGATGCCGTCCGCCAGCCGCTCGGCCGTCAACTGCCGGCGCGGCGCGGTGCGCAGGCCGACCCCCAGCTTCTCCAGCCGCCAGCCCCAGAAGGGCTGGTCGCCCAGGAACGGCACCACCAGCGCCGGGATGCCGGCGCGGATGCCGGCCG
>DASPKT010000005.1:0-4614 GCA_035627915.1 Azospirillaceae bacterium
GAGCGCGTTCGTGTGCAGCGACTGGGTGTGCCCCTGTGTCGCGGCCATCGCCTCGAGGCAGGTGCGGACGACGTTGTTGTAGACGTCCTGCGCGGTCAGCGACCAGCCGGAGGTCTGCGAGTGGGTGCGCAGGGAGAGCGACTTGGGGTTCTTCGCGCCGGCGTCCTTCACCAGCTTGGCCCACAGCAGCCGTCCGGCGCGGAGCTTGGCGACCTCCATGAAGAAGTTCATCCCGATCGCCCAGAAGAAGCTCAGCCGCGGGGCGAACACGTCGACGTCCAGCCCGGCCGCCTTGCCCGCGGCCAGGTACTCCACGCCGTCGGCGAGGGTGTAGGCCAGCTCCAGGTCGGCCGTCGCCCCGGCCTCCTGGATGTGGTAGCCGGAGATGGAGATCGAGTTGAACCGCGGCATCTGCGTGGAGGTGAACGCGAAGATGTCGCTGATGATCTGCATCGAGGGCTTGGGCGGGTAGATGTAGGTGTTGCGGACCATGAACTCCTTGAGGATGTCGTTCTGGATCGTCCCGGTGAGCTGCTCCGGTGCCACCCCCTGCTCCGGGCCGGGCGGCTGCTGTGGGCCAAGCTGGTGCGCGAGGCCGGCGCGCAGAAGGACAAGTCGCTGTCGCTGCGCACCCACTCGCAGACCTCGGGCTGGTCGCTGACGGCGCAGGACGTCTACAACAACGTCGTCCGCACCTGCCTGGAGGCCATGGCCGCCACCCAGGGCCACACCCAGATGCTGGAGAGCATGATCTCCGCCCCGACCCCGACCCGGGCCGAGGCGTCCGACGTCGCCACCGCCGTCTACGACGGGGCGGACGCGGTCATGCTGTCGGCGGAGACGGCGTCCGGCCAGTACCCGCTGGAGGCCGTGTCCATCATGGACCGCATCGCCAAGCGGGTGGAGGCCGACCCGCTCTACCGCCGCCTGATGGAGGCCGGCCACCCCGATCCGGAGAGCACCACCGCCGACGCCATCACCGCGGCCGCCAGCCAGGTGGCGCGGACCATCCAGGCGGCCTGCATCGTCACCTACACCACCTCGGGCTCCACCACGCTGCGCGCCGCGCGCGAGCGGCCGGGCGTGCCGATCCTGTGCCTGACCTCGCGCATGGAGACGGCGCGGCGGCTCAACATGGCCTTCGGCGTGCACGCCGTGCACACCGCCGACATCCACAGCTTCGCCGAGATGGTGCAGAAGGCGGTGCGCGTCGCCGCCGAGGACGGGCTGGCCCAGCCCGGCCAGCGCATCGTCATCACCGCCGGCGTCCCCTTCGGCACCCCTGGCAACACCAACGTCCTGCGCATCGCCTGGGTCGAGGGCTGACCCGGACGGGGGATTGCCACCGGCGCGCGGGCGCGGATAATCGGAAGCGGTGTCGTTTTCCGCGGCCGTGCCGGGGGGTGCGCGTGGTTGCAGAGGCTGTGCGTGGGGCAGCGGGGGCGGTGTGCGGCCTTCGACAGGCTCAGGCTGAGGATCGTTTCGCTGCTCCCCTTGAAGGAGGCTGCTCCCCTGGACGCCTGGCCTGGCATCCACCGGTCCTCATGCTGAGCCTGTCGAAGCACGCACCACGTCCCAGCCGTACCCGCCGCGGGAGCCCCCGCCCATGACCGCCCGCTCCGCCCTGGGGCGCCGGCTGGTGCTGGCGCGGGTCGCCGCCTGGGAGGAGGCGGGGGTGGTGGACGCCGGCACCGCCGCGCGCATCCGCGCCTTCGAGGGGGCGGGGGCCGGGTCGGCGCTGCCGCTGGCGCTGGTGCTGCTGGGCGCCTTCGCCGTGGCCCTGGGGCTGGCCGCCATCGTCTCCGCCAACTGGGAGGACATCCCCGTCAGGGCCAAGCTCGGGACCCACGTCGCCGCCAACCTGGCCGGCGGGGTCGCCGCCTGGCGCTGGTGGGCGGCCGGGCGGACGGCGCGGGCGGAAGGCGCGCTGCTGCTGCTCTCCGCCTCCACCCTGCTGCTGATCGCCCATGTCGGGCAGAGCTTCCAGCTGCAGGGCGACACGACCGGCCTGCTGGGCGGCTGGCTGCTGCTGGCGAGCCCCTTCACCCTGCTGCTGGCGCGCGGCGCGCTGCACCGCTGGCTGTGGACGCTGGGCCTGCTGGCCTGGCTGCTGGGGATCATCGGCGACAATTCGGCCTGGCTGGAGGAGCGGCGCGTCTTCTGGCTGTCGGTGACGGCCGCCGCCGCCGGCCTTTACGCGCTCCGCGCCCTGCCCGCCGCGGTCGGCCCCTGGCGGGCGCATTTCGCCGGGCTGGGCCAGGCGGCGCTGCTGGCGCTGCCCACCCTGATGCTGGCGGGCTTCCCCGATTTCGGCGAGACCACCGCGCGGGAGTGGCAGGACGCCGCCGTCGCCGCGGTCGGCGGGGCGGCGCTGGCGCTGGCCGCCCGCCTGGCGGTGGCTGAGGACCGCGGGCCCGCCGGGCGGCGCTGGACCCTGCTGCTGGCGGCGGCCCCCGCCCTGGCCATGGTGCCGTTCCTGACGGAGGGGGCGGGCGGCGGCGTGCTCACGGCGGCACTGTTCGCCGGCTTCTGGCTGCTGGCAGGGCGCGAGGCGCTGGCCGCCGGCCGGCCCGGCCTGTGGAACCTGGCCGTGGGCCTGGTCGCCGCGCGCGCCTTCGTGGTGTTCCTGGACGCCGCCGGCGGGCTGATGGCGACCGGCTTCGGGCTGGTCGTGGGCGGGCTGGTGGTGATCGCGCTGGGGGCGGCGGCGCGCCGCTTCATGGTGAGGGGAGGGACGCCGGCATGAGACGCCCCGCCGCCCTCGCCCTGCTGCTGCTGCCGACCCTGCTGCTGGCCGGCTGGACCGGGCTGCTGGCCCGCCGCGACGCCTCGCTGGAGGGCATCCGGGTGGCGCTGGAGGGGGTGGACCCGCGCGACCTGCTGCGCGGGCACTACCTGACGGCCCGGCTGGACGTGCGAACCGCCGGTGGGGAGGAGGGGCCGCCCGCCGGCTGCGCCTGCCTGGAGCCCGGGCCCCCCGACCCCCTGCGCCCGCTGGCCCGCCCGGTGGAGAGCTGCACGCCGGCCCCGCCGCAGTGCCGCTGGCCCGTCGCCGACCTGGCGACGCCCTTCCGGATCTACATCCCGCAGGAGCGCGCGGAGGAGTACGAGCGCCGGCTGCGGGAGCGCGACGGGACCCTGTCCGTGCTGGTGAAGCCGCGCGGCGACGGCACCTTCCTGGTGGGCGGGCTGGAGGTCACCCCCTAGCCCGCGGGGGCCGCACGCTCCATCTTCTGGGGCATGGACGAAGAAAGCACTCTGGGTGGCCGGCTGTCCCGCTATGCGCGGGTCGGCACGGCCATGGGCGGTCTGGCGGCGCGGGTCGCGGGCGAACGGTTCCTCGGCATCCGGCTGGAGCGGGAGGCGCACGCGGCGGAGCTGCGCCAGGCGCTGGGCGGGCTGAAGGGCCCGCTGATGAAGGTGGCGCAGATCCTGTCCACCATCCCCGACGCCGTCCCGCAGGAATACGTCAACGAGCTGGCGCAGCTGCAGGCCGACGCGCCTTCCATGGGCTGGCCCTTCGTGAAGCGGCGCATGGCGGCCGAGCTGGGCCCCGCCTGGCAGGCGAAGTTCCGCAGCTTCGAGAAGGAGGCGGCCAGCGCCGCCTCGCTGGGGCAGGTGCACCGGGCGGTGGGGCCGGACGGGCGGGCGCTCGCCTGCAAGCTCCAGTATCCCGACATGCAGTCGGCGGTCGAGGCGGACCTGAAGCAGCTGGGCCTGATCTTCTCCGTCTACGGCCGCTACGACCGCGCCATCTCCACGAAGCAGGTCCATGCCGAGATCGCCGACCGGCTGCGGGAGGAGCTGGACTACCGGCTGGAGGCCAAGCACATGGGCCTCTACCGTACCATGCTGGCCGACACCGACGGGGTGCACGTGCCGGACGTGGTGCCGGAGCTCTCCACCGGCCGGCTGCTGACCATGGGCTGGGTGGAGGGCGCCAAGATCCTGACCCTGAAGGACGCCGACGTGGAGGCCCGCAACCGGGTCGCCATGAACATGTTCCGCGCCTGGTACGTGCCCTTCTACTGCTACGGCGTGATCCACGGCGACCCGCACCTGGGCAACTACACGGTCCGGCCCGACCGCTCGGTCAACCTGCTGGACTTCGGCTGCGTGCGGGTGTTCCGCCCCGCCTTCGTGAAGGGCGTCATCGATTTGTACGAGGCGCTGCGCACCGACGACCATGAGCGCGCGGTGGAGGCGTACCGGGCCTGGGGCTTCTCCAACGTGTCGAAGGAGATGGTGGAGGTGCTGAACCTCTGGGCCCGCTTCGTCTACGCCCCCATCCTGGAGGACCGGGTGCGCAGCATCGAGGAGACCAACAGCGGCCAGTACGGGCGGGAGACCGCGGCCAAGGTGCACCAGGCGCTCCGCCAGGCCGGCGGGGTGGAGATCCCGCGCGAGTTCGTGTTCATGGACCGCGCGGCCATCGGCCTCGGCTCGGTCTTCCTGCACCTGCGGGCCGAGATCAACTGGTACCGCCTGTTCCACGACCTGGTCGGCGACTTCGACGTGGGCGCGCTGGAGAAGCGGCAGACCGCGGCGCTGAAGAAGCACGGGGTGCCGCTGCCGCGCTGAGCCGGCTTGCGCCCCGGGCTTGACGCTTCGTAA
>DASPKT010000006.1:0-30806 GCA_035627915.1 Azospirillaceae bacterium
GCACGCCGGCCGAGGTCTTCCAGACCAGTCTGGCCCAACTCCAGGCGGCGGAGTAGAATGCAATCGCAACCTGTCGCACTTCAGGTTGAGCCCACCGCGGCGCGACCGGCCGTCCAGTGGCCGCGCCTCCGAGCGAGCCCGTCAGTTGATGACCCGCACCAGCGGCGTCGAGGGCAGGTCCTTGGACGACCGGTACAGGTTCAGCATCGTCTGGACGAGCCCGATGACCTGCGAGGAGTGACCGCCCTCCGACCTGATGTTCTCGCCGCTCGACGGGACGATGTAGCGCTCGCCCTTGTAGTCGACGCTGATGAAGGGATCGATCCCGTCCGTGGCGTCGTCCCGCTTGACGACGATCAGCGGGATGCATTCGCCGTAGCTGCCGTCGGCGCAGCGGCCCCACGCCATCGGGCGCTTGTTCGACTCGCGCACATATTCGCCGAGGTAGTAGATGAGCCCCTCGACGGAGCGCAGCGACACGTCGATGAGGAGTTCGGTCTTGTAGCCGGCCGGCACGAGGTCGCGGAAATAGCCCGTCGCGGTGAACCCGGCGCCGCTCGACGGGGTAGCGGCGGCATTCGGGGCGAGCAGGTAGTTGGGCACGCCGGGGATGGAATCGCTGTCCGCGCCCGGTGCCGGCTTCGTCCCTGCCCCCGGCTGCGGCTGCCCCGGCAGATTGAGCCCGCGGCGCTCGACCTCGTTCACGAACGCCTCCCTCAAGGTGCGCTCCAGCCTGACGCAGTCCTCGTTCGGCCCCGTCTTGCCGAATTCCCGGCTGCGGCGTTCGGAAAGCGCGATGGTGAACTCGCTGCGTCCCGGGATGGCGACGTTGTAGCCGGCCGCGGGCGGTGCTGCGGGGGACATGCGCGGCAGCACGTCGGTCGCGACGCCCGACAGGTCGCTCACGGCGGCGATGGGCAGGTCGCGCCTGGCCGTCTCGGACAGGGAGTAGTCGAGCGTGCGGCAGCGCATGAGGCTGGTGAACGGGTCGACCGTCGTTTCGTTGTCCGGCGCGTTGACGAACCGGCTGAGCGGCAGGGTGGCGACGACCTTGCCGCCGGAATCGGTGATCCGCCCGGCGAATTCGATGCGCTGGATGAAGAGGTAGCTGATGAGGTCGCGCGGCCAGTCCTGCCGCAGCAGGTGGACGATGGTGGCCGGCGACACCGGTGCCGTGATGCCCTTCCAGAAATCGTCGGTCGCGTTGATGCCGATCTCGAAGTCGGTGCCGGAATTGACCTTGATCCCCAGCTTGGGCGTCCAGTTGGTGGCGCCGAGGGTGCGCCGGCTGGTGGCGAAGGTGCCGCCGCCGGCCTGGGGCAGCTGCTCGCCGCCGTTGCCGTTCGCGGCGATGTCGAGGCCGGCGGTCCCCTCTATGCGGGCGGTCCCCAGCACCTTGGAGAAGCTGGTGAAATGCAGCGGCTCGCGCGAGCGGGCGCGCAGGATGTTGATGACGGTCTGGCGGTTCGTCGCCTCGGCGACGAACTCGTTGTACTCGACCGCCATGCCGGTGACCTGGGGCTGGAAGGTGCAGCCGGCGGTGGCCGACATCAGCACCAGGAGCGCGATCGTGCGGAAGGCGGACATCGGCGACTCCCTGCGATGACGGGGGAGCTTATCACGCCGAAAACGGGACGGAACCCCCTGCGGAAATCCCGCGGATTACCCACAAAGGGAGCCTCGCGCCGGGTCCTCCTCGGCGTCCCGCGTCACCGGCACCTCCCGCCGGTCGGGCCCGGGTCCGTCGCGGACCGGTGCCCCGCAGCATGACGGAACCGGAGGCGTGGCGCCGCCCGGGCGTCAGCGGGCCGCAGGGGCGCCTTCCCTGGGCTTGGGATGGGTGGTCCACATCTTGTTCACGATTTTCCAGGCGCCGTCGATCTTGTAGAGCAGCAGGTAGTCGGTGATGTCGCGGTCCGCCGCCTCCAGCCGCAGCTTCACCCACGCCATCCGGCCGTCCACGATGTCCACCGCCTGCAGCCGCGCCTCCGTCGGCAGGCCCCGCGGTCGGGTGTTCAGGCCGGCGTAGTCCGCCATCGGCGTCTGCGTCAGCACCTCCTTCCCGTCCTTCTCCGCGACGCCCTTGAGGTCACCGCCCTCCAGCATCATCCCGCGGGCGAGGCGGTCCCGGTCCCCGTTCTGCCGGCCCCAGAAATAATCCTCCACCGCGGCCCGGACGCCCGCCTCGTCGGCGCCGAACCGGGACTCCGCCCGCGCCGCGCCGGCCAGCAGAAGCGCGGCGAGGAAGGGAAGCGCAAATCTCCGCATGGCCGGCTCTCCAGTATTCGTGGGGGTCGTTCTCTCGCCTTCTTCTAGGAGTGGACCCGGAACGGTGCAAGTTAACAGTCGGTTACGGCGGTCACTGGAGCGTTCCGTCCGGTTTCACTTGTTGCAGAGGCGTAGGGGTTCCCGGGGCGGGATGGCCGCGGCCCCCGCCCGGCTGTTCCTTGCCGGGCCCGGCGGCGCGGCCTACCATCCGGGTCCGGCGGCCCTCCCGGGCCGGGACTGAGGAGATGGCGATGGCGCGCGGCCCGGACGGTTCGCCGCCGCCCCGGCGGTGGATGCTGCGGGGGCTGGGCTATGTGTGCCTTGGGCTGGCCGCGGCCGGCCTGGTGCTGCCCCTGCTGCCGGCGACGCCGTTCCTGCTGGCCGCGGCCTGGGCCTTCGCCCGCTCCGACCCGGAACTCGCCCGGCGGCTGGAGCAGTCGCCCCGCTTCGGCCCGGTCCTGGTGGCCTGGCGGCGGGAGCGGGCGATCCCGCGTCGGGCCAAGGCGACGGCGTTGCTGCTGCTGGCGTTCACCGGCGCCGTGCCCGTGCTGACCGGCGCCGGCCCCTTGGTCCTGGGCGTGACGGCGGTGGTGCTGACCGCCGTCGCCGTCTTCATCCTGACCCGGCCGTCGCCCTCGGCTTAACTCGCCGCCCGCCCGGTCAGGCCTGGGACAGGGAGAGCACGTTCCCGTCGGGATCGGCGAAGAAGGCCACCTTCGACCGGCCGTCCGGCGAGGTCCAGATGCCGAGCGCGTCCTGCCCGAAGCCCTCGTAGATGATGAACCGGACGCCGCGCCCCCGCAGCGCCTCCGCGGCGGCCGCGATGTCGCCGACGTTCCAGCCGAAGACCGGGTGCGGATGCGCCCGGTGGTCCGGCAGGACCGTCATGCGCAGCAGCCCCCCGCCGAGGTCCAGAAAGTCGCCGAAATCATCGGAGCTGCGGATCGCCAAGCCGAGCGTGTCGCGGTAGAAGCCGAGCGCCCGCTCGCGGTCGGTCACGTTGACGAAGGCGACCGGCGTTCCTGAAAGCTGATGGTTCATCCCTGGACCTCCCCCCGGGGGCCGCCGCCGGCCCGCCCCGGGAATCGATCTTTCCCTGAACGATGGGAAAGGGCAACCTCTCCAGGTCCGGCACGTTCGCCGGCCCGGGCGGCGCGATCTTCGCCGCCGGGCCCGGTTGACGGCGGGGCGGTCCCGCCGTCCGGCTGCCTGACGCCCTGGTCCCACCCTGCACCAAGGACTGAAGCCCCATGACGACCCTGACCATCAACGGCGTGGAGCGCCGGTTCGACGGCGACCCGGAGATGCCGCTCCTCTGGTACCTGCGGGACGAGGCCGGGCTGACCGGCACCAAGTTCGGCTGCGGCGCCGCCCAGTGCGGGGCCTGCACGGTGCACCTGAACGGGATGGCCGTCTTCTCCTGCATCACGCCCATGGCGGCGGCCGACGGCGGGCAGGTCACGACGATCGAGGGGCTGTCGCCGGACGGAAACCACCCGGTGCAGGTCGCCTGGCGCGACCTCAACGTGGCCCAGTGCGGCTACTGCCAGACCGGGCAGATCATGCAGGCGGCGGCGCTGCTGGCCGGCAACCCCAACCCGTCGGACGCCGACATCGACACGGCGATGAGCGGGAACCTCTGCCGCTGCGGCACCTACACCCGCATCCGCGCCGCCATCAAGCGGGCGGCCCAGGGCAGCCGCGCCGGCGGTGCCCCGGCAGGCGGCACCCCGGCTGGCGGCTCCAAGGGCGGGAGGATCTGATGCGCGGGATCGCCAATGTCAGCCGCCGCGGCTTCCTTGCCGGAACCGGCGTCTTCGTCCTGGCCGCGGGCCTGCCGGCCGGCGCCTTCGCCCAGCAGGAGAAGGAGAAGAAGTTCGGCGGCGAGGCCATGCCGAACGGCCTGCGCGACGACCCCGCCCTCTTCGTCGCCATCGCCGAGGACGGCACGGTGACCGTCACCTGCCACCGGCAGGAGATGGGACAGGGCGTGCGCACCTCCATTGCCATGGTGGTGGCGGACGAGCTGGAGGCGGCGTGGGACCGGGTCCGCGTCGTCCAGGCGCCCGGCGACGAGGAGCGCTACGGTAACCAGGACACCGACGGCTCGCGCAGCCTGCGCCACCACTACATGCCCATGCGCCGCGTCGGCGCCGCCGCCCGCACCATGCTGGAACAGGCCGCGGCCAAGCAGTGGGGCGTGCCGGTGGCCGAGGTGCGGGCGCAGGACCACCGGGTGGTCCACCAGGCCTCGGGCCGCGCGCTCGGCTACGGCGAGCTGGCGAGGGCGGCGTCCGCCCTGCCGGTGCCGGACCGCGCCGCGGTGCGGCTGAAGGACCCCAAGGACTTCCGCTACATCGGCAAGGAGACGGTCGGCCTGGTCGACAATGCCGGCATCACGACCGGCAAGGCCACCTACGGCATCGACGTCCGGCTGGACGGCATGCTGTACGCCGTCGTCGCCCGGCCGCCGGTCTATGGCGGCAAGGTGCGCCGCTTCGATGCCGCCGCCGCGATGAAGGTGCCCGGCGTGGTGAAGGTGCTCGCCATCGACCCGCCCGCCGGCCCCACGGAGTTCGAGCCGCTGGGCGGCGTCGCCGTGGTGGCGCGCAACAGCTGGGCCGCGATCAAGGGGCGCGACGCGCTGCAGATCGAGTGGGACGACGGGCCCAACGCCGGCTACTCCTCCGCCGCCTACCGGGCCGCCCTGACCGAGGCCGCGCGCAAGCCCGGCAAGGTGGTCCGCGAGCAGGGCGACGTGGCCGGCGCCATGGCCAAGGCCGCGAAGAAGGTGGAGGCGGAATACTACATCCCCCACCTCGCCCAGGCGCCGATGGAGCCGCCCGCGGCGGTGGTCCGCATCGCCGGCGGCAAGGCGGAGGCGTGGGCCTGCACCCAGGCGCCGCAGGTCACCCGGCTGCGCCTCGCCAAGAAGCTGGGCCTGACGCCGGAGCAGGTCAGGGTGAACGTCACGCTGCTGGGCGGCGGCTTCGGCCGCAAGTCCAAGCCGGACTACGTGCTGGAGGCCGGCATCCTGTCCAAGGCCATGGACGGCGCGCCGGTGAAGGTCTTCTGGACCCGCGAGGACGACCTGCGCCACGGCTACTACCACACCGTCTCGCTGCAGCGGCTGGAGGCCGGGCTGGACGCGCATGGGCGGCCGGTCGCCTGGCTCCACCGCACCGTGGCGCCCACCATCGGCTCCATCTTCGCGCCCGATCCCAAGCACCAGCTGCCGTTCGAGCTGGGCATGGGCGTGACCAACGCGCCGGTCGCCGTGCCGAACTACCGGGCGGAGAACCCGGAGGCGCCGGCCCATGTCCGCATCGGCTGGTACCGCTCGGTCTCCAACATCCCGCACGCCTTCGCCATCCAGTCCTTCATCGCCGAGCTGGCGCACGCGGCGGGGCGCGATCCCAAGGACTACCTGCTGGAGGTGATCGGCCCGCCGCGCCGGATGGACCCGAGCGAGCTGGGCGACCTCTGGAACCACGGCGAGGACCCCGAGCGCTACGTCATCGACACCGGGCGCCTGCGCAAGGTGGTGGAGATGGCGGCGCAGGGGATCGGCTGGGGCCGCAAGCTGCCGAAAGGCAGCGGGCTCGGCATCGCCGCGCACTACAGCTTCGTCTCCTACGTCGCCGTCGCGGCGGAGGTGGTCGTGGGCGAAGGCGGGCGGCTGTCGATCCCGCGGGTGGACATCGCCGTCGACTGCGGCCCCCGGGTCAATCCCGAGCGCGTGCGCTCGCAGATGGAGGGGGCCGTCATCATGGGCGCGGGTCACGCGCTCAGCGCCCAGGTCACCTTCGACAAGGGCCGGGCGCAGCAGGACAATTTCGACAGCTACGTCCTCGCCCGCATGGACACGGCCCCGCGGGAGATCAGGGTCCACCAGATCGCCTGGGACGACCAGACCATGCCGCTGGGCGGCGTGGGCGAGCCGGGCCTGCCCCCGGTCATCCCGGCCATCACCAACGCCGTGTTCGCCGCCACGGGCAAGCGCATCCGCCAGCTGCCCATCGGCGACCAGCTCGCCGTCTGAGCAAAGGGAGAAGGACCATGAGGTTCGCCTGGATAGTCGCCGCAGGGCTGGCGGGAGCGCTTCCCGCCGGCACGGCCGCCGCCGCGCAACCCTGCGCGGAGGCCATCGCGGCGCTGGACGCGCGCCTGGACGAGGCGGCGGAGGCGGCCATCTCCGCCTCCTCCGGCGGGCAGGGGGTGGCCGGCGCCCGCGAGGGGCAGGCGCTGGACGCCGAGCGGCGCGGCGTGCCCGTCGGCGAGCCGGCCGTGCCCTACCAGCGGGACGCCAAGGAGACCCAGGCGGTGAAGGAGGCGGCGAAGGCCGATGCCGGCGGCGACGCCGTCATGCAGGCGCGCGCCGCCCTGAACCGGGCGCGCTCCCTGGACCGGAACGGCGACGCCGGCTGCCGCGCCGCCGTCGCCGAGGCGGAGGCCCTGCTGGCGAAACGCTGAACCGGGTCCCTGGTGCGTCTTATCGTCCGGGCGCCGGCGGCAGTCTTTGAACGCCGCCGGCGCGTCGGGTATGAGGGGCCCCGGCCATGCAGCGAGGAAGATGATGGACAGCGCCACGACGTGCCCCCGGTGCGGCTCCGGACACGCCTACCAGGACGGCGTCCTGTGGATCTGCCCGGAGTGCGCGCACGAATGGAACCCGCAGGCCGCCGCCGGGGATGCCGCGGCCGGGGACGCGGTGCCGCAGGGCGTGCGGGACGCCAACGGGGCCCCGCTCAGCGACGGCGACGCGGTCATCGTGATCAAGGACCTGAAGGTCAAGGGCTCGTCCCTGGTGGTCAAGGGCGGCACCAAGGTGAAGAACATCCGCCTGGTGGACGGGGCCGACGGGCACGACATCGCCTGCAGGATCGACGGCATCGGCGCGATGAACCTGAAGTCGGAGTTCGTGCGCAAGGCCTGAGGGGCGCGGCGCGGGATTGTGGCGGCACCGCGACGCGGGCGCGCCCGGATTCCCCGGGACCGCCGCAATCCGATCAAGTCCGCGCCCGCATCGCGGGCCATCCTTCGACCGTGGCGGGCCCCAGCGGCCCCGCCTTCCGAAGGAGAGCAGCATGCGTACCGTCATCCGTACCCTGTTCGCAGCCCTGGCCGTCGCGGCGGCCGCCGGCGCCCTGCCCGCGGCAGCCCATGAGCGGAGCCACCACGGACACGGGGAGATCAGGCGCAACCTGATGCGGGTCGAGCATGAGCGCGACCAGCTGCGCCACGCCTACGCCCAGCGCGAGCATGCCCTGGCCCGCGGCGACTTCCGCGCCGCCGCCCGCGCCGACCGGCGGATGCGGCAGGAGCGGGAGGAGCTGCGCGAGGCCCGGCACGAGCTGCGCCGGGACATCCGCGACCGGTACCGGGAGGACCGCCGGGACGACCGCCGGGACAGCGATCGGTACCCCGGCCGGCACGACCATGGCCGGGATGGGTACGGGCGGCGCTAACCCGTCGCCGCCCGGGCGCGGCCGGGAACGGCCGTCTCCCGCGGCCGTTCCCCCCGCCGCGGGTTCCCGGCCGATGCCGGGGCGACCCGCCACCAGCCGGCCGGGCGGCGACCCGGCCGGACGATCGAACGAACCTGGAGTGGCATCATGAAGGCGAGTGCGTTTGTCGTGGCGGCCGGCGTGGCCCTGGGCATGGCGGCGCCCGCGCAGGCGGGCGACGGGACCAAGGGTGCGGCGCTGGGCGCCGGCATCGGCGCGCTGGGCGGCGCCGTCGTCTCCAACGGCGACGTCGGCACCACGGTGGGCGGTGCGGTGATCGGCGGGCTGCTGGGCTACGGGCTTTCCGGCGACGGCAAGAAGAAGGTGGTTGAGCACCACCACCATCACTACGTCGCCAAGGACCGCCCCGGCCCCCGCCGCGACAAGCACGACAACGGCCGCCGCCGCCGCGGCCACGACTGACCCGTCCCGCCATCTTCTCCTCCCGGCCGCCGCCGGACGGCGGCCTCGCGGCGGCGCCGGAGATGCGCTATACCGCGAGCGTCCGCGTTCCGGGCCGGCGACATGGCGTTGCGCCCGCTGCGGTGCTGGCCCGGCCGGCCGATGCCGTCGGGCAGGAGGAGGATGTGGTGCAGCCTACCCTGGTCCTGGCGGCGGCCAGCCATGCCGGCCGGCTCGGCGTTGCCGCCGGCGGGGAGACCGGCCGGTCGGCCGGCTCCTGATCCATGCGGACCGAGGCGCTGCGGGCGGCAGCCCTTCCCGGGACCTTCGTCCTGCTGTGGAGCACCGGGTTCCTCGGCGCCCGATACGGGCTGCCCTGGGCCGACCCGCTGACCCTGCTGGCGCTCAGGCTGGGCCTGGTGGCGCTGCTGATGGGCGCCATCGCCTGGATCGGCGGCGCCCCCTGGCCCGCCCGGGGCGGCGAGGCCCGCCGCGTCGCCACCGCGGGGCTGCTGGTGCACGCCGTCTATCTGGGCGGGGTGTTCGAGGCCATAGCGCTGGGCCTGCCCGCCGGCACGACGGCCGTCATCGTGGGGCTGCAGCCCCTGCTGACCGCCGTCCTCGCCTTCTTCTGGCTGGGGGAGCGGCCGGGGCCCCGGGTGCTGGCGGGCCTCGTGATCGGCTTCGCCGGCGTGGCGCTGGTGGTGCACGACCGGGTGGCGATATCCGGCGTCCCGGCCGGCGCGCTCGCCTGCGCGGTCGCCGCGCTGCTGGGCATCACCGTCGGCACGCTCTACCAGAAGCGCCACTGCGGCGGCATGGACCTGCGCAGCGGCACCAGCCTGCAATACGCCGCCTCCGCCCTGGTGCTGGCCCTGCTGGCCCTGCTGCTGGAGCCGATGCGCGTCGTCTGGACGGCGGAGTTCGTGTTCGCGCTGGCCTGGCTGTGCCTGGTGCTGTCGGTCGGCGCGGTGCTGCTGTTGTTCATCCTGATCCGGCGGGGGGCGGCCTCCCGCGTCGCCTCCCTGTTCTACCTGGTGCCGCCGGTGACGACGCTGCTGGACCATTGGCTGTTCGGCACGCCGCTCGGCCCGGCCACGCTGGCCGGCACGGCGCTGGCGGCGCTGGGCGTGCTGCTGAGCCGCTGAGGCCGTCGCTGCTGGCGGGCGCCGCCGTCCCGGATTACACAAGGCCGCACGACCCCATGGCAGGAGGAGCGCGCCCGTGACCATCTTCACCATCCCGGCCCCCGCCGGGGAGCGCTGACCATGGCGGCCCAGCTGAAGGACCGGTACGGCCGCGAGGTGCCCGAGCGCATCGCGGCGATGCTGTCGGCCGGACCGCCCGGCTTCGACCGCGCGGCCTTCTTCGCAGCACTGGACGGCTATGACGGGATGGAGCTGATGGACCGCGGCCGGCTGATGGGCCGGGCCCTGGCCGCCGCGCTGCCGGCCGACTATCCAAGGGCGCTGGAGGTCCTGCTGGCCTCGCTGGGGCCGCCGCTGAAGGGCGGCACCGGCAACGGGATGGCGCCCTTCCTCTACCTGCCGCATACGGTGTTCGTGGCGACGCACGGGCTGGATCATTTCGAGCCGTCGATGGCGGCGCTGCACGCGCTGACCCAGCGCTTCACCGCCGAGTTCGCGATCCGCCCCTTCCTGGAGCGCCATCCGGAGCGGACGCTGGAACGGCTGCACGCCTGGTGCGCGGACGAAAGCCAGCACGTGCGCCGGCTGGTGTCGGAGGGGACGCGCCCGCGCCTGCCCTGGGCGCCGCGGCTGCGCGCCTTCCAGGAGGACCCCGCCCCCGTCCTGGCGCTGCTGGAGAAGCTGGCCGACGATCCCGAGGAGTATGTCCGCCGCTCGGTCGCCAACAACCTGAACGACATCGGCAAGGACCACCCGGAGCTGCTGGCCGAGGTCGCCGCGGACTGGCTGGCCCGCAGGCCCGGGCGGCGCCGGGTCGTGGCGCACGGGCTGCGCACCGCGCTGAAGCGGGGAGAGCCGGGGGCGCTGCGCGTGCTGGGGCTGGAGGGCGCCGACGGCGTGGAGGTCGCCGACGCCGCCCCGCTGCCGGATCGCGTCGCGGTGGGCGGCAGCGTCCGCGTCGCGGTCACTCTGGCCAACCGGGGGGCTGTCCGCCGGCGCGTCATGGCGGACCTGGCGGTGTATTTCGTGAAGGCCGACGGCTCGGCCCGCCCGAAGGTCTTCAAGATGCGCGTGCTGGAGCTGGAGCCGGGCGGCACCGGCCAGGCCGCGGCCACGGTGTCGCTGCGGGAGATGACCACCCGCCGCCTCTATCCCGGCCGCCACCGGCTGGAGGTCCTGCTGAACGGCCGGGCGGTCCCCCTGGGGTCGTTCGAGCTGGTGCCCGGGGACGCGGGCTAGAGGGCGGGTACGACCGGTGCCGCCCGGCGGGCGCGGTCCAGGGCGGCCAGCAGCTCGGCGATGCGGTACGGCTTCGGCAGCAGCTCCAGGCCGAGGCCGTCCGCCACCTGCTCGCTGTAGCCGGTGGAGAGCACGACGGGCAGGCCCGGCCGCAGGCGCCGGGCCTCCGCCGCCAGGTCGATGCCGCTGAGCGTCCCCGGCATGACGATGTCGGAGAGAAGCACGTCGAAGGGCTGGCCGCCGGCCAGCCGGGGCAGCGCCTCGTCGGCCGTGCCGACGCGCACCGTCTCCCAGCCCGCGTCCTCCAGCGCCGCCGCCACCGTCGAGGCGACGATGGGATCGTCCTCGACCAGCAGGATGCGGCCGGCGCCGTGCGCCGCCCCGGCGGCGGGCGCCTCGCCGGCGGGTTCGGCCGCCGCCGGCCGCGTCGCCGTGCGCCGCAGCAGCAGGACGACCGTCGTGCCCCGCCCCTCCGCGCTCTCGATCCGGGCGGTGCCGCCGGCGGAGCGCGCGAAGCCGTAGACCTGGGCCAGCCCGAGGCCGGAGCCCTTGCCCACGTCCTTGGTGGTGAAGAACGGCTCGAAGGCGCGCGCGGCCACCTCGGCCGGCATGCCGGCGCCGGTGTCGGCCACGGCCACGCGCACGAAGTCGCCGGCCAGCCCGCCCGCGGCGTCCGCGCCCAGGGAGACGTTCTCCGCCTCGACCACCAGCCTGCCGCCGGACGGCATGGCGTCGCGGGCATTCACGGCCAGGTTGATCAACGCCAGCTCGAACTGGGTCGGGTCGGCCTCGATGGGCCAGAGGCCCGGGGCGAAGCGCAGGTCCAGGTCGATGTCGGCGCGCAACGCCCGCTCCAGCAGGCCGGACATGGCGAGCACCCGGTCGCGCACGTCGATCGGCTCCGGGCGCAGTCCCTCGCGGCGGGCGAAGGCCATGAGCTGGCGGACCAGCTTGGCCCCCCGCTCCACCGCCTGCTCGCCCGCGTCGATCAGCGGCTGCACCGCCGGTTCGCGCGTGCGCTGCGCGATCAGGCGCAGGCAGCCGGACAGCGCCTGCAGCAGGTTGTTGAAGTCGTGCGCGACGCCGCCGGTGAGCTGGCCGACCGCCTCCAGCTTCTGCGCCTGGCGCAGTTGCTCCTCCGCGGCGCGGAGTGCCGCGTCGCGCTGCTTCTCCTCGGTGACGTCGCGGCCGACGCCGTGGATGTGCAGCGCGTCGGGCACCGCCGTCCAGGAGATCCAGTGGTAGCTGCCGTCGCGGTGACGGTAGCGGTTCTCGAACCGCAGCGTGGTATGGCCCTCCGCCAGCCGGCCGACCTCCGCCAGCGTCGCCTGGACGTCCTCGGGGTGGACCAGGTCGAGGAAGGGCCTGCCGGCGATCTCCGCCTCCGAGCATCCCAGCAGGGTCTCCCACGCCGGGTTGGCGGCGACGATGGTGCCGTCGAAGCGGGCGACCAGCAGTAGGTCCTGGGAGCGGTCCCACAGGCTGTTGCGCTCCCGCGTCCGGTCGGCGACGCGCGCCTCCAGCGTGGCGTTCAGGTCGTGCAGGGCCAGCTCGACCCGCTTGCGGTCGGTGATGTCGTAGCAGACGCCGACCAGCCGCGGCGGCCCGCCGTCGCCCGTGGCGATGAATTCCCCGCGCCGGGCCAGCCACCGCTCCTCGCCCGTGTCTGGCCGGACGATCCGGTACTCCATGTACTCCGCCGTCGTCCGGCCGTTCAGCGTCGCCACGTGGCGGCGGTCGTCGGGGTGGACGATTTCGGCGCATTCCGCCAGCGGCACGATGGGGCGCACGGGCATGCCCCAGAGGCGGCAGAACTCCTCCGACACGGAGAGGAGGCCCGGCGCCGGGTGGTTCAGCTCGAAGGTGCCGATGCCGCCGGCCCGCTGCGCCAGCCGCAGCCGCTCCTCGCTATCCCGCCGCGCCCGGTCGGCGGCGGCCAGTGCTGCCGCGACGGCGTCGGCCTCCTTCAGCCCGCTCTCCGGCAGCTCCGCCGGCCGGCCCTCCGACATCAGCCGCGCGGCGTCCGCCAGCGCCCGCACCGGGCCGGCAATCCGCTCGGCGAAGCGCCGCGCGCCCAGTGCGGCCAGCAGCAGCAGGAAGGCGCCGCCGCCCGCGGTCACCAGCAGCGAGCGGGTGAGGTCGGCGGCCAGCACCGCCTCCGGCACGCCGATGACGACCGCCCACTCCGACACCTCGGAGCGGCTGAACGTGGTGACTAGGCGCTGGCCTTCCTGGTTGGTGGCGGTGCCGGAGCCCTCCTGCCCGGCCGTGACCAGGGAAGCGAGGTCGCCGGTGATGGTGCGGCCGACATAATCCTCCGGCGCCCGGTTGCGGGCGACGATGGTCTGCGCCCCGTCGATGACGGCGACCGTCCATCCCTCCGGCACGCGCTGGCGGTTCAGCAGGTCGGTCAGGAAGCTCGCGCGCATCCCCAGGGTCAGGTCGTAGACGACCTGGCCGTCCCGCATGACCGGCACGCTGAGCCCGATCGACGGCAGCCGCGACACCGCGCCATAGACGAGGTTGGAGATCACGGGGCGGCCGGTGGCGAAGACCTTCTCCACCGCCAGCAGGTCCCGGCGCTTGGGCAGGGGGCTGCCCTCCGGCAGCAGGGTATTGACCAGCTCCTGGCCCGAGCGCACCGACAGGATGAGGTTGCTGCCCGGCGGCTGGCGCTCGACCATCTCGAGCGCGTCGCGGCGGAATTCCGCCATGTCGCCCTGGCGCAGCGGGCGGGACAGCGCCAGCACCTCCAGCGTGCGGATGCGCCCGTCCAGCTCCCGGTCGATCGCCAGGCGCAGGGCCCGCGCCGTCTCCAGCGTCTGCGCCCGGCCGCGCTCCGCCTCGTCGAGATAGCCAAGGTACAGCAGGGCTGCCGCCAACAGCAGCGGCGGCATCGCGCAGGCGAGCGCCAGCCGCAGCAGGCGGGAGCGGATCGTTCGGCCCGGGGTGAATGCGCGCTTCACGGGGAACCGTCTGCAGCGGAACGGATCGGGACGATGCCCCAGGCGGCCCGCGGATTTCCCCCCGCCTTTCGGCATAGGCGCGAAGGAGGCTCGGGCGCGGGGGTTCGAAGCCCTGCTTCAAAAAAGTATAACATGAGCATCTTTATGCCTTGCCAACATACATGCATCAGGTATACCTCTTTGTCGTGAGCGCAAACGCACCCGGCAAAGGAGCACCGCCATGAGCCTTCCCGTCCGCAAGACCGCCTTCGACCTGCCGGCCGCCCCCTACGCGGCGCCGGCCGCCGCCCGCCACCTGAGGCCCGTGCCGGCCGCCGGGACCGCCCCGCGCGCGGACATGCTGCCGACGCCGGCGGCACCCGACATGCCGGCCGCGGTCGGCTGGCTGGTCCTCGGCTGCTACGCCTGGATCCTGGGCGCCTTCTGGATCGTGTTCGGGTCGGGCCTGTCCAGCGGCTTCATGGTCGCGATCAGCACCGCTTACACCGCGATGTACTTCGCCGTGCCCTACGTCTTCCTGTGCCTTGAGCCGCGGCATCCCGGGGCCGGCGCGCGGCCGACGCTGGCGGAGTTCCTGGCGCAGGGCGTCGACACCTGGACCGGCCGTTGCGGCGGCGCCGCGGCGCTGGGCCAGATCCTCTCCATTCCCGTCGCCCTCGGCCTGGCCGCCAGCGCGATCGGCGCCGTCATCGCCCTGGCCCGCTGACAGACCCGCTGACAGGCCGCGGGCGGGTCGGCTCATGCGGCGGCCAGGAAGCGGTCCGCCACCAGGCGCCAGCTGCGGCGGCCGAGTTCCACCGCCTCCCGCGCCCGCAGCAGGGCCTCCTCCGCGTCGCCGCGGGCGCAGGCGTCGTGCAGCGCCTCGCCCGCCGCCTGCAGGCGGCGCAACCCGACATTGCCGGCGGTGGAGATGAGGTCGTGCGCCTCCCGCCGCAGCCCGGCCAGGTCGGCGGCCTCGATGAAGCCCTGCACCCGCTCCAGCCGCTCGGCCCCGTGCTCCACGAAGCCCGTCACCAGCGACCGGAACGCCTCCTCCGGTACCATGGCGGCGAGGCGGCCCAGCACGTCCGCATCGAACAGGGCGGCGTCGAAGGGGGCCGGGCTGTCGGCCGAGGCGGGCGCCGGGGCATCCTCCGCCGGGGTGCCGCTCCGCCGCCCGACGGCGGCAACCGCGGCGAGCAGCCGGTCCTGGTCGAACGGCTTGGCGATGAAGTCGTCCATGCCGGCCTCCAGGTACTCCTCCCGCATGCCGGCCATGGCGTTGGCGGTCAGCGCGAAGATCGGGGTCCGGGCGCGGCCCGTCGCCGCCTCGCCGGCCCGGATGCGGCGGGTCGCCTCCACCCCGTCCATGACCGGCATCTGCACGTCCATCAGCACCAGGTCGTAGGCGGCGAGGGCGACGGCCTCCACCGCCTCCTCCCCGTTCTCGGCGAGGTCGACCGCGTGGCCCGCCTTGCGCAGCATCAGCAGCGCCACCTGCTGGTTGATGCGGTTGTCCTCCACCAGCAGCAGGCGCCGCCCGTCCCCGGCCCCCGCCGCGGCCGGCCGCAGCACCGCACCGGGGGCGGCCGCCTGCCCGAAGTGCCGGGCCAGCAGGTCCTCCAGCAACTGGCGGCGGATCGGCTTGGCCAGCACGGCGTCGAACAGGCCGCCGGTCATCCCGCGGTCCAGCACGCCGAAGGAGGAGATCAGCACCAGCCGCAGACCGGCGAAGCGGGGATCGGCGCGCAGCCGGGCGGCCAGCGCGTCGCCGCGCTCCTCCGGCATGGCGTAGTCGATGAGGACGAGGTCGGGCAGCCGCCCTTCCGCGTGGAGCGCCTCCAGCACCTCCACCGCCTCCCGCGCGCTGCCGGCAGCCTGCGCCTCCAGCCCCAGCTCGCGCAGGCCGCGCAGCAGGATGCGCTGGTGCAGGACCAGGTCGTCGACGACCAGCACGCGCAGGCCCGTCGGCACCTCCCGCCGCGGCAGCGCGTCGATGCTGCCCCGCGGCAGGGCGAGGTCGATGCGGAAGGTGCTGCCGGCGCCGGGCGTGCTGGAGACGGCGACCGTGCCGCCCATCAGCTCGACCAGCTGGCGGCTGATCGCCAAGCCCAGCCCAGTCCCGCCGAAGCGCCGGCTGATCGAGCTGTCGGCCTGGCTGAAGGCCTGGAACAGGCGGGCCTGCTGCTCCTCCGTCATGCCGATGCCGGTGTCGGAGACGGCGATGGACAGACGCTCCAGCCCGTCCCGGCGGCCCAGATGGGTGATCTCGATGTCGACATGGCCGCGGTCGGTGAACTTGATGGCGTTGCCGACCAGGTTCAGCAGCACCTGGCGCAGCCGCGTGGGATCGCCCCGGTACGCGCCGCCCGCCGCCGGGTCGACGTAGCAGGCCAGCTCCAGATCCTTCTCCGCCGCCTTGGGCGACAGCAGCATGGCGACGCTCTCGCCGAGGTCGTCGAGGGAGAAGTCGATCCGCTCCAGCTCGACCTTGCCCGCCTCCAGCTTGGAGATGTCCAGGATGTCGTTGATGACGTCCAGCAGCGCCTCGCCGCTCTCGCAGATGGCGTCGACGAAGCCTTCCTGCTCGGCGGTGAGGCCGGTGTCGCGCAGCAGCTGCGCCATCCCCATGACGCCGTTCATCGGCGTTCGGATCTCGTGGCTCATGCTGGAGAGGAAGTTGCTCTTGGCCTGGTTGGCCGCGTCCGCCGCCTCCTTCGCCGTGACCAGCTCCGCCTGGGTGCGGCGCAGCTCAGCCTCGGTGCGGCGGCGCTCCTCGACCTCGGCGGTCAGGGCGCCGGTGCGCTCCTCCACCCGCCGCTCCAGGTCGGCGTTCAGGGCCGCCAGCCGCCGCTCGCCGGCGCTGAGCGCGTCCAGCATGCGGTTGAAGGCGCCGGCGAGGCGGCCGACCTCGTCGGCGCGGCCGGTGGCGGCGCGCAGGTCGCGGCGGCCGGCCGTCGTCGCCTCCGCCACCGACAGCAGGTGGTAGAGGCCGCCGGTCAGGCCGCGCGCCATGATCGCGGCGAAGGCGACGCCAATGGCGATCGCCGCCAGGGCGTAGACGAGGCCGCGCTCCGTCACCAGGCGCAGGTTCTCCTGCCCGCGGTCGCGGCTGGAGCCGATGCGGACCCAGCCCACCGGCCGCGCCCCCTCCAGGATCGGCGCCGCCACGTCGACCAGCCGCGCCCCGTCCACCAGCACCTGCGCCTCGCGCGGGCCCGACAGCACCTTCAGCCCCAGCGGGTCGGCAACGTAGCGGCCGACGACGGCCTGGTCGGTGTGGGCGAGGACCTTGCCGTCCTCGTCGGTGATGAAGGCGTAGCGCACGTCGGACTGGGTGGCGACCGCCAGCAGCAGCTCGCGCAGGCCCACCACGTCGTTCGACAGCACCCAGGAGCCGCTGTTGCGGGCGAGCCCGTGGGCCACGCTGAGGGAGCGCTCGACCTGCTCCCGGTGCAGGAAGTCGCGCTGGCGCTCCACCAGGTCGAAGACGAAGAGGACCATCAGCGCCGCGTGGATCAGCGCCACGCCGACGATCAGCTGCCGGCGCAGCGAGCCCGACCAGAAGCGGCGGATCGATTCGATCATGGGGTCCCCCTGACGGGCCGGACCTCGCGCTCGAAGTCGGCGAGGAAGGCGCGGACGCGGTCGTAGGTGGCGTCGTCGGCCGGCTCGAACCGGCCGACCTCCATCGGCGCCAGGATGGCGCGCCCCTCCTCCGTCTCGTGCAGCGCGAACAGCAGGCCGCCGATGCGGGCGACCAGGCCGGCATCGACGTCGTCGCGGGCGACCAGGCTGTTGTTCACCAGCGGCTCCGTCTCCCAGGCGACGCGCAGGCCGGCGGCGATGTCGGGATGCTCGCGGGCGAAGGCGCGCCAGGGCGGCGGCCAGGTGGCGGCGGCGGCGACCGTGCCCAGGTGCACGTTCATGATCGAGGATTCCTGCGAGCCGACATAGCGGCTCTCCACGTCCTTCATGACGTTCAGCCCCTGCCGGTGCAGGAACCATTGCGGCATCATCGTCGCCGCCAGCGCGGTCGGTGCCGGGAACCCGACCGCCTTGCCCTTCAGGTCGGCCGGGCTGTCGATGCGTGAGTCGCGGCGCACCAGGATGATGCCGCGGAACTGCCCGTCGTCGCCCATCTTGCCGAAGACGCGGTAGCCGCGGCCGGTGCTGGCGACGGTCTGGTAGGGGTTGGGCAGGGCGAGGTCGAAGCGCTTCTCCGCCATCTTCTGGTCGAAGGCGGCGTAGGAGTTCGACGCCTCCAGCCGGACACGCACCCCGTCGAGGCGGGCGTTCAGGTGGTCGACGAGCGGCTGGTACACCTCGAACAGGCGCTTGGGATTGTGCAGCGGGTGCACGCCGAAGACCAGCAGGCGGCCCCGGTCCGGCGCCTCCCCGGAGAAGGCGGGCACGTAGTCCGGCCCCTCGGCCTCGCCGCAGGCGGAGAGGAGGCCCAACGCCAGCAGCGGCCCTGCCAGCATTGGAGCGGCCAGCATTGGCGCGGCCAGCGCGCGGGCGGCCAGCAACCCGCGGGCGAGCACCGCCCGCGCCGCCCCGAATCCAGCCATCACCAACCTCTGGCTATAGTACTGGGGTGATTTTTCACCTTAACAAGTTAACAGAATCTATGCGGCCGGCAATTCGGAAGCGGCGGCCGGGCCGCCGGGTCATATCCCGAAATCGTCGAAGGCGATGCGCCCGCGCGGGACGCCCAGTTCCGCCAGCATCGACAGCGTGGCCGCCAGCATCGCCGGGGGGCCGCAGACCAGGAACTCGCAGCCGGCGGGATCGGTGTGCCGCGCCAGCAGGTGTCGGCGGACGGCCTCGTGGACCGGGCCGACCGGTCCGGTCCAGCCGTCGGCGGGCCCGGGTTCGGACAGGGACACGGCCCAGGTGAAGGTCGGGTGGTCCGCCGCCAGCCGCTCGAACTCCTCGCGGTAGAGGATGTCGCGGGCGCTGCGGGCGCCGTACCAGTAGGTGATCCGCCGCGGCGAGCGCCGGCGCAGGAGTTCGTCCCGGACGATGGCCCGCAGGGGCGCCATGCCGGCGCCGCCGCCGATGGCGACGATCTCCCGGTCCGTGGCGCTGGCGGCGAAGCTGCCGAAGGGGCCGAACAGGCGCACCCGGTCGCCGGGACGCAGCCCGAAGACGTAGGCGGAACCGGCGCCGCAGGGGCCTTGCCCCGGCACTGCCGGCGGGACGAAGCGGACGTTCAGGACCAGCTCGCCCGGCGCCTCCCCGGGGTGCGTGGCCAGCGAGTAGGCCCGGCGCAGGCCGCCCGGGTGGGCGTGGCGGTCGGGCAGCTCCAGGCGCCGCCAGTCCTGCGCCCATGCCTCCGGCACGTCGAACCGGTCGGGCCCGTGCGCGTAGGCTGGGATCTGCAGCTGCACGAACTGCCCGGCGCGGTAGGAGAGGCCGCCGCTGCCGTCCAGGCGCAGCCGCACCTCCTTGATGAAGGGGCCGAGGAAGCAGGAGGCGGCCACGGTGGCGCCGTGGCCCTCCGCGTCCAGCGCCCCGTCCGGCACCCCGACCTCCGCACCCGCCGCCACGGCGTGCCGGCAGGCCAGGCGGACGCCGCGCTCCAGGTCCGCCGGCGGGACGTGGCGGCGGTCGGCCTCCGTCACCGGCGCGCCAGCACCCAGCTCCACCCGGCACAGCCCGCAGCTCCCGCCCCCGCCGCAGTTGGAGGGCAGCCGGATGCCGGCACCCGCCAGCCCGTCGAAGTAGGAGGCGCCGGCCGGCAGCGACAGGCTGCGCGAGGTCCCGCCGGCCCGCACCGACACCGGCACGCCCGCCCCCCGCAGCCGGCGCAGCGCCAGGGCCGGGTTCAGGTCGGCGGCGGTGAAGCTGTCCACGGCCAGGATCAGGCCGCTGACCGAGAGCCACAGGGCGGCCGCCGCGGCCAGGATGATGAGCGGGTGGTTGAAGCTCTCCCGCTCCGCATAGTCCATGATGTGCAGCATCCAGAAGAAGTCCCAGAGCCGCCAGCTGTCGTTGCGCCGCTCCAGCACCCGGCCGGTATCGGCGGCGACGTAGATCGTCGTGTTCCCGGCGTCGTCGAAGTCGACGCGCCAGACCGGCCCCTTGCGCTTGCGGGTCTCCCGGGTCGGGGCCGTCTCCGCCACCGCCGACCGGACCCGCCCGGCGCCGGCATAGTCCGCCTCGGCGATGCGCCGGGCCAGCGCCTCGTCGATCGGGACGGGGGTGCCGTCGCCGGCGTCCAGCAGGCGGACGCCCCCGGGCGTGGCGACCTCGTACACGGCGCGGTCGAGCAGCGTGCGCAGGCGCAGCCCCTCCACCGCCACCGGGCCCAGCCGCTCGCGCAACCGCGCCAGGTCCAGCGCCGGGGCCGCGGGGTCGAGGAGGGCCGGCGCCGCCGGGCGGCGGGCGTGCTGGCCCGAGACCTCATGGTGGTCGATCAGCGCCATCACGGCGCCGCTGAGCGCCCAGACCGCGAACTGCAGCCCCAGCAGCAGGCCGACCCATTTGTGCAGCAGGCGCAACGCCCCCGGCATCGCCCCCTCCCCTCAGCGCCGCCCGGCCGGGTGCTGTCGCCGGCGGAAGCTGTGGAAGAGGAGCCAGAGGCCGCTGCCCGTGCCGACGACGGCGGACAGGGTGGCGACCCGCAGCAGCGTGTTGTTCACGTCCTCCCGGGTCTCGTAGTCCATGATGTGGAGCATCCACAGGAAGTCGAACACGCGCCACAATTCGTGCCTGCGGGCCAGCAGGTCGCCCGTCGTGTGGGAGATGTAGAGCGTCGGGTCGTTCCAGCCAGCGAACCGGGCCTGCCACAGCGGCGCCGGGCGGCCCTGGATCTCCTGCGGCGCCTCCTCCAGCAGGCGGAGGGAGACGATCTCCCCCTCCCCCGTATAGTACTGCCGGGCGAGGGCGCGCGCGGTGGCCTCGTCCAGGCCGGTGCGCTCCCTGCCCGTGACGGCGTCGACCAGGACGGCGCCCCCGGCCTTCTCCACGACGTAGTAGGGTGTGCCGAGAAGCGACTTCAGGCGGATGGAGCGGACCTCCCCGTGGCTCCGCCGCACCTCGGCGATGCCGATGCGGACCTGGTCCAGCGGCAGGGCGGCGTCGCCGTGGGCGTGGACGAGGTGGTCGCCATGGATGATCCCGATCGGGACGGCGACCATGTAGAGGCCGCTGGCGGCCCAGACCAGGGCCTGGATGCCGATCAGCAGGGCCAGCCACTTGTGGGTCTTGCGCGCCAGGACGGCGGGTCGCATCGGGCCTCCCTTGCTCGTGCCGGGAGGCCGCCCATGGACCGGCCGCCTCCCCCGCGGTCCTCTCGGTACCACGGGCGGGCGGGCCGCACATAGCGCACAAAGACGCAGGATCGGCCCCGGCCGCCGTGAGGGGCGGGAGGTGGCGGCCGGGGCCGGGGCGGGCGGCGGTCGGGAGGTGCCGCCCGGTCCGCTCAGGCGGCTTTCAGCACCGCCTCGTATCCTGCGTCGGCGATTGCGGCGGCGACGGCCGCGGCATCCGCCGCCCCGGCGACCGACACCTCCCCCGCCTTGAGGTCCACCGCGACCGTCGCGCCGGGCGCCACCGCCTTCACGGCCCGGTCGACCGTGTTCACGCAATGGCCGCAGTTCATCCCGGAAACCTGGTACCGAAACACCGTCGAACTCCCTTGTTCGGTTGCGATGGACCGACTGTCGGGCTTCCCACGATGGCAAGGTCAACCGGGAATCTTCGCCCCCGGAGGACGGGCTCAGAACCAGAAGCGCACGCCGGCCAGGAGCGTGACCGCGACCGCGTCCTCTCCCTCGGCGCGGGCGAAGCGGGCGGTGTCGCCCAGCTTGCGGTCCCACTGGACGCCGACATAGGGCGCGAACTCCCGCACCACCTCGTAGCGCAGGCGCACCCCCAGGGCCACCTCGCCCGGGCCGGCGCCGATGCCGAGCGGCTCCACGTCCTGCAGGGCCAGATGCAGCTCGGCCCTGGGCTGCAGGACCAGCTTCTGGGTGATCAGCAGGTCGGTCTCCACCTCCAGCGCGGCGGTCACGTCGCCCTCCTCGCTGAGGAAGGCCTGGGCGTCCACCTCCAGGAAGAAGGGCGCCAGGCCCTGGAAGCCGGCCACCGCGTGGGTGGTCTGCGGCCGCGGGCGGAAGTCGTGGCGGATGCCGGCCTGGAAGTCCCAGAAGTCGGAGACCATGCGGCTGTAGAGCAGCTGCACCTCCGCCTCCTCCACCGCACCGCCCGCCTCCATCCCGCCCTCGGCCTTCAGCCACACCTTCTCGTCGTCGCCGCCGACGAAGCCCTGGGCGTCCCAGTCGACGGCGTTCTCGCCGTCCTGCCACCGGTGCTCCAGCCGCTCCACCATGAAGGTCCAGAGCAGCGGCTCCTCATGGCCGTGGCCGGCATGGGCCTCCTCCTGCGCGCGCGCCCCGCCGGCCGCCGCCGTCAGCGCCAGCGCCAGCGCGCCGGTGCCGATCGTCCGCTTCATCGCTTTCATCTCCCGGCTCCGCATCAGAGGCTCGCCTCCTTCGCGGCGGCCGGGGGCTCCACGATGAAGCGCGTCATCATGCCCGCGTTCATGTGGTAGAGCAGGTGGCAGTGGAAAGGCCAGTCGCCCGGCTCGCTCGCCGTGACCAGGACGCTTGCGGTCTTGCCCGGCGGCACCAGCACCACGTGCTTGCGCGGCAGGCGACCGTCCCGCCCGTTCTCCAGCTCCATGAACAGCCCGTGCAGATGCATTGGATGCGCCATCATCGTTTCGTTGACGAAACGGATGCGCACCCGCTCGCCGTAGGCCACCCGGATGGGCTCGGCGTCCAGGAACTTCCGGCCGTTCAGGGTCCAGATGTAGCGCTCCATGACGCCGTTCAGCCGGACCTCGACCTCGTGCGAGGGCGCCCGGCCGTCGGAGGTCGGGTGCAGGGCCGCCAAGTCCGCGTAGGCGAGCGCCCTGGCACCCGGCGGCGTGCCGGCATCGGCCCAGCCCTCCGCGGCCTTCGCCACCTGCTCCGGCGTGCCGTGCCCCATGGCGGCGTGGTCCGCAGCGGTGCCTGGGGAGCCGTGGCCCATGGCTGCATGGTCGGTTGCCGCCGTCCCACCTCCATGGGCGCCATGCCCCATTGCGGCGTGGTCGGCACCGGAGGCGCTTCCTGCGGGTTGCGGGCTGGGGGACGCGTGCCCCATGGCTGCATGGTCCATGGCTTGCCCGGGGGCCGTCCCATGGCCCATCGCGGCGTGGTCCATCGCCTGGCCGGCAGCCGGGCCGTGCCCCATGGCCGAGTGGTCCATCGCCTCGCCGGTGGCGGTCTGGCGAGGCGCCGTTGCTGCCGCGGCCCCGCCGGCGCCGTGGCCCATGGCGGAGTGATGCATGGCACCGTGGTCCATGCCTCCCGCCCCGGCGGCGGCGCCGTGGTCCATGCCCCCATGGCCCATACCGCCGTGCCCGCCGTGCGCCATGCCCATGTCCTCCATGGTCAGCACGGCGCGCGGGCGGCGCTCGGGGATCGGGCCCGCCAGCCCCTCCCGCACCGCCAGGGTGGCGCGGGCGTAGCCGCTGCGGTCGATCGGCTCGGCGAAGAAGGTGAAGGGCGCGTCGCCCGGCGGCGTGACGACCACGTCGTAGGTCTCGCCCACGCCGAAGCGGAACTCGTCCACCTCGACCGGCGCCACGTCCTGCCCGTCCGCCGCCACCACGGTCATCTTGAGGCCCGGGATGCGGACGTCGAAGATGGTCATGGCGGAGCCGTTGACGATGCGCAGCCGCACCCGCTCGCCGGGCCGGTAGAGCGCCGTCCAGTTGTCCCCGGGCCCCTTGCCGTTGACGAGGAAGCTGTAGCCCGTCACGTCGGCCAGGTCGGTAGCGTCCATGCGCATCCGGCCCCAGTCCAGGCGGTCCTGCCAGGTCTCCTTCAGCCCCTTCTCCCGTGCGTCGCGGAAGAAGTCGCCCAGCGTGCGCCTGCCCTGGTTGTAGTAGCCCTCGGCGACCTTCAGCTTGCGCATGACCGTCGCCGGATGGTCCGAGGTGTGGTCGGACAGCAGGACCACATGGTCGCGGTCGGCCTTGACGGGGTCCTCGCCCGCCGGCTCGATGACGATGGCGCCGTACATGCCGCGCTGCTCCTGCGCGGCGGAGTGGCTGTGGTACCAGTAGGTCCCGGCCTGCCGCAGCTTGAAGCGGTAGGTGAAGGTGCTGCGGGCGGGGATGGCGGAGAAGGCGTTGAATCCGGGCGAGCCGTCCATCCGCCCTTCCAGCAGCAGCCCGTGCCAGTGGATCGAGGTCGGCTCGTCCAGCCGGTTCACAATGTGGACGACGACTTCCTGCCCCTCGCGCCAGCGCAGCGTCGGCGCCGGGATGGAGCCGCCCATGGAGACGGCGGGCGTGGTTCTGCCGTCGATGGTGATATGTGTCTCCTCCACCGCCAGCTCGTATGTCTGGTCGGCGGCGGCGAAGCTGCGGCGGCCGGGATAGGCCGTGACGACGCCGGCGAGGCCGGCGGCCCCGGCCAGCTTCAGCGCGTCGCGGCGCGACAGCCCGGCGGCCGGGGGCAGGCTGTGCATGGCGGAAAAACGGTCCGGGCCGGCGGCCGGCGTGAACGCCGGCGCCTTCGCCCTGTGGTGGCTCGACATCTTGATCGTCCCGTCTGGATGCGGTGCGTTGCCCGGTCGACCGGGCGGCCTGGGGTGGCCGATGCGGGCCTAGGGGACCCGCGCTGCCTAGGCGCGCGGGGGACGCAGGGGCGGGTCGGTGGCCCGGCCCGGGACGACCTGGGAGACGAACCCGATCCTGTAGGCGGGCGGCGGCGGGAAGCGGAGCGCCTCCATCTCCTGCGGCAGCGCCGGGGCGGCGCACCAGGCTGCGCAGCAGGCGCCGGGCGCCTGGCTTCCGTCCATCGGCATGCCGTCGGGATGGGCCGGGCAGTGCGGCACCGACTGAATTCCCGAGTGGTGCCCGGCCTCATGTCCGAGCCCGTGCCCAGCCCCGTGTCCGGCCCCGTGCCCGATGGCCTCCGCGGCGGCGGGCATGGCGCGCGCAGGGCCGGGCATCGCCGCCCGCACCGGCGCGGACGCCAGTGCCGCCAACGCGACCAGGACCAGGAGAGCCTTCAACAGGCGCATCGCACGCTTTCAGCAGGGGGACGGTTCCCGCCCCTGGATTTGGCCCCTTCGCGCCCGCTTCACAAGCCTTTCCTGCCGGCCGAGGCGCCCAGGGACATCACATCGCCGTCAGGCGGGGCTCGACGGCCGGCCGGGCGTGGGGACGGCCTTGGGCCCGGATTCCCCCGGGCAGCACGAGAACGGCCCCGAGACGGAGACGAAACCCAGGCCTCCGGGCGCCGAAGGCAAGCTGGGCCCAAGCTGCGGCGCTCCCGCAACGGATGCTTGGCAATCGAACCTACTGTCTACGCGTAGGCAGTAATTTATCTGAGTTCATGTGGAGGCACTCAAACCCCGACCATCGTGAAAACGAAACGCTTCCGAACCGATCCGCCGCGGTCCACGGGGTGATCGGCTCCGAATGGTGCGCCGATGGGCGCTTCCCGGCCCGTGTCGGCCGTTCACCTGCCCGCGTCGCGGCTGGACGGGCCGGGCTCATGCCCCCGGCTTGCGCCGTCTGGTACCGGCGGCCGGAGCCGCTTCGTTCCGGCGGGGGCGGCCCCGGCGACGCGGCGGCGGCGGGTCGGCAGGCAGCTCGCCGGACGGATCGGGCACGGGCGGTTCCCCGTGCGGCTCCGCCGCCGCCCGGACCAGGGCCGCGACCGAGTCGGCGACGTCGGGCGGCAGGGAGCGCCAGGCGCGCAGCAGGTCGAGGTCGCGGCGGCCCAGCACCCCGGCGGCGACCGCGTCGGCCGGGTCGGCATGCGTCATGACCTCCCCCTCCCCGGCGATCCCGTCGAAGAAGAAGCTGATCGGCACGTCCAGCACCTCGGCTAGGCGCACCAGCTTGCCGATGGAGATGCGGTTCGAGCCGCGCTCGTACTTCTGCACCTGCTGGAAGGTGATGCCCAGCGCACGCGCCAGTTCCGACTGGCTCAAGCCGAGGAGGCCGCGGCGCAGGCGCATGCGCCCGGCGACATGTTCCTCCGCCCGGTCTTCCGCCGCCCTCATCTCCGGGTCGCTGGTCCGCCTGGGCATGCTGCCTCCACCTCGCTCGGGCCGTCCCCTCGCGGCCGCCTGTTTACCCATGTATGCGGGCGGCGTGGAGCTGTCAACGAACTGCTCTCGATAAAGATGTACCTTCCGGCGACCACAACCTTTCGGACAGGGTAGCGCCCGTGCCGGGCAGGGCCCCTCAGGCGGCGGACCTGGACCCGCGCGGCGTCGGGGCGGTCCAGCCGTCGGGGATCGTCCGGCCGGCGAGGTAGGCGACGGTGAACGCCCGCAGCGCCCCGGTCATCGACAGCTCCTCGCTGCGGTGGCGGGCCACCCAGGTCGCCAGCCGGTCGACGGTCACCTGCTCCTGCCCGGCGATCCACAGCAGCACCCGCCAGGTCTCGTCGTCCAGCCGCATGGTGGTCCGCCGACCGGCGACGACCAGGGCCCGCGTGGCGACCTGCTCCACCTGCCGCACGGAATCGAGCGCCCGCCGGACGTGCGGCCCGACGGCGACGTCGAAGGGTTCCGCCTCGCCGACGGGATCCGCGCGCTTGGGCATGTCCATCTCCCCCCCCTGCCGACTCCCTGGGCCGACGCCCTGGGCCGGCGCACCGCGTCCGTCCCTAGTGCCGGGACAAGTGACGCACGAACCGGGCGCCGCCGTCCAGGCCCGAGGCCTCCCGCGGGAGCATCCCTTCCGGGATGTCCAGCATGCTGCAGGCCCAGCGTCCGCCGCCGCCAACCCGCACCGCCGGGTGCAGGTCCCAGGCGTGGCGGTCGTCCCGGCTTTCCGGCGCGAACCAGGGCTGCACGCCCTCCTCCCCCATCGCCGCCACGAGGGCCGGCGCCGCTCCGCACGACCGGGCGGTCTCCCGGTGCGCCTCGACCTGGTCCCGGTCCTGCACCAGCAGCACGAAGCCCGAGCGGTCGGCGCGCAGGCAGAGGAGGCCCGGCGGGTCCTTCAGCAGGTAGTACTCGGCGATCCCCTCGCGTGCCGCCAGCCCGTGGAAATGCTCCGCGAAGTCCGGGTCGTGCAGGAAGCAGCCGCCGGCCCCCAGGATGTCGCGCATGAAGCGGGTGGTCCGGCGGAAATAGCGGCGCACCCCGTCCCGGACCTCCGCCCGCAGGCGCTGGCGCACGTCCGGGTCCTGCTTCAGCACGAAGCGGTCGATGATCCCCTCGTTGAAGGCCGCCACCGCCAGGCCCGCGTCGGCCTTGCCGGTCAGCAGGATCTTCAGCACCGGCAGGTCGCCCAGCGCCCGGCAGAACGCCAGCCCGTCCATGCCCGGCATGTCGTAGTCGACCAGCACGGTGGAGATCTGGCGGTGCCGCTCGGCGTCGCCGGCCAGCGCCAGGATGCGCGACATCCGCAGCCGCACCGCCCTGTCCTCCGTGTCGCCCGGCAGGTCCTGCATGTCCTCCGGCGACAGGGGCGCCAGCAGCGACCGCGCCCGCGCCAGCAGCCCGGCCCGCCCCCGCACCGCCTCCAGCGCGTCGGCGGGGCTGTCGTAGACCTCGCACCGGATGTCGCGCGCCAGGGTGAAGGCGAGGCTCTCCAGGAAGACGGGGTCGTCGTCCACGGCGACCAGGGTCGTCGTGTGGAAGTAGGGCGTCATGCGGGCGGGCGTCTCCGGGATCGGGCAGGCTTGCCGGGACGGCTCGCCCGCCTCCCCGATTGGTAGCACAGGCGCCGGCGGCGCGGAAGGCGGCGGCAGGAGGAACAGGCCGGGCTGATCGCGCTTTGCGTGCAGCCGGGCCGCCTCTCCCCGCTCCTTCCCAGCCCTACTCCGCCGCCAGCGCCGGCGCCGGGGCCCGCCGGCGGGTGGAGGGCCAGTCGGCCATGCCGACCTCGCCCCTCACCTCGGCGCAGGCGCGCAGCACGGCGTCCAGCTGCGCCCGGGTCAGGCCGGCGTTGAGCGTGAAGCGGATGAGGGCGCGGTTGCGGGGCGTCGCCGGCGGGCAGAACAGCGAGCCGAAAACCCCCCGCTCCTCCAGCGCGTCGCGCAGGACGATGACGGCCTCGTTGGCGCCCGCCTCCAGCGCGATGATCTGCGCCCCGCTGGCCTCCACGTTGTAGCCGAGGTCGTGCAGCCCGGCCTTCAGGTAGGCGTGGTTCGCGTGCAGCCGGTCGCGCCGCCACTGCTCCGTCCCGATGATGTCCAGCGCCGCGCCGAAGCCGGCGACCTCGTGCGGCAGGACCCCGGTGCTGAAGATCGCCGGGAACGCCTCGTAGCGGAAGAACTCCATGTTGCGCGCGGCGCCGACGACCACCCCGCCCCGGGCGGCCACCGCCTTGGACAGGCCGATGGTGCGGAAATGCACCCGGTCCTGCAGCCCCAGCGCCACCGTGAGGCCCGCCCCCGCCGGCCCCTGGGCGCCGAAGGAGTGTGTCTCGTCCACGACGAGGACGCAGCCGTGCGCCTCGGCCACGGCCACCATGTCGGCCAGCGGGCAGACCGCCCCGTCCGTGCTGTAGAGCGCGTCGACCAGCACCAGGCCGGGCCCGTGCCGGCGCGCAAGCCGGTCCAGGTAGCCGGGGTCGTTGTGGCGGAACGGGGTGGGCGACGCACCCGCCGCGGCGATGCCCTGCCACAGCGAGGCGTGCGCCCGCATGTCGACGTAGACGCGGGTCTCCGGCGACGCCAGCGCCTGCACCAGCCCGATGTTGGCGCAGTAGCCCGACGCGCAGAGCACCGCGTCCTCGGCGCCGACGTGGCGGGCGATGCGCCGCTCCAGTTGCCCGTAGGGGTCCTCGGCGTTGTGCACGAACACGCGCGAGATGGCGTCGCCGTGGCCCTGCCGGCGCAGCACCGCCACCTCGGCGGCCACGATCCTGGCGTCCCTGGCGATGTCCAGGTAATCATTGGTGCGCATCTGGATGGCGCCGGGCCCGGGATAGCGCCCGCGCAGCAGGTAGAGGTCGGACCCGTGCTTCTCCACGCGCTCGCGGTAGAAGTCGTCGACCCGGCTGCGCAGCAGCGGGGGGTCGATCGCCGCCACCGGCGGGACGATCGGCCTGGTCTTGGGGGGAACGGAGGGGAAGGACATGGGAACTCCTCTCGTCGGGTGGATGTGCCGGGGGTGGACGTGCCGGGCGTCTCGCGCGGCGCGCGCGTCCCGATCCGGATGGTATGAGGGAGTTCGGGCCTTCCGGCACCCGCAATCCGGCAGCCGTGCCAGATTCTGCATACTTCCTGGTGTGGCCCGCCCGTTGCAGGGGCGGGCTGGCGCGGCGGCGGCATGATCCGGGGGCTGCGCGGCCTGCCCGGGGCCGGGCGGTTCGCCGGCTTCGTCCGGCGCCTGGCCGCCAATTTCGACGTCCATTTCCAGCACACCCGGATGAAGCTGCAGGGGATGGCGCTGCTGGGGTCGATCGGCTTCCCCGCCTTCTACCTGGTCTGGGCGCACCTGATCCCGCAGCCCTATGAGAACCTGCCTCTGCGGCTGGTGGGGTTCGCGCTCTGCTTCGTGCTTTTCCTGCACGAGGGGGTGCGGCCGGTGCTGGGCCGGGCGCTGGCGGCCTACAGCTATGTGGGGCTGATCTACTGCGTGCCCTTCTTCTTCACCTTCATGATGCTGAAGAACGGGGTGAACGCGGTCTGGCTGGGGACGGAGATCTGCGGGCTGCTGTTCCTGTCGCTGCTGGTGGACCCGCTGAACCTGCTGGTCATCTTCGGGTCGGGCGCCGGCCTCGCCGTCCTGGCCTTCCTGGCGACCGGGGGCACCCTGCCGCTGCCGGAACTGGCGGCCGCCCTGCCGGTGATGGCGTTCGGCGTGATCGGCGGCATCGGGTTGAACTTCAGCGAGATCCTGTTCACCCAGCAGGCGCGCCTGCGGGCGCTGGCGGCGGTCGGCAGCTCCATCGCGCACGAGATGCGCACGCCGCTGCTCAGCATCCGCCTGGACGCGGAAGGCGCGCGCGAGCTGCTGGCGGAGATGATGGCCCGCGGCGGGCCGGCGGCGGCGTCGGTCGGGCCGCTGGCGCGCCCGCTGGACCGCATCGCCGACCAGGTCCGCTTCGCCAACACCATGATCGACATGCTGCTGGTCAACGTCAGCGAGCGGGCCCCGGCCGGCGGCGAGCGCCACTCGTTGCGCGCGGTGCTGGAGCAGGCGCTCGACGCCTACCCGTTCCGCCCGGGGGAGCGGGCCAAGGTGGTGCTGGATACGGCGGAGGACTTCGACTTCCTGGGGTCCGACGTGCTGGTGCGGCACGTCGCCTTCAACCTGCTGAAGAACGCGCTCCGCGCCGTCAGCGAGGCGCGCCGCGGCGGCATCGTCATGGATCTCCGCCGCGGGCGCCGCTTCAACAGCCTGGTCGTGACCGACACCGGCACCGGCATCCCGCGCGACGCCATGGCGCACGTGTTCGAGCCGTTCTTCACGACCGGCACGGCCGGCACCGGGGCCGGGCTGGGCATGGCCTTCTGCCGGCGGGCGATGGAGGGGATGGGCGGGAGCATCGGGGTGGAATCCGACCACCGCTCCTGGACCCGCTTCACCCTCCGCTTCCCCGCCTCCTGACCCCGGCCGCCAGCCACTACCCGATGCGCGACGCGTCCAGGCCGAGCGCCAGGTGCCCGGCATACTCCGCCTGCACCTTCTCGCCCAGCGGATGGTAGCGGGCGCCCTGGATGTCGCGGAACAGGCGCTCCAGCCCGCGGGACCGGTAGAAGCCGGCGCCGCCGGCCAGCTCCATCGCCCGGTCCACCGCCGCCAGCATGCCGCGGGCCGCCAGCGTGCGGCCCTGGAAGACCGCGTTGGTGGTCTCCGGCCCGGGGTCGGCCCCGGCCGCCAGGCGCAGCATGTGGTCCACCGCCAGCCGGGCGCCCGTCAGGTGGGTGTCCATCTCCCCCGCCAGGGCCGCCAGATGGCCGGCCGCGCGGCGCTGCGCCGCCAGCGACAGCGCCGCCTCCCGCGCCGCCTCGGCCACGCCCAGGTAGGCCGAGTAGACCAGCGGGAAGGCCACCATGCTGACGGTGTGCATCAGCGGGTGCCAGACGCCGGACGGGCGCCGCACGCCCACCGCCGCGTCGGGGACGAAGACGCCCCTCAGCTCGACGTCGTGCGAGCCGGTGCCGCGCATGCCCATGGTCTGCCAGGTGTCCAGCACCGACACGCCGGGCGCGCCGAGCGGGATGGTGACGTGCAGCACGGTGGGCGCCGCCCCGGGCTCCTCCAGCACCGCCGTCGTCATCAGCAGGTCGCCGGCCGGGACCCCGCTGGCGAAG
>DASPKT010000007.1:0-16059 GCA_035627915.1 Azospirillaceae bacterium
GGAGGCGGCGGCGGATGCCGCGGCCGTAGATCTGCATGCAGGGCTCCGGCCCGAAGGCGGCGAAGACCTCCTGGCGGTCGGATTCCGACAACCGGCCCAGGTCCAGCTCGTCGTGGTTGCGCAGGAAGCTGCCCCACTGGCATTGCGCCGGCAGCTCCGGCAGGGACTTCAGCGCGTCGGCCACCGGCCCGGCCTCGCCGCGGGCCAGCGCCAGGAACAGGGGCTGGTTGACGATGAAGTCGAATAGCATGTTCATGCGGTCGCCCTCGCCCACATACGGCGCCACCTCGTCCGGCGGGATGTTGGCCTCCGCCAGCAGCACCGCGTCGCCCCGGCGCCAGGCCAGGAAGTTCCGCATGTCCTCCAGGTACTCGTGCCAGTGGACGGGGCCGCCCTCCTCCTTCCTGCGCTCGATCAGGAAGGGCGCGCCATCGATGCGGAAGCCGGAGACGCCCAGCTGCAGCCACAGCCCCATGATCCGCTCGATCTCCTCCCGCACGGCAGGGTTGTCGATGTTGAGGTCGGGCTGGTGCGGGTAGAAGCGGTGGAAATAATGGGATTGCGCCTTCTCGTCCCAGGTCCAGGTCGTCTCCTGGTGGCCGGGGAACACCATGCCCTGGTCGGCGTCGGCCGGCTTCTCTTTCGACCACAGGTAGAAGTCGCGGAAGGGGCTGTCGGGGCTGCTGCGCGCCGCCTGGAACCAGGGATGGTCGATGGAGGTGTGGTTGACCACCAGGTCGACGATGACCCTCAGGCCCCGGTCGCGGGCGAGCGTCGTGAACTCCACGAAATGGCCGAGGTCGCCCAGCCGGGGATCGACGCCGTAATAGTCGGCGACGTCGTAGCCGTTGTCCCGGTCGGGCGAGGGGTAGAAGGGCAGCAGCCAGACGCAGGTGCACCCCAGCCCCACGATGTGGTCCAGCCGGTGCGCCAGCCCCTGGAAGTCGCCGATGCCGTCGCCGTTCCCGTCCAGGAAGGTGTCGACGTCCAGACAGTAGATGACCGCGTTCTTGTACCAGATGTTCTGCATCGCCCCCTCCCGTTCATGACAGGCAACAACCGGAAGGGGCGGACGGTTCTGCCCGGACCTGAACTCAGGGCTTGCACCCCAGCGCCGGGTTGGCGGGGGGCTTGGCCGTGTCCTCCTCCCCGGCACCGGAGAGCAGGCGCCAGAGATAGACGCCCAGCGACAGCCCGACCGAGGCGATGGCGGCCCAGGTCACCCAGTGCTGGAACTCCGGCCAGCCGCGCGCCACCGCGTAGCCGCCGCCCGCCAGCACCAGCGTCCACAGGACCGAGCCGACGAAGGCCGGGATGAAGAAGCGGACCAGGCCCAGCCGGCAGGCGCCGGCCGGCACCGCGATCAGGGTGCGCAGCCCGGCGATGGGTTGGCAGAACAGCACCGCCCAGCCGCCCCGCCGCTCGAACCAGCGGGTGGCGCGGTGCACCTTGCGCGGGGGGATGGTCAGCCAGCGGCTGTAGCGGCGCAGGAAGGCCTCCAGCCGCTCCCGCTTCCACAGGCGCGCCGGGGCGTACCAGACGAACTCGCCGGCGACGGAGCCGAGGCCGCCCACCAGCGCCACCAGCGCCAGGTTCAGGTGGCCGTTGGCCGCCGCCATGCCGGCCAGCGGGATGATCGCCTCCGTCGGCAGGGGCGGCACGGCCCGCGCCAGCATGGTCATCACGAAGATCCCGAGATAGCCGAAGGCGCCCACGGCACCCGCCAGCCATTCCGTCATGTCCCACCGCCCCCTGGCTTGCGGCCCCGGACGGGCCGCGTCGTCGTGGGGGAACGGGAGGGGCGTGGCTTGGTTCCGGGGGCCTCGGCCGCAGCGGGGGTCAGGCGCAGTGGGGCACCAGCAGCACCGGCAGGGCGTTCCAGGCGATGCCCAGCAGGGAGAAGGCGCCGAGCGCCAGGGCCAGCCGGTCGATGAACCGGGCGGTGGGGAAACGCCCTTCCCCCTGCGTCCGCCGCCACGCCGGGCGCAGCGGCAGGACCAGGGCCGCCGCGGCCGCCAGGGTCAGCGCCGCGATGCCCGGGGCGACGCCGCCGAAGCCCCGCTCGCAGGCGAGCGCGTGCAGCACGTAGACGGCGTTCAGGTGCAGGAACCAGACGACCGGCCCCCAGCAGACCAGCAGCGTCACGGCGAGGAAGCGCCGGTTCTGCCCCGTGGCGGCGTCGGTTTCGGCCATGCCCGCCTCCCCTCAGCCCAGCACGCGGGGCAGCAGGTGCACCGCCCCCAGCGCCAGCAGCCCCTGGACGACCGTGTAGCCCCACATCAGCGCGGTGTTGTCGAAGGTGGCGCGGCGCGCCGCCGTCAGCCGCCCCGCCAGCGACTTCGCCACGGCGAAGGGCGCCATGATCAGCAGCGTCACGACGAACACCCCCTGGTAGGCCAGGAAGGCGAAGACACAAGCCGCGTAGGCGCTGTCGGTCGGCCGCACCCCCGCCTGCAGCTGCGCCTGCACCTCCGTCCACAGCCCCGCCGTGAGCAGCGCGCAAGCCGCCGGCAGGGCGAGCCTCAGGGGCCAGCGCGCCCTGGCGCCGCCCCGCGCCAGCCAGCGCCCGGCCAGCCACACCAGGGCGCCGGAGCCCAGCAGCAGCGCCGCCGATGCCGCCGGCCAGCCCCAGCCCGGCAGCGCCACGCCGGTCTGCGCGGGCCAGGTGTCCGGCGACACGGTCCAGAGGAACAGGTGGCTGAAGACGAGGCAGAGGAAGATGGAGCCGGAGACGATCAGCAGCACCACCGTCGCCCACCAGGAATGCGAGGGCGGGCCGGCCGAATAGACCGGCAGCGTGACGCCGCCGCCGATGTCCACCGGCGGGTGGCTCGGCCCCGGGTCGGTGTCCCACATCCAGACCAGGATCGCGGCCAGCGCCGCCACGCCGAACAGGGTCGCCAGCGTCAGCGCCTTCACGGTCAGCAGCAGGAAGCAGGCGGCGGTGAACCAGCCCGCCAGCACCGGCGGCCAGCTGGGCCCCGGCATCTGCAGGATGTACTGGGGCCTGGCGGCGACCGGGCTGGTCACGATCGTCTCCCGCCAGCCGGTGGGGGCGCCCGGCAGGTAGTAGCGCCCGGCCTCCACGTCGTCGGACAGCGTGGGGTCGTCCCACAGCGGCTCGCGCGAGCGGACGACGGGGATGGAGCGGGTGGCGTAGGTGTCGTTCGGCAGCCACTCCAGCGTGCCGGCGTTCCAGACGTTGCCGGCGCTGCCCGAGAAGGTCGGGCGGAAGCGCCGCGCGAGGTCGACCAGGAACAGCGCCACGCCGGCGGCGAAGACGAAGGCGCCGGCGGTCGCCAGCATGTTCATGTCGTTCCAGCCGAGCCCGTCGGGATAGGTCCAGACCCGCCGCGGCATGCCCTGCAGCCCCAGTATGTGCATGGGGAAGAAGGCCAGGTTGAAGCCCACGAACATCAGCCCGAACACCCAGTACCCCACCTTCTCCGACAGGGGTTTCGAGCTGGCCGCCGGGATCCAGTAGTAGAAGGCGGCGAACAGCGGGAAGACCATGCCCCCGATCAGCACGTAGTGCAGGTGGGCGACGACGAAGAAGGTGTCGTGCACCTGCCAGTCGAACGGCACCATCGCCACCATCACGCCGGTCAGCCCGCCCAGCGTGAAGATGAACAGGAAGCCCAGGATGAACAGGGTCGGGGTGGCGATGCGGGCCTTGCCGCGGGCGAAGGTGGCGATCCAGGCGAAGACCTGGATGCCGCTCGGCACCGAGACGGCCATGCTGGCGGCGGAGAAGAATCCCACCGACAGCGACGGGATGCCGGTCGCGAACATGTGGTGGACCCAGACGCCCATGCCGGCGAAGCCGGTCGCCAGGATGGCCAGCACCACCAGCCGGTAGCCCACCAGCGGCGTCTGCGCCATGGTCGGCACCATCATCGACACGAAGCCCGCGGCCGGCAGGAAGATGATGTAGACCTCGGGGTGGCCGAAGATCCAGAACAGGTGCTGCCAGAGCAGCGGGTCGCCGCCCTTCTCCGCCACGAAGAAGGGCCAGTGGAAGGCCCGCTCCAGCTCCAGCAGCGCCGTCGCCAGGATGACGGCGGGAAAGGCGATGATGATGAGCAGCGCCAGCATCAGCATCGCCCAGGCGTAGACCGGCAGCCGGTCCAGCGTCATGCCGGGTGCGCGCGTGCGCAGCACGCCGACGATGATCTCGATGGCGCCGGCGATGGCGGAGATCTCGATGAAGCCGATGCCCAGCAGCCAGAAGTCCGCGTTGATCCCGGGGGAGTGCTGGTAGCTGGTCAGCGGCGGGTACATGAACCAGCCGCCGTCCGGCGCCAGGCCCCAGAACAGGCTGCCGAAGAACACCAGCCCGCCGACGAAGTAGGCCCAGAAGGCGTAGGCGCTGAGCCTGGGGAACGGCAGGTCGCGCGCCGCCAGCATGCCGGGCAGCAGGTAGACGCCCATCGCCTCCACGACCGGCACGGCGAACAGGAACATCATCGTGGTCCCGTGCACCGTGAAGATCTGGTTGTAGGTGTCCTGGGCGACGAGGTCGTTGCCCGGCACCGCCAGCTGCATGCGGATCAGCAGCCCCAGCACGCCCGCCAGGATGAAGAACAGGATCGCCGTGCCGATGTAGAACAGGCCGATATAGGTGTTGTTGACCACGGTCAGGAAGCGCAGGCCGCCCGGCGGGCGCCAGACGCGCTCCAGCGTCTCCAGCTCCTCCGGCGGCCGCGGCACGGGGTTCGGGTACTGGCGCTCCGCCGCGTCGGTCATTTCAGCCCTTCCAGCCAGAGCGCCAGCGCGCGGAGGTCCTCTCCGGGCAGGGTGTTGAAGTCGGGCATGCGGTTGCCGGGCTTGATCGCCTGGGAACCCGCGATCCAGCCGGCCAGCGTGCCGCGGTGGGTGGGCAGCAGGCCGGCGCCGATGCTCTCGCGCCCGCCGACATGGGTGAGGTCGGGGCCGAGTGCGCCCGCCGCCGGCGTGCCCCGCACCACGTGGCAGGCGCCGCAGCCGGCCCCCAGGAACAGCTCCCGCCCGCGCGCGGCCTCGGCACCGGCCGGCTCCGCCGCCGGCCGGGCCTGGGCGTCCATCCAGCCCTGGAACGCCGCCGGCTCCATCGCCACCACACCGAAGGCCATCAGGGCGTGCGGGCCGCCGCAGTACTCGGCGCACTGGCCGCGGAAGGTGCCGGGCGCGTCGGCGCGCAGCCGCAGCACGTTCTCCCGACCCGGGATCATGTCCAGCTTGCCGCCCAGGACGGGGACCCAGAAGCTGTGGATCACGTCGGCGGCACGCAGACGGAACTCCACCGTGCGCCCGACCGGCAGCCGCACCTCGTTCGCCGTCTCGAACAAGGGGCGGCCCTCGGCGTCGAGGTAGCGCACGCGCCACCACCACTGCTCCCCCGTCACCTCGATCACCGGCCCTCCGGGCGTGGCGGTGCGGGCCGCGGCCGTGCCCAGCACCCACAGCCCGTAGACCAGCAGCGCCGTCAGCACCACCACGGGAAAGGCGATGCCGCCCCACACCACCACCCGCCGGTCGCCCAGCCAGCCCCGCACCCGCGCGGGCGCGAACACGGCCAGGGCCGCCAGCACGCTGACCAGCGCCAGGATCAGCGCGGCCCCGGCGAACATCACCCAGGACAGCACCGCCACCTGCGCCGCCTCCGGCCCCTGCGGGGCCAGTGCCGACTGCGCGCCGGTGCAGGCGGACAGCAGCAACGGCGTCAGGAGGGCGGCGGTTCGGTGCTGTCGCACGGGCGTTCCCCCTCACTTCAGGGTGTAGAGAAAGGCCGCCACCTGCAGCGCCTCGCGCTCGTCCAGCGGCTGCGGGGGCATGGCGGTGCGGGGGGAGAAGGCGGGCGGGTCGCGCAGCCAGGCCACCAGCACGGCCGGCGTGTTGGGCTGCACCCCGCCGATGTAGCCGCGCGCGGCGAAGCCCTCCAGCGACGGCCCGACGGAGCCGCGGGCCCCCGGCACGCCGGGGATGACGTGGCAGGCGCCGCAGCCGACGCGGCCGACGATGGCGCGGCCCTCGTTCACGTCGCCCAGCGGGCGCACCTCGGCCCGCTCCTCCTCGCCGCAGGCCCCCAACAGGGCGAGCGCCAACAGGGCAAGCGCGAGTGCGGCGCCGGCGCGGCCGCGGGCGAAGGGTCCTGCCTGGGATGCCCGGGGCGCGCTGCTCATGCCTCCTCCCGCGCGGCCGCCCGGCGGGGGACCGCGGTCACGGCTTAACGCCGGCCGGGCCGCCATGGTTGCGGCGCCGGGCGGGAGCGGTCGGGTTAGGCCGGGGGGAACGCCCCCGCCGGCCGCCCGGTTGAACCCAGACCTCCCCCGCGGGGGAGCACAGGACAGGAGGACGCCAGATGGCCGAGGACCGCACCAAGTTCCACCGCACCGGCGGCGGCACCGACGTCGACGCCCAGCAGGGCGGGCACGAGGGCCCGCCGACCGACCGAAATCCCGACGAGACGCGCCGCGGCACCTCCCGCCCCGGCCAGGTCAGCCAGGAGGGCGGCACCACCGCCAAGCCGGAACCGAAGACCGACGCCGGCGCGCCGGGGCGGATGGGCGACGACCGGGACTGAGAAGGGACCCGCGGGGGCTGGCGGCGGCCGGTCCCCGCCTTCCGGTAGGAGGCCCGGTCAGGGGCGGGTCGCCGCGGGCCTCACGTCGGTCCGGGAGAAGTCGTCCCCGACGAACAGGAGGGGCGCGCCCTCCCGGCGGGCCAGTGCATAGGCGAAGCAGTCGCCGAAGTTCAGCCCTGCCGGGTGCATGCCTTTGCCCCAGGACCGGTACGCCTCCGCGACCTCGCCGGCGGCGGTCGCGGTCACCGGCTCGATGACGGGAGAAAGCGCCGCCACCAGTGTCTCGAGGCGCCGCCGCAGGCCGCGGCGCTCGGCGACGACCAGTGCCTCCGCCAGGGTTCCCGCCGAGATGAGGATCGTATCCTCCGCGTCCAGCACAGCCTTGCAGGCCTCCGCCGTCTCCTCGCCGAGGGTGATCGACATCAGGGCGGAGGTGTCGATGACGACCATCAGAGGGGAAGTCCGTCGTCGCCGTAGAGGAAGTCCTGGCTCCGTGCGGCCGACGTGTCCGGGGACGGGGCCGCCCGGGCTTCCGCGATGATGGCTGCGATGGCGGCGCTGCGTGCCGCATGTGACGGTTTCGGCGCAAGTGGTTGCAATCGCACCACCGGCCGGCCGTGGCGCGTCAAGACGACCTCCTCCCCCGCCTCGGCCCGGCGGACCAGTTCGGTGAGTTGCGCCTTGGCATCGGATACGGGCACGTCCATCAGGCGGCTCCGGGTCAGTCTTACCAGACAGATTGGACCAACGGATGGATCATTTCAAGGCACAGGCCGCGCTCCGTACCACGCCGCCACCGCCTCGATCTGCCGGTCGTCCAGGCGCAGCGCCACTTGGCCCATGACCTCCGACGACGGCGTGCCGCCGCGGTTGCCGGCCTTCCAGAGGCGCAGCTGCTGCTCGATGTAGCGGGGCCACTGGCCCTCCAGGGCGGGCGTCGCGGGCGGGCGGGTGGCGCCGTGGCAGCCCTGGCAGGCCGGCACGCCCTGGGCCGGGGTGCCGCGCAGCGCGATGGCCTCCCCCTCGGCCAGCAGGTCGGCGGGCACGGGCGGCATGGTGAGCGGCGGGGCGCCGGCTTGCGCCGCGTAGTAGTCGGCGGCCCGGCGCCGCTCCTCCGGGGTCAGCTCGGCGGCGATGGGCTGCATGACGCCGCTGGGCCGGGCGCCCAGGGCATAGGCATCGAGGGCGGCGGCGAGGTAGTCGGCGGACTGGCCGGCCAGGCGCGGGAACGCCCCCTCGCCCCCGCCGGCGCCGCGCGGGCCGTGGCAACGGGCGCAGGCGACGGGCCGGTTCTCCAGAAGGCCGGAACTGCCCGCCCGGTCGCCCTCCGGCCCCTGGTCGGGCAGCGCGTCCAGGCCGGAGAGGCGCCGGTACTCCTCCGAGCCTATCGACGGCATCCGCCGCAGGAAGGCGACCACGCCCCAGACCTCGTCGTCGCGCTGCTGGGTCGGCCAGGCCGGCATGCCGGAGTATTTCAGCCCGTGCTTGACGATCCAGAACAGCTCCTCGTCCTCCCACTCCCCCACCTTGTCGGGCAGGTAGGGCGGGACCGGCAGCATCTGCTGGGCGATGGCGTTGGGCGCCACCGCGGGCGAGCCGTGGCAGGGCGCGCAGGCGTACTGGTAGTGGCCCAGCCCCAGCATGGCCTGCGCGGGATGCGAGAGGTCCGGGACGTCGATCAGCATGGACTGCGTCTCGACCGAGTTGCGCAGGCCGAAATGCAGGAACCAGGTGCTGACCGGCCAGTGTCCGCTGGAGGCCGACACGTTGTAGAGCCCGCTCCAGGCGAACAGGAACGCGCCCAGCGCCCCCAGCGGCACCAGGACGGCGATGGTGAGGAGGATGCGCTTCATCGGCCCCGGTCCCTCTTGCGCGTCGCTTCGCCGACGAAACGGGGCGGAGGCCGGTTCCGCCCCGACGACCCCGAAAGAGAGGGGGCCTGACACCATCGGCGGATTCCGCTGTTAAGCCTTTGCTGATGCGTCAAATCCTGCAATGGCGGAGGAAAGCCATGGCGTCGGTCGCAGCATCCCTGGGGCGGAACCTGGTGTGGGTGGTCGTCGGCGTATTCGGCGCCGCGTGTCTCGGCGGCATCGCCCTGCACCGGGGCGAGAGCATCAACGCCATCTGGTTCATCGCCGCGGCGGCCGGCATCTATGCGGTGGCCTACCGGCTCTACGCCGGCTGGATCGCGGCGAAGGTGCTGGGCGCCGATCCCTCGCGCGCAACCCCGGCGCTCAGGCTGAACGACGGGCGCGACTACGTGCCCACCCACCGCTGGATCACCTTCGGCCATCATTTCGCGGCCATCGCCGGCGCCGGCCCGCTGGTCGGGCCCACCCTGGCGGCCCAGTTCGGCTACCTGCCGGGCACGCTGTGGCTGCTGGCGGGCGCGGTGCTGGGCGGCTGCGTGCAGGACATGGTGATCCTCTGGTGCTCTACCCGCCGCGACGGACGCACGCTGGGCCAGATCGCCCGGGACGAGCTGGGCCCGGTCGCCGGGTCGGCGGCGCTGGTCGGCACGCTGCTGATCATGGTGCTGATCGTGGCGGTGCTGGGCCTGGTCGTGGTCAACGCCATGAAGCACAGCCCCTGGGGCGCCTTCACCGTCGCCGCCACCATCCCCATCGCCGTCCTGGTCGGCGTCTACATGCGCGCGATAAGGCCCGGACGGGTGCTGGAGGGATCGCTGATCGGCCTCTTCCTGCTGCTGGCGGCCACGGTGGGTGGCCGCTGGGTGGCGGAGCACCCGACGCTGGGGCCCATGTTCGACATGGACGGGCCGGCCCTGGCGCTGTGGGTCATCGGCTACGGCTTCGTCGCCACCATCCTGCCGGTCTGGCTGCTGCTGGCCCCGCGCGACTACATCAGCACCTTCATCAAGATCGGCGCCATCCTGATGCTGGCGGTCGGCGTCATCATCCTGAGGCCCGAGATCCGCATGCCGGCGGTGACGCAGTTCACCGACGGGACCGGCCCCGTGGTGGCCGGGCACATCTTCCCCTTCCTGTTCATCACCATCGCCTGCGGGGCGGTGTCCGGCTTCCACGCGCTGATCTCCTCCGGCACGACGCCGAAGCTGATCGCGTCGGAGGCGGATTTGCGGCTGGTCGGCTACGGCAGCATGGCGATGGAGAGCTTCGTCGGCATCATGGCGCTGATCGCCGCCTGCGTGCTGGAGCCGGGCGTCTACTTCGCCATCAACAGCTCCGCCGGTATCGTGGGATCGACGGTGGAGCAGGCGACCGCCACCATCAGCGGCTGGGGCTATCCCGTCACGGCGCAGCAGATGCGCGACCTGGCGGCGTCGATGGGGGAGACGACGCTGCTGGCCCGCACCGGCGGCGCGCCGTCGCTGGCGGTCGGCATGGCCACCATCTTCGCCGGCGCCTTCGGCCAGGGGCTGCTGGCCCTCTGGTACCACTTCGCCATCATGTTCGAGGCGCTGTTCATCCTGACCGCGGTGGACGCCGGCACCCGCGTCGGCCGCTTCATGCTGCAGGACCTGCTGGGCAACATCTGGAAGCCGCTGGGCGACACCGGCAGCTATCCCTCCACGGTCGTCTGCTCCGCCCTGTTCGTGGCGACCTGGGGCTACTTCCTCTACATCGGCGTCATCGACCCCAACGGCGGCATCAACATCCTCTGGCCGCTGTTCGGCATCTCCAACCAGATGCTGGCGGCCATCGCGCTGGCGGTGGCGACCGGCATCCTGGTGAAGCAGGACAAGGCCCGCTACGCCTGGGTGACCGGCGCGCCGATGGCGTTCCTGGCCTTCACCACCACCTGGGCCGCCTGGGAGAAGCTGTTCTCCAGCGACCCGCGCGTGGGCTTCCTGGCCGGTGCCGACGCCATGGCGGCCAAGCTGGAGGCCGGCACCCTGTCGGCGGCGCAGGCGGCCGCCGCCCCGCAGCTGATCTTCAACCAGCGGCTGGACGCCGGGCTGACGGTGTTCTTCATCTTCGTGCTGTGGATCACCATCGTGGAGGTCGCGCGCATCTCCGTCCGCCACGTCAAGGGCCGTCCGGTGCCGCCTTTGTCCGAGGCGCCCTACGTCCCGGCCGGCACCCTGGCGGTGCAGGGGGGCGACGACTGATGGCGGGGGCGGTTCCCGTCGGCATGCTGCGCGGGTTCTGGGAGGGACTGCGCCAGCTGACCGGCGACGACGCCTACGACCGCTACCTGGAGCGGCAAGCGTCGCTGCACCCCGAGATGCCCCCGCTCGACCGCGAGGCCTTCTACCTCTCGGAACTGGAGCGGCGGTGGAGCGGCGTCAGCCGGTGCTGCTAGGGCTGCCTGCGGCCCTGAGCTCGATCCGGTCGCGGCCGCCGGCCTTGGCGGCGTAGAGGGCGGCGTCGGCGGCCTGGGCCAGGCGGCGCGCGTCCTCGCCCGGCAGCAGCTCGGCCACGCCGGCGCTGAAGGTGACCCGGAACGGGTGCCTGCCGATCAGGGTCAGCTCCCCGAACCCCTCGCGCAGCAGGTCCAGCCGGCGCTTGGCGTCGGCGGCGCGGGTGCGCAGCATCAGGACGGCGAACTCCTCGCCCCCGTAGCGGCCGACCAGGTCGGTGCGGCGGAGCTGCTGCTGCAGCATGCGCGCCATCGACTTCAGCACCCGGTCGCCGACCGCGTGGCCGTGGGTGTCGTTGACCGACTTGAAGTGGTCGAGGTCGATCATGGCGAAGGACAGCGGCGCCCCGTCGCGCTGGGCGCGGGCGACCTCGGTGCGCAGGTGCTCCTGCACCATGGCGTGGTTCAGCACGCCGGTCAGGCTGTCGCGGATCATCAGGGTGCGCAGCTGCCGGGCACGCCTGGCCCGCGCCTGCACCTGGTCGGCCAGCTCGGCCAGGGAGATCGGCTTGACCAGGTAGGCGTCGGCGCCGAGGTCCAGGGCGTGGCGCCGCGCGCCCGTCTCCGCGTCGCCGGTCAGGAACACGATGGGCAGGGCCAGCAGCCCGTCGAACTGGCGCAGCACGGCGGCCAGCTCGAACCCGCTGCATCCCGGCATCATCACGTCCGTCACGACCAGGTCGGGATTGAAGTCGCGGATGGCGTCCAGCGCCAGCGCCGGGTCGGTGACGAGGCGGGCGACCATGCCGCGCCGCTCCAGCCCCAGCACGTAGCCGGCGCCCAGCAGCCGGTCGTCGTCCACGACCAGGATGCGGAAGGGCACCGGCTCGGCGCGGCCGGTCAGCACGTCGAGCTGGTCCACCAGCTGGGCGATGTCGGGCGGCTTGGCGACGTAGCCGGCGCCGCCGGCCCGCACCGCCTGGAGCCGCGCCTGGAAGTCGCCCCGGGCCGACAGGAAGATCGCCGGCGGCGCGCCGCCGTCCTCGCTCGCCAGGACCGACACGGTGTCGGGCCCGGCCAGCAGGTCGCCGCCGCAGGCCACGTCCACCAGCAGCACGTCCGGCCGCCCCTCCCGAACCGCGGCGGCGAAGGGGGCGGGCTCCAGGTACGGCGTCACCTCGTAGCCATAGGGGCGGAGCTGGCTGGCGAGCCAGCCCGCCTGCTCCGCATCGTCCTCCAGCAGGTATATCCTCTGCCCGCGGTCGCCGCGCGGCCCCTCGGCCTCCGGCGGCAGGGGGCCGGAGCGGACCGCCTCCTCCGCCACCGCGCGCAGCCGGGCCAGGCCCTCGGCCAGCACGGGGCCGGCGTCCTGCCCGTCCAGGCGGGCGCGGGCGGCCGCCTCCACGGCGCGGGCGACGTCGGTCAGCGCGTCGATGCCGAAGGTGCCGCCGGACCCGGCCAGGCTGTGCGCCAGGCGGACCAGCTCCGCCGCCCCGCCGGGGGCCGCGGCGGCCGCCTCCATCGTGGCGATGCGCGCGGGAAGCTGCTCCAGGAACGCCGCGCGGATGGCGGCGATCTTGGCCTGGAGGTCGTCGGGACCGGCGTCGTTCGCCATCGCGCGCCCCGCCCCGGCCTAGGCCCCGCGGGCCCAGATGGCCTTGACCTCGGCCCCCAGGGTCATGGGGTCGAAGGGCTTGGCGATGACGTCGACGGCGCCCAGCTCCTTCAGCCGCGCCACCTCGTTGGGCTGCACCTTGGCGGTCAGGAAGACGACCGGGATGGCGGCGGTGTCGGGGCGGCCGCGCAGCGCCGCCAGGGTGGCGGGCCCGTCCATGCCGGGCATCATGACGTCCAGCAGGATCAGCTGCGGCGGGGCCGCGCCGACCTTGGCCAGCGCCTCCTCGCCCGACGCGCAGGCGACCACGTCCAGCCCGGCGATGGCGTTCAGCGACAGCTCGACGATGGCGCGGATGTCCGGCTCGTCGTCCACGTACATCACGGTCCTGAGCTCAGGCAACGGCCCCTCCCCTGCGCGTCTCGATCATGCCGAGGATCCTGCGGCTGAGGTCCTCGTTGCTGGTCTGCGACTTCAGCAGCGCCCCCGCCACCTTGCCGGAGATGCTGGACGAGACCCGCTGGGCGGAGAAGACCAGCACCGGCGGGGGCGCGTCCAGCGTCGCGATGAAGGGCAGCAGGTCGAGGCCGGATTCCTCGCCAAGCCCGATGTCCAGGATGACCAGGTCGAAGGGCTGGTGGGCGAGCCACTGGCGGGCGCCGGCCAGGTCCTCCGCCCCCACCACGCGGGCCGAGCCCGACAGCAGCCGGTCCACCAGCACGCGCAGGTCGCGGTCGTCCTCGACATAGAGGATCTGCGGCAGGCGCCCGTCGTCCTCCGGCGGGAACTGGGAGCGCAGCGCCTCTGCCAGCCGCGCCTCGTCCACCGGCTTGTCCAGCCAGTCGACGATGCCGACGGCGTCGCCGTTCATCATCCGGGCCCCCTCCGTCGCGGCGGCGGAGATGACCAGGACCGGCAGGGTGCGGAAGCGGCCGTCGCGGCGCAGCGACTTGAACAGGCTGAGCCCGTCCTCGTCGGGCAGGCCGAGGTCGAGGGTCATGCCGTCGTACCGCCGCGCCTCCAGGGCCGCGCGCGCGTCGGCGGCGCTGTGCACCAGGTCCACCTCCACCCCGAGGTCCTCCACCATGCGCGCCAGCATCTGGCCGACATAGGCGTCGTCCTCGCACACCAGCACGCGGCGCTGAGCCGGTGCCGGCGCGGCGCCGGGCCCGTCGGCCGCCACCACGCGCCCGTCGGAGGCCAGCGGCAGGTGGATGTGGAAGCAGGTGTCGCCCGGCCGGCTCTCGAACCCGACCTCGCCGCTGTGGCGCTCCACGATCATGCGGCTGATGCTGAGGCCGAGGCCGGTGCCCCCCTTGGCCCGGCTGTCGGCGCTGTCGGCCTGGGCGAATTTCTGGAAGATGCGGGCGCGGAACGACTCCGGCACGCCGGGGCCCACGTCGTGCACCGCCACGCGCGCCCGGCCGGCGGGATCGACGCCGACGGTCACCGTGACCTCGCCGCCCTCGGGCGAGAACTTGACCGCGTTGGAGATCAGGTTGGCCATCACCTGCTGCAGGCGCTGGGCGTCCGCCATGACCATCACGGGCGCCGTCTCCACCTTCAGGCGCAGCTCCACCCTGCGGCCGGCGGCGTAGGCGTTGTTGGCCTCCACCGCCTCCGCCGCCGCCTCGGCGAGGTCGAGGTGGTGGAAGCTGAACTCCATGCGGCCGGACTCGATCTTCTCGATGTCCAGGATGTCGTTGACCAGCCCGATCAGCCGCTCGGCGTTGCGGTGGGCGATCTGGACCAGCGACAGCATCTTCTCCGGCAGCCCCGCCCCCATGCCGACGACGAGGCCCAGCGCGCCGCGGATGGAGGTCAGCGGCGTGCGCAGCTCGTGGCTGACGGTGGAGATGAACTCGTTCTTCATGCGGTCCATCTCCTTGCGGGCGGAGATGTCGCGGATGGTCAGGGTCAGCAGCCTGTCCTCCCCGGCGCGGGTCGCGGTGACCTCCACGGGGAACAGTCCGCCGCCGCCGGCGCGGCGGCCGGACGCCTCGAAGCTGCCGCCGTCGGCGCGGGCCAGCACCGACGCCGCGTCCAGCGGCTCCCCGCCCGGCAGCGCCAGCAGTCCCGGCAGCCCGGCGGCGCGCAGGCTCTCGGCATCGTGGCCGAACAGGCGCAGCACCGCCCCGTTGGCGCTTTCGACGGCGCCGGCGGCGTCCGCGGTCAGGATGCCCTCCTGCACGCTGTCGAAGATGGCGCGCAGCCGCGCCTCGTTCTCGCGCACGGCGCGGGCCGCGGCCTCGCGCTCCTGCTGCAGGCGGCGGCGCTCGACGGCGTTGTCCTTGAAGACCGCCAGCGCGCGGGCCATGCCGCCGAGCTCGTCCCGGCGCCCCTGCCCCTCGACGCGGACGTCCAGCTTGTCCTCCGCCAGGCGCAGCATCAGCCGCGTCATCGACTCGATCGGCTGGGCGATGCCGCGGGTGAGCAGCCACCAGGCGGCCCCGGCGACCGCCAGCAGTGCCAAGCAGCCGATGCCCGCGGCCCAGTAGGCGGTGCGGATCGCGACCCGTTCGCCCGCCATGCGCTCGTCCAGCAGGCGGCGCTCCTCCGCGATGATCTCGCCGACCTGGGCGCGGACCATGTCCATGGCGGCCTTGCCCTCGGCCGCCAGCGCGCGGTCGGCCGCCGGGTCCTGGCCGACCGGCGTCGCCAGCCGGGTTTCGGCGTACTTGTCGTGCCAGTCCTCGATCTGCTGCCACAGCGCCTCGATGCGGCGCTGCTGCCCGGGGTTGTCGACGGTCAGCTGCCGCAGCCGGCGGGTGGCGTCCTCGGCCTGCACCCGGCCGCGGCGGTACGGGTCCAGGAACTCGTCCCGCCCACCCTCCAGGAAGCCGCGCAGCCCGGTCTGCTGGTCGATCATGGCGGCGCGGACCGACTCCGCCGCCTCGATCACGTTGAAGGTATGGGCGGTCCAGTTGCTGGCCTGCTGGATGTTGCTGATCTGGATGACGCTGACGCCGGTGAAGGCGATGACGACGGCGATCATCGCCAGGAACGCCAGCAGCAGCTTCCGCGGGATGGTCAGGTTCAGGAAGGTGCGCATCGGCCTCTCTGGGGCGGGCGGCCGGCGTCGGCCGGGTCCGGTGCAAACAGTACACGACCCGGGCATCCTGCGATAATCGACTTAAGCGTACATTGTCCCGGCCGGTTCCGTCGCGAACCAGTCCGCGAATGCGTCGAAAACCGCACAGGCCGCCTCCACCATGGCCGCGAGGCGGGCGGGATCGGCGCCGCATTCCTCCACGGCCCGGCAGCAATCCCGCCAAAGCAGGGCGTCGTCCGGACCGCCGAGAAGGAATGTCCGCCCTGCTTCCCCGGCGAGCAGGTGGTCCAGCTTCCGGGCCATCACCCGGCCGCCAAGCGTGGAGCCCTCGCGGACCCACAGGCAGCCGATTGCCCAGCCGCGCGGCCCGGGGGAGGGCAGGGCGGCCACCGGAAGCGCCGCCATCATGGCGGCGTCCGCGCCCAGGATCATACCGTCTACGCGTAGGCGGTATGTTCTGTTGTGCCCGACAGGGTCAATGCTGAACTCCGCAAGTTCCGCTTCACAGGCCTCCAGGCGCGTCTCCAACGCCCGGTGGAATCC
>DASPKT010000008.1:0-9771 GCA_035627915.1 Azospirillaceae bacterium
TGATGCGCCCCCCCTTCGGCCCCCGCATCGACCGGCTGCTGCGGTTCCTGGTGCGGTAGGGGGGCGACTCAGATCCGTAGGTCGCATGGAGCCGAAGGCGCAATGCGACGTGTCGGCCGGGCCCGTCGCATTGCGCTTACGCTCCATGCGACCTACCTCCAGGTTACGCCGGGCCCGGCATCCACCGTCCTCATGCTGAGCTCGGTCAGAAGCACGCACCCCCTCCCGGCCGCACCCGAAAGGCGCATCGGCCCCGCCGCCCCGCGCATCCCAGCCCCCCGGCCGCCCGGCTTGACCCCCGCGGCGGCGGCCGGCCATACTCCTCCGCACGATCGTTCGTTTTTATCCGCCAGCACCGACGAGGACGCCATGCCGCTCTCCGCACCGGCCGAGCGCCAGCACCTCCACACCCGCCGGGTCACCTGCCAGGGCTACCGCCGCGCCGACGGGCTCTGGGACATCGAGGGGCACATCACCGACCAGAAGACCTACCCCTTCGAGAATACCTGGCGCGGCGCGCTGCAGCCGGGGGATCTCCTGCACGAGATGTGGATCCGCCTGACGCTCGACGACACGCTGACGGTGCGGGCGGTGGAGGCGGTGACGGACCATGCGCCCTTCCGGGGCTGCCCGGCGATCACGCCGAACTTCCAGCGGCTGGTGGGGCTGCGCGTCGCGTCGGGCTGGACCCAGGCGGTGAAGGACCGGCTGGGCGGGACCGAGGGCTGCACCCACCTGGTGGAGCTGCTGGGGCCGGTGGCGACCACGGCCTTCCAGACCATCGGCCCCATCGTCTCGCGCGAGCAGGAGCAGAAGCGCCGGGCGGCGGAGGCGGCAGGCGCGGCCCCGCGCCCGCGTCCCCGCCCGCCGGTCCTGGACACCTGCCACGTCATGGACAGCGCCGGCCCGCTGGTGAAGGAGTGGTACCCGGAGTTCTATACCGGCCCCAAGGACGCCGCCGCGGGGGACTGAGCGCCCGCGGGTGGCGCGCGCCCTCCGTCTCGGTTAATTTCGTGCGCCACGGGACAGGGCGGGGATGCCGCGATGCACGTTGCCGAGGATTGGGTCCGGGACGTCGCCGTGCTGGCGCTGAAGGGCCGGCTGGACAGCGCCACCGTGCCAGGCGTGGAGGCGAAGCTGGACGCCACCGTCGCCGACCCGGACCTGCGCGGGCTGGTGATCGACTTCGCCGGGCTGGACTATGTCAGCAGCCTGGGGCTGCGCACCCTCCTGAAGACCGCCAAGCAGTGCCGGGAGAAGGGCGTGCGCCTCGCCGTCTGCGCGCTCCACCCGCATGTGCGGGAAGTCTTCGACATCAGCGGCTTCTCAAGCATCTTCCCGATCCACCCCGACCGGCTTGCCGCCGTGGCCTCCGTCCGCTGAGGCGGCGCGGCGGCGCTGGCGGGCCTCCAGCCGGGCCAGCCGGCCGCGCATGTAGCCGGAGAACTCCTGCATCCGCATCTGCACGGAGGGGTGCTTCAGCCCCTCGCAGAAGCGGATGACCTGGCGCAGCTTGCGGAACCAGGCCTCGCGGACGATCAGGTAGTCGGCCCCGGCGTCGATGCGCTGCTCCAGCTCGTCCAGCAGGACGGGCGCGAAGGCGCGCAGCGCGCCGGCGAAATGCTCCACCACGTCCAGCCCGATCCGCTCCGCCATCAGGGCGGGGTGGCGGCTGAACTCGGCCGACTCGACCTCCAGGACCCGTTCCGCCAGGACCAGCAGCTCGTCCACATGGGCCAGGGTCAGCACGAGGTCCAGGCGCACCGACAGGTCCGGGCTCTTCGCCGCCTCCGCCACCACCCGGGTCACCCGGCGCAGCGTCAGGCGGCCCAGCAGCGCCAGGCGGCTGTCCAGGTGCGCCAGGTCGGCCTCCGACCCGTAGCGGGCCAGCAGCATGCGGATCAGGTCCAGCTTCACCGCCTCCAGCCCGATCCGGTGCAGGTCGGGATGGTCCTCCTGCTCCAGGTCGGCCTTGACCCGGTCCAGGATGGCGTCGGTGCGGCGGACCAGGGTACGGGCGGCGTCCTTGCGGATCGGCATCGCCTCGCCACGCCGGTTGTGCCGGGCGAACCAGCCCTCCAGCGCCTCCAGCAGGTCCATGGCGGCGAACAGGTCGCCGCAGCCGGCGGCCGCGCCGTCCGGCATCAGGTCCATCAGCGCGCGGGCGACGGCGGGGCAGGCCTGCCGGCCGGCGCGCAGGAACGCCTCGCGCCGGTCCTGCGCCAGCATGGCGTCCAGCGTCCGGACCAGGGCGGCGTCGGCCCCGGCCGCCAGCCCGTCGGGCCAGCCGGCGATCATCGCGTCGAACCGCTCGAAGGCGTCCTGCCCCATGGCCCCTCCCCCTCGGCGCCGCCACCCGGGCGCGCCGGCGGCGGCATCATACAGGGGCGGGACGGCCCGGTCAGCGCCCTCCGCCGGGGCCGGGGAGGCGGGTCAGGCCGGGCCGGGCTCCGCCAGGCGCTTCGGGGTGCGGCCGCGGCGGCGCGGGGGCTGGGGCGGCGGCGGGGCCAGCAGGGCGGCGGCGTCGATCCCCCGGCCGGTGCCGTGGCCGGCCATGGCGTGCCCCTCCTCGGTCGCGGCGGCCCGGTAGTAGGCCATGACCACGACGCGGATGGCGGAGGTGAGCGAGCTTTCCGGCGGCATGTGGCGGTCGATCTCGGCGGCGATGGCGTTGACCGTGCGCCCCTCGCGCCGGGCGATGTCGTTCAGCGCGTCCCACATCTGCGGCTCCAGCCGCACGCTGGTGCGGCCGCGGTCGACGAACAGGTTGTAGCTCTCCAGGGTGCTCTTCCCCGGCTCTGCGGTCGTCGGTCGGTTCTTGCGCGGGGGCGGCACCGGTCACTCCATGTCTGTCGGCCGCGCACCGGTGGCGGGAAGGCGCACCAGGGTTGAGCGTAATTCGCCTTATACAAACAATTGGAGTTTAGCGCAGGCAGGCCGCCCGCTTCAACCAGCGGACGCGTCCCATTCTCAAGTGATAATCCCCGGGGGTGCGCCTCAGCCGCGCTCCGCCTCGTCGGGCGTCAGGGTGCGCAGCGACAGGGCGTGCACCCGCTCCGCCAGCTCCGCCGCCAGGATCTGGTAGACCAGGCGCTGGCGGGCGACGCGGGACAGGCCGGCGAAGCGGTCGGAGACGATCTCCACGTCGAAATGGGTCTCCCCCTCCGGCCGGTGGCCGGCATGGCCGGCGTGGCGGTGCGACTCGTCCTTGATGTCCAGCCGGCGGGGCGCTAGGGCTTCCGTCAGCTTGGTCCGCATCCGCGTCTGGTACTCCATGGGGCGGTCCGATCCTGTCCCGGGGGCGTTCTTCTGCCCCTGAGGTGCGCCGCCGGCGCGCCCCTGTCAAGAAGCCCGCCGCCGGAAGGGAGCCCCGCCGTGCCAGACCCCGCCCCCGCCGCCCGGCGGACAGACAAGCCCGCCGCCGCCCCGGCCAGCCGCCCGGTGCGGCCCGCCCGCGCGGCGGTGCTGCTGGCGCTCATCATGGTGCTGTGGGGCGCCAACTGGCCGGTCATGAAGGTGGGGCTGCAGCTGATGCCGCCCTTCACCTTCGCCGCCTGGCGGCTGGGGCTGGGCTGCGCCACCCTGTTCCTGGTCGCCGCCGTGGCCGGGCAGCTGCGGCTGCCCTCGCGCCACGACCGGCCCATCGTCGCCTGGGTGGGGCTGCTGCAGATGGCGGCCTTCCTGCTGCTCATCAACTTCGCCCTGCAGCACGTGCCGGCCGGCCGCTCCGCCATCCTCTCCTACACCACGCCGCTGTGGGTGGTGCCGCTGGCGCTGCTGTTCCTGGGAGAGCGGTTGGACCGCGCCAAGGCGGCGGGGCTGGCGCTGGGCCTGGCCGGCATCGCCGTCATGTTCAACCCGCTGGCGCTGGACTGGAGCGACGGCTCGGTCCTGCTGGGCAACGGGCTCTTGATGCTGGCGGCGCTGGCCTGGGCCATCAACATCGTCCAGGTGCGCGGCCACCGCTGGGAGGGCACGCCGCTGTCGCTCGGCCCCTGGCAGATGCTGGTGGCCGCCGCCGTGGTGGTGCCGGTGGCGCTGCTGGCGGAGGCCGGGCGGGAGACGGACTGGTCGTGGGAGCTGGCGCTGGTGCTGTTCTACAACGGGCCGGTCTGCACCGGCCTGGGCTTCTGGGCAATGGTGACGGCGACGCGGGCGCTGCCGGCGGTCACCACCTCGCTGGGCAGCCTGGGCGTGCCGGTCGTCGGCCTGCTGCTGTCGGCGCTGGCGCTGGGCGAGCCGCTGACCGCCACCAACCTGGGCGGGCTGGCGCTGATCGGCGCCGGGCTGGCGCTGGTCGCGCTGGCGGATCGCCGAGCATAGGACTGGGGCGGGTGGGGAAGCGCGCGTTCCACCCTTCCAGGGCATGCCTGCCTAGCCCTTCGGAAGCAGCCGGGCATGCTTGTCACGGCACCGCCGCCCGCCCATACTTTCGCAATGCAGAGAAGCCGCGCCAGCTACCGTACCGTGGAGGAACCGCCGAAGGCGGCGCTGCGCGCCTGCGACCACCCCGGCTGCTGCGAGGGCGGGGAGTACCGCGCGCCCAAGGGCCGCGACCGGCTGAACGAATACTACTGGTTCTGCCTGGAGCATGTCCGCGCCTACAACAAGGCCTGGGACTACTACGCCGGCATGAGCCAGGACCAGATCGAGGCGCACATCCGCAACTCCACCACCTGGGAGCGCCCGACCTGGCGCATGGGGGAGTGGCGCAACCGCGAGCGCTACCTGCGCGACCGGGCCATGGGCGATTTCGTCTTCGGCGCCGAGTGGACGGGGGAGGAGCGCGCCGAGGCGCCGCCCCGCCGCCAGCCCCGCACCCCGGAGGAGGAGGCGCTGGCCGTGCTGGAGCTGGAGCCCCCCGTGGACTTCGCCCGCATCAAGGCCCGCTACCGCGAACTGGCGAAACGGCACCATCCCGACGCCAACGGCGGTTCCAAGGAGGCCGAGGAAACGTTGAAGATCATCAACCAGGCCTATAACACCCTGAAGGCCGCCTACGCCGGCTGACCGCCGCCCCGCCCGACCCGACGAAAAACAGTCCCGAGAGCAAGCGACATCATGGCTTCCCCCAGCACCCTGCCCATCGACCGGCCCGACATCCGCATCTCGGTGCGGCAGACCTTCGGCATCGACAGCGACATGCAGGTCCCGGCCTTCAGCATGTCCAACGAGCACGTGCCGGAGATCGACGAGGCCTACCGTTTCGACCGCGAAACGACCATGGCGATCCTGGCCGGCTTCGCCTACAACCGCCGCGTCATGATCCAGGGCTACCACGGCACCGGCAAGTCCACCCACATCGAGCAGGTGGCGGCCCGGCTGAACTGGCCCTGCGTCCGGGTGAACCTGGACAGCCACATCAGCCGCATCGACCTGGTCGGCAAGGACGCCATCGTCCTGAAGGAGGGCAAGCAGGTCACCGAGTACCGCGAGGGCATCCTGCCCTGGGCGCTCCAGAACCCCTGCGCCATCGTGTTCGACGAGTACGACGCCGGCCGCCCCGACGTGATGTTCGTCATCCAGCGCGTGCTGGAGGTCGAGGGCAAGCTGACGCTGCTGGACCAGAACCGGGTCATCCGACCGCACCCGGCCTTCCGCCTGTTCGCCACCGCCAACACGGTCGGCCTGGGCGACACCACCGGCCTCTACCACGGGACCCAGCAGATCAACCAGGGCCAGATGGACCGCTGGAACGTGGTCGCCACGCTGAACTACCTGGCGCACGACGACGAGGTGAAGATCGTGCTGGCCAAGGTGCCGGGCTACGACACCGAGGAGAAGCGCGGGCAGGTCGCCGCCATGGTCCGGCTGGCCGAGCTGACCCGCAACGGCTTCATTGCCGGCGACATCTCCACCGTCATGAGCCCGCGCACGGTCATCACCTGGGCCCAGAACGCGGAGATCTTCGGCGATCTGGGCTTCGCCTTCCGCGTGACCTTCCTCAACAAGTGCGACGAGGTCGAGCGCTCCACGGTGGCCGAGTACTACCAGCGCTGCTTCGGGCGCGAGCTGCCGGAGAGCGGCATCCACGCGACGCTGGTCTGAGCCGGGCGACATGAGCGACCGCGAGTCCCCCGTCGAGGTGTTCAAGCGCGCCACCGCCGCGACCGTCCGCGCCATCGCGGAGAAGCGGGAGCTGGTGGTGGGCTTCACCGCCGAGCCGCCCGGCGTGGCCCCCGGCCGCGTCCGGGTGCCGATGCCGGCGCGCGACCTGAACCCGCGCGACGTGGCGCAGGTGCGCGGCGCCGCCGACGCCGCGGCGCTGCGCCTGCGCCACCACGACGCCGCCGTCCACGCCCAGCGCATGCCGACGTCGGAGACGGCGCGCCAGACCTTCGACGCCATGGAGCAGGCCCGGTGCGAGGCGCTGGGCGCGCGCGCCATGGCCGGCGTGGCGGCGAACCTGGGTGCGGCGATGGAGGAGAAGTACCGCCGCCAGGGCTACGACCGGATCACCGAGCGCGACCAGGTGCCGCTGTCGGAGGTGATGCGCCTGCTGGCCCGCGAGGCGATGACGGGGGAGGCGCCGCCGGCCTCCGCCGGGGCCGCGGTCGACCTCTGGCGCCCCTGGGTGCAGGAGAAGCTGGGCCGCGACCTCTCCGGCCTGTCCCGCACCATGGGCGACCAGGACCTCTACGCCCGCGAGGTGCGCCGCCTCCTCTCCGAGCTGGACATGGAGGTCGGCGCCGAACCGGAGACGGAGGAGCAGGAGGACGAGGAGCAGAAGGACGACCAGTCCGACAGCGAGTCGGACGACCAGCAGCAGGCCGGGGGCGAGCAGCAGACCGGCGAGGCGCAGAGTTCCGCCCAGCAGGAGCAGAGCGAGAGCCGCACCGAGGAGATCGCCGAGGGCGAGCAGGACGACAGCGAGCGCCAGGCCTCCGACGGCTCCGGCTCGGAGGAGCCGGGCAACCCGGGCCAGCCCTGGCGGCCCGAGCGCGACCGCCGCAACGACCCCGACCCACACGGCTACAAGCCCTTCACGACCGAGTTCGACGAGGTGGTGGACGCCGCCGACCTCTGCGACGCGGACGAGCTGGCGCGGCTGCGCCTGCTGCTGGACCAGCAGCTCCAGCACCTGCAGGGCATGATCGCCAAGCTGGCGAACCGGCTGCAGCGCCGCCTGCTGGCCAAGCAGACCCGCGCCTGGGCCTTCGACCTGGAGGAAGGCATCCTGGACGCGGCACGGCTGGCCCGCGTGGTGGTGAACCCGGTCCTGCCGCTCTCCTTCAAGATGGAGAACGAGACCGACTTCCGCGACACCGTCGTCTCCCTGCTGATCGACAATTCCGGCTCCATGCGCGGCCGGCCCATCTCCATCGCCGCCATGAGCGCCGACATCCTGGCCCGCACGCTGGAGCGCTGCGCGGTCAAGGTGGAGATACTGGGCTTCACCACCCGGGCCTGGAAGGGGGGGCAGAGCCGCGAGCGCTGGATATCCCAGGGCAAGCCGGCCGCCCCCGGCCGCCTGAACGACCTCCGCCACATCGTCTACAAGGACGCCGACGCCCCCTGGCGCCGGGCCCGCAAGAATCTGGGCCTGATGCTGCGCGAGGGCATCCTGAAGGAGAACATCGACGGCGAGGCGCTGCTCTGGGCGCACAACCGCCTGATCGCGCGGCCGGAGCAGCGGCGCATCCTGATGGTCATCTCCGACGGCGCGCCGGTCGACGACAGCACGCTGTCCGTCAACAGCGGCAACTACCTGGAGCGCCACCTGCGGCACGCCATCGAGTGGATCGAGACGCGCAGCCCGGTGGAGCTGGTCGCCATCGGCATCGGCCACGACGTCACCCGCTACTACCGGCGGGCCGTCACCATCGTCGACGCCGAGCAGCTGGGCGGCACCATGATGGAGAAGCTGGCGGAGCTGTTCGACGAGGACACCCGCGCCGGCGGCTCCATGCGCGGCGCGCGCCACCGGGCCGGCGGGCGGCGGTAGGCGGCAGACGGCAGGGCTCAGCCCTTCTTCCGCTTGGCCGCCGGCTTCTTGCGCGCTGGCCCCGGCTTGGGCGGCGTGGTCATCGCCTTCAGCAGGGCGGTCTGGTTGCGCCGCGTGGCGGCGGTCGCGGCCGCCGTCCAGGCGCCGGCGGCCCGGTTGGCCCAGGAGAGCCACAGGCTCATGGCGGGATTCTTCATCATGTGCTCCAGTATGGACGGGGCCCGGGGTGAGGACGGACCTGCAACAGCCGGCGTTAGCGATTCGTTCATCCACGGCACCCCAGGCTGGTACGCGCTCCGCGGGGGGGAGGGTGCATGGCGGCAACGGCAAGTGGCAGGCGGCTGCCGGCGGTCCTCGGGCTGGCCCTGGTCCTGGCTGCCGGCCCGGCGGGCGCGGCGGAGTGCGTCGGCTCCGGCCACCTGAAATGGCGGCCCTACAGCGTGGCGGACGGGGACCGGCTGGTCGGCGGCGCACACGACCTCGCCGCGGCGGTGCTGCGGCGCCTCGGCACCGGCTACCGCGCCCAGCCGGAGGGGCCCTGGAAGCGGGTCTTCGGGGCGCTGATGGCCGGCCAGGTCGACATCGTCGCCGGCGCCTTTCCCAATGCCGCCCGGCAGGAGGAGTTCCGCTACTCCGCCCCCTTCCACGAGGAGGAGATCGCGCTGTTCGTCCGGCAGGGCCAGGAGTTCGATTTCCGCACTATGGAGGACCTCGCCGGGCGCAGCGCCATCGGCGCGCTCGGCACCAGCTTCGGCGAGGCGTGGGACCGCTTCGCCGCGGAGCGCCTGACCTATATGCATTCCGCCACCATCCTGGAGGGCATGCGGATGCTGGCCGCCGGCCGCGCCGACTTCATGGTGGCCCCGCGCGGCATCGGCGAGGTGCGCGTGCGCGACGGCGGGCTGGCCGGCGCGGTGGTGGCGCTGGACCGGCCGCTGGTGCGCCTGCCGCTGCACTTCGTCTTCCGCCGCGACGGCGCCTGCGCCGCCCTGGTGGAGCGGTTCGACGCCGTGATGGCGGAGATGCGGGCGGCCGGCGAGGTGGACGCGCTGCTCGCCCCCTACGCCGAGGTCAACTGACGGCGCGGCGGAGCGGCCCGTCGCCGGCCGGCCGCCGCGGCGCCGCCAGGGGCAGGGGGCCGGACACAGAGGCGACCCGCGCCAGCGCGCCCACCAGTTCCGCCCGTTCCGGCGCCGCCGCCAGGTGGCGGACCAGCACCGCGGTGCTGGCCGGGCTGCCGGCCCTCATCAGGGCGACGCAGGTCAGCAGCCGCCGCTCGTCCAGGGTGACGGACGTCTCGCAGCCGTTGGCGATCAGGGGCAGGCGGGTGGGCCAGCGGTGCAGCAGGTCCAGCGCCTCCTCCCACGCCAGCAGCGCGTCCGCCCAGCCGGCGCCCAGGTGCCGGCGGAACTCCGCCTCCACCTGCTCCCAGCCATGGCGCCCGTGCCGCCAGCGCCGCGCCGACCAGACCAGCAGCTGCTCCGCCGCCGTGAGATCCAGCACGCTCCCGCTCATGTCAGCCTCCGCCGTGGGCATCGATGGGGTGACCGTATTGCGAGTCATTATTAATATCAAGAGTGATCCTGCGGCCGGAACGCGGGCGCCGCCGCCCTGCCGGGGGGCTTCCCGGAGCGCACGGCGTGACCCCGGATGGAGGACGTCCATTGAGGCGATGCGGAACCATGCCCATGTCCAGGAGGGGAACGATCCGCCGAGGAGCTTCGACATGACCGACGGGGTCACCGACAACCGCGACAGGCGCCGGTACGAGCTGGAGGTGGACGGCCAGGTCGTCTACGCCGCCTACCGCCGCGAGGGCGGCACCG
>DASPKT010000009.1:0-2182 GCA_035627915.1 Azospirillaceae bacterium
GGCGGCGGGGGCGGAGGCGGCGGGGGCGGCGGCGGCGTAGAGCCGGAACCAGAACCACCGGAGCCAGAACCAGAGCCAGAGCTGGAGCCGCCGGAGCCGGAGCCCACCGGGTCCGTGGCCGGCGCAGGCGCGGGCGTGGGAGCGCTGGTAGGAGCGGGCGCGGGACCAGGCGCGGGCGCAGGCAGCGGCACCGTCTCGGGCTCGGGCGCAGGAGCGGCCGCGTTCGTGCCCGAGTTGGCCGAAGGCGCTGGTGCCGGAGCGACGGCACCCGAGGCACTGCTGACCTGCGTGGCGCCGCCGGCGTCGCCGCCGCCTCCGCCACCGCAGGCCGTCAGCCACAGCGTGGCCAGCGACAGGGCCACGTACCGCAGCCCGCTTTTTGTATCGTTCGTCATCCCTTTGTTTCCTCCATGGCGTGACACAGACGCCTGGTCACACGATTCTCAGAATCGTTGCCATCGCGATGCATGAGCCAGAGGAGCGAATGCCTGTAGGAACAGCCACGCCGCCTCTGTGCGCCCGGGCGAAGCGCTTCCATCAATGACGGACTACAACGCGGCCGCAATGAAAAAAGGCGCCGGACCTCGCGGCCCGGCGCCTTCACTCCCTGCTGTGACAGCTTGCTTCTTGTGTCCTTACTGCACGACGAAGATCGTGCTGCTCTGGTGCGAGCGGACGGTCCAGCGGTTGTTGCCGATGTACTCGACCTCGACCCCCTGGTTCTGCCCGCTGCCGCTGCTGCCGATGTAGCCCTCCGCGCCGAACGAGGTGCGATGGCCCACCGAGGTGTACAGCTGCCCGGGGTTGCCGAAGAAGGTGCCCGCCGCCAGCGTGTACGAGGTGCCGTCGGAGGAGAACGCCATCGCGCGCCAGGTCGTGTCGCTGCCGGGGGGCGACAGCGGCGCGAACGAGGTGCCGCCGTTGGCCGAGTGCAGCACACGGCCATTGGTGCCCGGCCCGGAGATCGTGGCGCCGATGCTGCTGCCGGTGGCGTTCATCGTCACGGAGGTGTAGTCCCCCGTGACGGAGCTGCCCCGACTCCAGGTCGCGCCCCGGTTGCGGCTGACGTACAGGCCCGTGCTGGTACCGCCGTTGGTGAACTGCGTGTTGCCGGCCACGGCGATGACGTTCCCGTTCTCGGACATGGCCACCCGATACCAGCCGTCGGTGACCGGCGTGCCGTCCACGACGACCGGCACCAGGGTGAACACGCCGGTCTGGGCGTCGCCCAGCCAGACCTCGCCGCGCTGGGTCACCGCGACGATCACCCGCCCGTCGGACGAGCTGTCGATGGAGCGCCATTCCCTGACCAGCGGTGCACCTCCAGCGGTGTCGCTGGCGATGGTCCAGGTCACGCCCGCGGCCGTGCGGTGGTACAGGTAGATGGGCCCGTTGATGATGTTCGCGGCCATGCGCGAGCCGTCGTGCGAGATCGTCACCGACTCCCACTCGCGGCCGGTGAGCGTCACGCCGGCCGTCGTGCTCGTGACCTGCGTCCAGGTCACACCCCGGTCGGTGGACATGTACATGTCACCGCCGTAGGCCACCGCCACGATGCGGTCGGCGTTGGGCGTCATGTCCACCGAGATCCAGTTGGCCTGGGGGCTGTTGCCCACGCTCCAGGTGGCCCCGCCGTCGCGCGAGACGTGCAGGTCACCGGGGATGGCGGCGGCCACCAGCACCTGGCCGGTGGCGTTGGACGCGACCCAGTGCCACTGCATGGGCGCCATGCGGGCGGTCCAGTTCACGCCGGGCACCACGTTGCCGGGCAGGTTGGGCGTGTTCACGGCCTGCGCGCCGTTCGGCACCAGGCGCCAGGGGTTGGTGCTGACGCCGGTGATGCGCACGAAGTCACCCGTGTTGGGCGCCGCAGGCAGCGTCAGCGCGATCGTGCTCGTGCCGGTGCCGTTGACTTCGTACCGCGTGTTCGGCTGGGCCGTCGTGCTGGCGCTGATCTGCTGCGCCGCAGGAGGCGGCGGCGGCGGAGGCGGCGGAGGAGGCGGCGGCGGCGGCGGCGGCGGCGGCGGCGGAGGCGGCGGGGGCGGCGGCGGCGGCGGGGGCGGCGGCGGCGGCGGCGGCGGGGTTCGCGGACATTCTGGACGCGGCGGCGGAGCACGGAGACGCGTCGCAGGCGCCGCGGGAGAGCCACGGGCGGGTGCTGACGCCGCTGGCGTGCGCGACG
>DASPKT010000010.1:0-15946 GCA_035627915.1 Azospirillaceae bacterium
TTGTCGGTCGGAATGTTGATCGTGGTCACGCGCGGCACGGTCTCGCGCATCTCGGGGCGCGGGATGCCGAGCGCCTTCGCCATCTCGCCCAGGATGTGCATGCGGCCGTGGCGTGCCTGGTCGAGGGCGATGCGCATGATCTCCTCGGTGATCGAGGTGATCTTGATGTCCATTTGGAGGGCGGTGACGCCCTTCTCGGTGCCGGCGACCTTGAAGTCCATGTCGCCGAGGTGGTCCTCGTCGCCCAGGATGTCGGACAGCACGGCGTAGCCGCGGTCTTCCTTGATCAGGCCCATGGCGATGCCGGCCACCGGGCGCGGCAGCGGCACGCCGGCGTCCATCAGCGACAGCGAGGTGCCGCAGACGGTGGCCATGGAGGAGGAGCCGTTGGACTCCGTGATCTCCGAGACGACGCGCAGCGTGTAGGGGAACTGCTCCTTGGAGGGCAGCAGCGGGCGCACGGCGCGCCAGGCCAGCTTGCCGTGGCCGATCTCGCGGCGGCCCGGCGAGCCCATGCGGCCGGCTTCACCCACCGAGTAGGGGGGGAAGTTGTAGTGCAGCATGAAATTCTCGCGGTACTCGCCTTCCAGCGCGTCCACGATCTGCTCGTCCTGGCTGGTGCCCAGCGTGGCGACGACCAGGGCCTGCGTCTCGCCGCGGGTGAACAGCGCGGAGCCGTGGGCGCGCGGCAGCACGCCGACCTCGGAGACGATCTTGCGGATGTCCGTGGTCGAGCGGCCGTCGATGCGCTTCTTGGTGTCGATCACCGTGCCGCGCAGCACGTCGGCCTCCAGCTCCTTGAAGGTGCTGGAGACGGCGGTCGCCTCGACGCCCTCGGCGACCAGCGCCTCGACGGCCTTCGCCTTGGCGGCGCCGATGGCCTCGTAGCGCTCCTGCTTCAGGGTCTTGGTGTAGGCGGCCTGGATGTCGGCGCCGACCAGGTCCTTCATGCGGGCCTTCAGGGCGGCCTTGTCGAAGGACGGCGCCGGCAGGTCCCAGGGCTCCTTGGCGGCCTGCTCGGCCAGATCGATGATCATCTGGATCACCGGCTGGAACTCGCGGTGGCCGAACATCACGGCGCCCAGCATGACCTCCTCGGTCAGTTCCTTGGCCTCGGACTCGACCATCAGCACGCCCTCGACCGTGCCGGCGACGACGAGGTCGAGGTCGGAGGCCTCCACCTGCTCCAGGGTCGGGTTCAGGATGTACTGGCCGTCCTTGTAGCCGACGCGGGCGGCGCCGATCGGGCCCAGGAACGGGATGCCGGAGAGCGTCAGCGCGGCGGACGTGCCGACCATCGCGACGATGTCGGGATCGTTCTCCAGGTCATGGCTGAGGACGGTGCAGACGACCTGCGTCTCGTTGCGGAAGCCGTCGGCGAACAGCGGGCGGATCGGGCGGTCGATGAGGCGGGAGGTCAGCACCTCCTTCTCGGTCGGGCGGCCCTCGCGCTTGAAGAAGCCGCCGGGGATCTTGCCCGCGGCGAAGGCCTTCTCCTGGTAGTTGACGGTGAGGGGGAAGAAGTCCACGCCCGGCTTCGGCTGCTTGGCGCCGACGGCGGTGCAGAGCACCACCGTGTCGCCATAGGTCGCCAGAACGGCGCCGTCGGCCTGGCGCGCCACCTTGCCGGTCTCCAGGACCAGCTTGCGCCCGCCCCACATCATCTCTTTGCGGAACACTTGGAACATATCGATTGCCTTCCTTCCGTCCGACACCCGCCGGCGCCCCGGATTGGGCGGGCAGGCCGGGGCCCATGTCGGCAGGCCCCGCGTTAAAAACGGAACGGCCAGCCGGGACCCTTCCCGACTGGCCGTTCCGCGTTCGTCTAGCTGTTCGTCCCCCCGCCGCGCGCCGCGCCGTCCGTTCCGCCTGCCTGGGGCGGGCGGTACGGGATCGGCGGGGCTGCGGCGGCGGTCACGGGCCGGCCTTAGCGGCGCAGGCCCAGACGCTGGATCAGGGTGTCGTAGCGGCCCTGGTCCTTCGCCTTGAGATAGTCCAGCAGGCTGCGGCGCTGGCCGACCATGACGAGCAGGCCGCGGCGCGAGTGGAAATCCTTCGCGTGCGTCTTCAGGTGCTCGGTCAGGTTGTTGATGCGCTCCGAGAGGATCGCAACCTGCACCTCGGGCGAACCGGTGTCGCCGTCCTTGGTCTTGTACTCGGAAATGAGCGCGGTCTTGCGCTCCTGGGTGATCGACATCGGGGTCTCCTGTATCTCAGAGGTTCAATACGCGCACCGGGCGGATCTCCGCCCCTTCGACACGGGCCAGGGCCACCGGCCTTCCGGCCGAAACGGCAAGAACGGTGCCGTCGCCGTCCGCCAGGGACCCGGCCAGCTGGTCCAGCCGCTCCAGGTCCTGCCGGCGCAACAGCGCCACCGTTTGGCCTTGTCGCAGTCGGTGCGCTTCCACTTCCGTCAGGGCCAGGGCCGGGATGTCGTCCAGCGCGGTCTCGATCGGCAGCAGAAGTCCTTCGACCGCGGGTGTTTGCGCCACCCGCTCCAGTTCGTCAAGGGGAATCGCGTCCGCCAGGGTGAAGCGGCCGACGCGCAGGCGGCGCAGGGCCGAGACGTGGCCGACCGTGCCCAGCGCCAGCGCCAGGTCGCGGGCGAGCGAGCGCATGTAGGTGCCCTTGCCGCACTCCACCTCGAACTCGGCGTGGTCGGCGTCGGGCCGGCCGGTCAGGTGGAAGCCGTCGACCCGCACCTGGCGCGGCTTCAGGTCCACCACCTCGCCCTCGCGGGCCAGGTCGTAGGCGCGCTCGCCGTCCACCTTGATGGCGGAGAACTGCGGCGGCACCTGGCTGATCCAGCCGGTGAAGCGTTCCAGCGCCGCCTCGATCTGCTCGTCGGTGGGGCGCACGCCGCTGGTGGCGGTCACGGTGCCCGCCATGTCGTCGGTGCTGCGCGCCTCGCCGAAGCAGAGGGTGAAGCGGTAGGTCTTGCCGCAGTCCATGGCGTAGGAGACGGTCTTGGTCGCCTCGCCGAGCGCGATCGGCAGCACGCCGGTCGCGATCGGGTCCAGCGTGCCGCCGTGGCCCGCCTTCTCCGCCTTCAGCAGCCAGCGCGCCTTGGCCATGGCCTGGGTGGAGGTCATGCCGGGCGGCTTGTCCAGCACCAGCCAGCCGTGGATGGGCAGGCCCTTGCGTTTACGCGCCACGGCCGTCTTCCTCCCGCCTGCCGGCGCCGTCTCCGTCACCGGGCGTGTCCTCGCCCAGGACCTCGTCGCGGTCCAGGCTCATGCCCTCGCCGTCGAGGTCGCGCACCACGTCGGGGCGGTGCAGCAGCGTGTTGATGTGCTGGGCGTAGTCGAAGGAGGTGTCGGGCTGGAAGGACAGGCGCGGCGCGTAGGGCAGGCGCACCTCCTTCGCCACCTGGCTGCGCAGGAAGGCCGAGGCGCGGTTCAGCGCGGCGATCTGCTCGGGATGGCCGCCGCCCAGCGGCATGACGAACGCGGTGGCGTTCTTCAGGTCCGGGCTGATCCGGACCTCGCTGACGGTGATGTTGAGGTCCTGCAGCTCGGGGTCGCGGAAATCGCCGCGGCGGAAGATGTCCGCCAGGGCATGGCGGATCTCCTCGCCCACGCGCAGCTGGCGCTGGGACGGGGTACGGCCGGCGCGGTGGGCGCCGTCACGCTTGCTGCTCATTGTCCTGGTCCTCGGTCGTGCCCGTCTCCCGGGGCGTCGGCCGCGCGGCCTGCGGGCCGTGGCGGGGGCGCCGGGCCGGACCCCTGGGGGCCCGGAACGGGGTCGGCCGTCCGGGATCGGACCGGACGGCCGGTTGGAAGCGGATGGGGCGGAAGGAAGGGGGGGGCGGGGCGCCTTACAGCACCCGCGCCACCTCCTCCATCTCGAACGCCTCGATGACGTCGCCCGGCTGGATGTTGTCGTAGTTCTCGAAGGCCATGCCGCACTCGTAGCCCTCGCGCACTTCCTTGACCTCGTCCTTCATGCGCTTGAGCGTCTTCAGCGTGCCCTCGTGGATCACGACGTTGTCGCGCAGCAGGCGGACGCCGGCACCGCGCTTCACCGTGCCCTCGGTCACGCGGCAGCCCGCGACCTTGCCCACCTTGGTGATGTTGAACACCTGGAGGATCTGGGCATTGCCGAGGAACCGCTCGCGCAGGGTCGGCTTCAGCATGCCGGTCAGGAGCGCCCGGACGTCGTCGATGATGTTGTAGATCACCGAGTAGTACCGGACCTCCACGCCGTCGCGCTTGGCGAGCTCGCGGGCCTGCGGGTTGGCGCGGACGTTGAAGCCCACGATGATGCCCTTGGAGGCGGCCGCCAGCGTCACGTCGCTCTCGTTGATGGCGCCCACGCCCGACTGGAGCACGCGCACCTTCACCTCGGCGTTGTCGCCGGCCAGCTTCTCCACGGCACCCGTGATCGCCTCGATGGAGCCCTGCACGTCGCCCTTGATGACGAGCGGCAGTTCCTTCACCTCGCCGGCTTGGATCTGCTTGAACATCTGCTCCAGCGACCCGCGCGCGGTGGCGGCCGATGCGGCCTCCCGCTTCTTGCGCTGGCGGAACTCGGTGATCTCGCGGGCACGGGCCTCGCTCTCCACCACCGAGAACTCGTCGCCGGCCAGCGGCGTGCCGTTCAGGCCCAGCACCTCGACCGGGGTCGCGGGCTCGGCCTTGGCCACGTTCTGGCCGCGGTCGTTGACCAGGGCGCGCACGCGGCCCCACTCGCCGCCGGCCACGACGATGTCGCCGACGTTCAGGGTGCCGCGCTGGACCAGGACGGTCGCGACGGAACCGCGGCCGCGCTCCAGCTTCGCCTCCACCACCACGCCTTCGGCGGTGCGGTTCGGGTTGGCCTTCAGCTCCAGGATCTCGGCCTGCAGGAGGATGGCCTCCTCCAGGCGCTCCAGGCCCAGGCCGGTCTTGGCCGACACCTCGACGTCCAGCACCTCGCCGCCCATCTGCTCCACCACCAGCGAGTGCTGCAGCAGCTCCTGGCGGACCCGCTCGGGCTTCGCCGTGGGCAGGTCGCACTTGTTGATGGCGACGATGATCGGCACGCCGGCGGCCTTGGCGTGGTTCAGCGCCTCGACCGTCTGCGGCATGACGCCGTCGTCGGCCGCGACCACCAGCACCACCACGTCCGTCACCGTGGCGCCGCGGGCGCGCATCTCGGTGAAGGCCGCGTGGCCAGGCGTGTCGATGAAGGTGATGCGCGAGCCGGACGCCAGCTGCACCTGGTAGGCGCCGATGTGCTGGGTGATGCCGCCGGCCTCGCGGCTGGCGACGTCGGTCTTGCGCAGCGCGTCCAGCAGCGAGGTCTTGCCGTGGTCGACGTGGCCCATGACGGTGACGACCGGCGGACGGGCGCGCAGCTCGTCCGGACGGTCCTCCTCGCCGCGGACGCCGATCTCGACGTCGGCCTCGGAGACCCGGCGCGAGCGGTGGCCGAACTCGGCCACGACCAGCTCCGCCGTGTCGGCGTCGATGGTCTGCGTGATGGTGGCCATCACGCCCATGCGCATCAGCGACTTGATCACGTCGGCGCCGCGTTCCGCCATGCGGTTCGCCAGCTCCTGGACGGTGATGACTTCGGGGATGATGACGTCGCGGGTCACTTTCTGGACTTCCTGGCGCCCGGTCAGACGCTGCTTCTCGCGCTCGCGGGCACGGCGCAGGGCGGCCAGGCTGCGGCCGCGCTGCCCGCCCTCGTCGTCGAGCGCCTGGGAGATGGTGAGCTTGCCGGTGCGCCGGCGGTCGTTGCCCTTAGGCGTCGCGGCCTTGGGCGGAGCCTTGGCCGGGGCCTTGGCGCCGACGCCGCCGCCGCGGCGGGCGCCGCCGCGCGGACCCTCCTCGTCGTCGTCCACGGCGGGGCGGCCGGGCACGGCCGGACCGCGGGGGCCGGCGTCGTCCGTCGCGGCCGGGGCCGGGCGGGCGGAGACGGGGCCGCGGTCGTCGCCCGGACGGGTGCCGCGGCGGTCGTCGGCGGCGGGAGCCGGACGGCGGGCGGCCTCGGCCTCGCGGCGCTTGGCCTCCTCCTCCTGGCGGCGCTTCTCCGCCGCGGCGGCGGCCTCGCGCTCGGACTCCTGGATGCGGCGCAGCTCCTCGAGCTCACGGCGGCGCAGGGTCTCGTCGTCGAGCGGCTCCTGCGGGGCCTCCTCAACCACGGGCTCCGGCGCGTGGGCGGCGTCCGCCTCCGCGTAGTCGGCGGCATCGAGGCCTTCCGCCTCGCCGTGCTCGTACTCGTCGTCGTACGCCTCGTCCTGGGGACGGCGGTCGTCCTCCTGGGCGCTGCGCAGCGCCCGCATGCGGGCCTCGCGCTCCTCCTCGGTCAGCTGGCGCGGCACGGCGCCGCGCTGCGGGCCGCGGCCGGGACCGCCCGCGGGACGCCCCTCGGCGGCCTGGCGGGCAGCGGCCCCGCCGTCGGCGACGCCGGGGACGGCACCCTTCTCGAAGGTTCGCTTGCGCTTGACCTCGACCGCGACGGTCTTGGTCCGGCCGTGCGAGAAGCTCTGGCGCACGGAACCCGCGTCCACAGTCTTCTTCAGCTCGAGCTTGCCCTTGCCGGAAAGGCTCAAGACTTTCTTGTTGCGGTCCTGGTCGTTCGTGTCAGTCATTCGATATCCGACTGGTTCGTCGTTTAACTCTGGTACCAAACCTTGCCGTCCCGGCCCGTGAGGTCGGCCAGCCGGCCGGCCTCCCGCAGCAGGCGCGCCGCCAACGGCCCGCCGCCCAGGACTGCATGCACCGCTTCGTCCCTGCCCAGGGCGGGACCCAGCTCGGCACGGCCGAACAGGTCCACCATGGGCACATCGGGCGCGAGCGCCGTCAACTTGTCCCTTCCGTCGGCGGCGCCGTCAGACGCCTCCAGCCGGAGTCCGATGCCGCCGCCCGACTTGCCGACACGGCCGCCGCGCAACGCCATCGCCACCTTCTCGAACCCCGCCACCGCCTGCCCGCCGCGGCGGGCGAGGCCCACCAGCTCCAGGCAGCGGCGGCGCACCAGGGTCCGCGTCCGCTCCAACAGGTCCGGCGGCGCCTTGACGGCGCGCCGGGCGGCCTTGGAGAACAGCCCCTTCGCCACGGCCTTTTCAACCAAGGCGGGGTCCGCCGTCAACCACAGCCCACGTCCGGGCAGGGTTTCCTCCACGTCGGGCACCACCGAACCGTCGGGGGCGACCACGAAGCGTACCATGCCGTCCCGCGGCGCCACGGCACCCGACGCGATGCACCGCCTGAGCGGGCTCGCGCGGCCGCCGACGGCCTCGTCCTCGCCCTCGGGCAGGACGGGGTCGTCGGAAGCGGTGCTGGTCATGGCGATGGCACCCACGGGGCGGTCCGTTCCTTTCCGTTAGCCGCGGTTCTCGGCGCCGGCACCGTCGCCGTCCGCGAACCAATGCGCGCGGGCGGCCATGATGATCTCGTTCGCCTCGTCCTCGGTCAGCGTGTCCTTGCCGACGATCTCCACCAGCTCGTCGCCGGCGAGGTCTGCCAGGTCGTCCAGCGTCTTCACGCCGTTCTCGCCCAGCTTCACCAGCAGGGCCGGGGTGAAGGGCTCGATGGCGGCGACCTCGTCGGTGACCCCCAGCTCGCGCCGGCGGGCCTCCTGGCGCTCGGCCTGCTCGTCCAGGTAGGACTGGGCGCGCTGGCGCAGCTCCTCGGCCACGTCCTCGTCGAAGGCGTCGATCGCCGTCAGCTCGGTGGCGTCGACGAAGGCGATCTCCTCGACCGACGTGAAGCCCTCGGCCACCAGCAGATGGGCGATCACGTCGTCCACGTCCAGGGCGTCGATGAACATCTGCGACCGGGTCTTGAACTCCTCGGTCCGGCGCTCCGACTCCTCCTGCTCGGTCAGGATGTCGATGTCCCAGCCGGTCAGCATGGAGGCGAGGCGGACGTTCTGGCCGCGGCGGCCGATGGCCAGCGACAGCTGGTCGTCCGGCACCACCACCTCGATGCGCTTGGTCTCCTCGTCGAGCACGACCTTGGCGACCTCGGCCGGGGCCAGCGCGTTCACCACGAAGGTGGCGGGGTCGCGGCTCCAGGGGATGATGTCGATCTTCTCGCCCTGCAGCTCGCCGACCACGGCCTGGACGCGGCTGCCGCGCATGCCGACGCAGGCGCCGACCGGGTCGATGGAGCTGTCGCGGCTCAGCACGGCGATCTTGGCGCGGCTGCCGGGATCGCGGGCGACCGCCTTGATCTCGATGATGCCGTCGTAGATCTCCGGGACCTCCTGCTTGAACAGGCCGGCCATGAACATCGGATGGGTGCGCGACAGGAAGATCTGCGGGCCGCGCGGCTCGCGGCGCACGTCGTAGACGTAGGCGCGGACGCGGTCGCCGTTCTTGAAGTGCTCGCGCGGGAGGCACTCGTCGCGGCGCAGCACCGCCTCGGCGCGGCTGAGGTCGACCGTGACGTTGCCGTACTCGACGCGCTTGACCAGGCCGTTGACGATCTCGCCCACGCGGTCCTTGAACTCGTCGTACTGCCGCTCGCGCTCGGCCTCGCGCACCTTCTGCACGATGACCTGCTTGGCGGTCTGCGCGGCGATGCGGCCGAAGTCGATGGGCGGCAGCGGGTCGACCAGGAAGTCGCCGACCTTGGCGTCCGGCTTCTTGCGCTTGGCCTGGGCCAGCGCGACCTGCGTCGCCTCGTTCTCGACCGCCTCGACGACCTCCATGTAGCGGGTCAGGTGGATGTCGCCGCTCTTGCGGTCGATGCGGGCGCGGATGTCGTGCTCGTGCCCGTACTTGGACCGGCCCGCCTTCTTGATGGCCTCTTCCATCGCCTCGAGCACATGCTCTCGGTCGATGTTCTTCTCGCGGGCAACGGCGTCGGCTACTTGCAGCAGTTCCATCGAAGCGAACCCTAGTTCTCGTTCGGCCCGCCGGGGCGGGCGAATTCAGGTGGCGTTTCCGGCTCGTCTTGCGGTCGGCGCGGGCCTTCTCAGTCCTGGTCGTCGGCGCCGTCGGCCCCGACCTTCATGTCCGGGTCCATCTCCACGCCCTGGGCCTTGGCCGCCGAGCGCAGCAGCGCGTCGGTCAGCACCAGCTTGGCGCGGTGGACCATGGGGAAGGGCACGCGGGCCGGACCTTCCGGCGTGTCGATGAGGATGTCCTCCCCCTCCAGCCCGCGCAGCACGCCGGTGAAGCGGCGGCGGCCGTCGATCAGGCCCTTGGCCTCGACCTTGGCGTCGTAGCCGGAGAAGCGGACATAGTCCTTCGGGCGGGTCAGCGGCCGGTCGATGCCGGGGGAGCTGACCTCCAGCGTGTAGGCCCCGGCGATCGGGTCCTCCACGTCCAGCAGGGCCGAAACCGCGCGGCTGATCTCGGCGCAGTCGTCCACGGTCATGGCGGCGCCGTCCAGCCGCTCCGCCATGATCTGCAGCGTGGGGTGGGCGCCGCCGGTGAGCATGACGCGCACCAGCTCGTACCCCATGCCCTCGACCGAGGGTCCGACGATGCTTTCGATCCGTTCAGTTACGTCCATGTCGACCCCGTCCGCACGCCCCCGGGATTTCCGGTCGCCGGGGTTTGCGGACCCCAGGAATTAAAAAAGGTGGGCCAATGGCCCACCCGCAAAGCGAACCGGCCAGCCACCCGATCAGGGGCGGCCGGTTCGTTATGTGGATTGCTGGCCTATAATAGTCATCCGGGCGCCAACCGCAAAGGTTTTTCGCCCGCTTTTCCGGAGGGCCCCGGCTGCGTCCTTGCACGGAACCTTTCGCGCAACGACAATCCGGGGCCGAGGGACCATTCGCCACCGGGGGCCGGCATGGGACAGGAATGCGCGGCGGTATGCCACTGGGAGGGCCGTTCGTCCAGCGGGCGCGCCTATCTCGAGGGCGACCACCTGCTGTTCCGCGGCGACTTCCGGCTGAAGCTGATGCTGGCCGACGTGAAGGCCGCGGTGGCCGCCAACGGGCGGCTGTCGCTGACCATGGCGTCCGGCACCGCCGCCCTCGACCTCGGCACCAAGGCCGAGGACTGGGCGCAGCGCATCCGCAATCCCAAGACCCTGGTGGACAAGCTGGGCTTCAAGCCGGGCCAGCCGGTGGAGCTGCTGGGCGGCCCCGCCGATCCCGTCCTGCTGGCCGAGCTGGCGCTGGCCGGCATCGTGGTGGAGACGCCGCCCGCCCCGCGGCCGGGCGCCACCTGGTACCTGCTGTCCGCCTCCGACCCCGCCGACCTGGAGCGGGTGCCGGGCGTCGCCGGGGTGCTGCCGCCCGCCGGGGGCTTGTGGATCGTCTATCCCAAGGGCAAGGCCAGCCCGGTGACGGAGGCGATGGTCTTCGCCGCCGGCCGCGGCGCCGGCCTGACCGACAACAAGACCTGCGCCGTCTCCGCCGCCTCCACCGCGCTGAAGTTCGTGCGGCCGCGGGCGCTGCGCTGAGGCGTCAGCGCGGGCGCCGGCGGAAGCGCAGGAACACCGGCGCGTGGCCGGTGATGCGCTTGGCCTCGTAGCGGGTCTGCGGCCAGTCGTCGGGACGCGTGCGCCAGTCCTGCGGCCCTCGCGCCAGCCACTCGAAGTCCGGGTGGCGCCAGGCGTGCTCCAGCATCCAGCGGCACAGCACCATGTCGTCGGTGGCGAGCCGCAGCTCCGCCCCATCCTTCAGCACGCGCGCCAGCCGGGGCAGGTTGTCCGGCCCGATGAACCGGCGCTGGGCGTGGCGCAGCTTGGGCCAGGGGTCGGGGAACAGCACGAAGGCGCGGCCGACGCTGGCGTCCGGCAGCGCGTCCAGGACCGGGCGCGCGTCGTCTGGGGCGATGCGGACGTTCTCCAGCCCCTGCGCCTCGACGTGCTGCAGGGCGCTGGCGACGCCGTTGATGAAGGGCTCGCAGCCGATGAAGCCGATGCCGGGGTTGCGCGCCGCCTGCCAAGCCAGGTGCTCGCCGCCGCCGAAGCCGACCTCGAACCAGAGGTCGTCGGGCGTGCGGCCGAACAGGGCGGGCAGGTCCAGCCGCGCGCCGTCGGCCGGCGGGTCGACCCGCAGCCGCGGCAGCATCTCCTCGATCAGGGAGCTGCGGTGGCGGCGCAGCGGCCGCCCGCGCCGGCGACCGTAGAGGATCTTCCGGTGCTGGACGGTGTCGTCGGTCATCTCGGTACTGGCGCTCCCGGCACTGGCGCTTCATCTCGCGCAAAAGCAAGGGCCCGGCCCCTCCGGCGTGGAGGGACCGGGCCCGGGTACCCACCCGGTGGGGCTGGATCAGAAGGCGCGCTTCAGCTCGTCCACCAGGTCCAGCTTCTCCCAGGAGAAGCCGCCGTCCGGATCGGCGTCGCGGCCGAAATGGCCGTAGGCCGCGGTGCGGGCGTAGATCGGGCGGTTCAGCTTCAGGTGCTCGCGGATGCCGCGCGGGCTGAGGTTCATCAGCTGGCGCAGCACCTCGGACAGCTTGTCCTCATCGACGCGGCCGGTGCCGGCGGTGTCGATGTAGACCGACAGCGGGTGCGACACGCCGATGGCGTAGGACAGCTGGATCGTGCACTTGTCGGCGAGGCCGGCGGCGACGACGTTCTTCGCCAGATAGCGCGCGGCGTAGGCGGCGGAGCGGTCGACCTTGGTCGGGTCCTTGCCGGAGAAGGCGCCGCCGCCGTGCGGAGCGGCACCGCCGTAGGTGTCGACGATGATCTTGCGGCCGGTCAGGCCGGCGTCGCCGTCCGGGCCGCCGATGACGAAGCGGCCGGTCGGGTTCACGTAGAACTGGTCCTCCGGGCACATCCAGCCCTGCGGCAGGACGTTCAGCACGTGCGGGCGGACGATCTCGCGCACGTCGTCGGCCTCCAGCCCCTCGGCGTGCTGGGTGGAGACGACCACCGAGGTGGCGCCGACCGGCTTGCCGTTCACGTACTGCAGGCTGACCTGGCTCTTGGCGTCCGGGCCCAGCTGCGGGGCGGCGCCGGAGTGGCGCGCCTCGGCGAGCGAGCGCAGGATGGCGTGGGCGTAGTAGATCGGCGCCGGCATGTAGGCCGGGGTCTCGGTGCAGGCGTAGCCGAACATGATGCCCTGGTCGCCGGCACCCTCATCCTTGTTGCCGGCCGCGTCGACGCCGACGGCGATGTCGGCGGACTGCTGGTGCAGGTGGTTGGCGAACTCGGCGTTCTTCCAGTGGAAGCCGTCCTGCTCGTAGCCGATGTCCTTCACCGCGTGCCGGGCGACGCCCTCGACCTCCTTCAGCAGGCTCTCGGGCCCCCGCACCTCGCCGGCGACGACGATGCGGTTGGTCGTGGCCAGCGTCTCGCACGCGACGCGAGCGTAGGGGTCGTGGGTCAGGAACAGGTCGACGACGGCATCGGAAATGCGGTCGCACACCTTGTCGGGATGCCCCTCGGAAACGGACTCGCTGGTGAAGACGTAGTTGGTCTTGGCCACGGACAGCCTCTGCTTGACTTGGGTTTGCGGGCGCCTGAAATGCGAACGCCGCCGGGAAATGGTCTCTTCCAGGCGGCGTTTTCTCGCAGGCTTGGCGCCAGGGGTCAAGGGGCAAGCGGCGGTACCGCGGCCACGCCCCTTTCCGTCACCGATGCGCGCGATGCGGCTCAGGCGGCGGCGTTGGCGACCGATTTGGTGAGTTCGAACAGCCGCTTGCGCACGCCGGGGTCGCTGATGCGGTAGTAGGCCCGGACGAGCTCCAGCGTCTCGCGCTTGGCGAGCGGATCGGTCTCGGCGGCGACGGCCTCCTGCACGGCGGACTCGTCCACCGCCGACGGGGCCGCACCCTCCTCGTCGGGCATGTCGTCGAAGAAGAAGGAGACCGGGACGTCCAGCACCCGCGACAGGTCGAACAGGCGCGACGCGCCGATGCGGTTCGCCCCGCGCTCGTACTTCTGCACCTGCTGGAAGGTCAGCCCGATGGCCTCCCCCAGCTTCTCCTGGCTCATGCCCAGCAGCGTCCGGCGCAGCCGCACGCGGGAACCGACATGGACGTCGATCGGGTTCGGCTTGTCCATCTTCGGGCGGCCGCCGCCGCGACGGCCACGGGTCGATGTCTGCATGGCGTTCAACCTCAGAGTGGGGGCGGCCGGGACAGTAGGGGCGGGCGCCGGCTCCGGTCAAGGAGGCGCGGTTCCGCCCCGTGCATGGCTTCCGGCCAAGCCATACCTTTCTTCTACATCCGGCGGGCGAGGAAACCAACCATCGCAGTTACGCACAATAGGACTAGGACCATGGGCAAATCCCCAAGACGGCCATAGACCGTCCCGCCGGGCAACGCCACCGGGAGAGGCAGGTCCACAACCCCCTCCTCGCCCAGCCCCAGGCTGCCGACGACGCGGCCGTGGGCGTCGACCACCCCGGAGATGCCGGTGTTGGCGGAACGGACCAGCGGCAACCCCTCCTCCACCGCGCGCATGCGGGCGATGGCGAAGTGCTGGTGCGGGCCGGCCGTCTCGCCGTACCAGGCGTCGTTGGTCAGGTTCAGCAGCCAGCCCGGGCGCGGGCCCTCGGCGGCGGTGACGGTGGCGGGGAAGATGACCTCGTAGCAGATGAGGGGGCTGACCGGCGGCAGGCCCGGCAGCTCCACCGTCCGCGGGCCCGGCCCGGCGCTGAAGTCGGCGGAGCCTGCCGCCACCGCGCCGACGGCGCCCGCCGGCAGGAAGCGGCGCAGCGGCATGTATTCGCCGAACGGCACCAGGTGGAACTTGTCGAACAGGGCGGCCTGGGCGCCGGCGGCGTCCACCGCCTCCATCGCGTTGAAGTAGGCCCGGCGCCCGTCCGCCCCGTGGCCGACGCGCTGGATGCCGGTCAGCAGCAGCCCGCCCGGCGGCACCACCCGCGACAGCACCCCGCGCAGCTCCGCGTCCATGGCGAAGGGCACCGCCGTCTCCGGCCAGACCACGTGCGTCACGCCCTTGGCGTCGCCCAGCAGGGAGAGGCGCATGTGCTTCTCCAGGTGCCGGACCCGCAGCTCCGGGTCCCACTTCAGGCTCTGCGGGATGGCAGCCTGCACCAGCCGCAGGGTCACGCCCGGCACCGTGGCCCCGTCCGCCCCGGCCAGCCGGACGGCGCCGCCGGCGGCGACCAGCCCGAACAGGGCGACGCCGGCCAGCACCGCCGCCCCGGGCCGGCGGGCGCCCGGGTCGCCCAGCAGGGCCGGCAGCGACGCCGCCGCCACCGTCAGCAGCGTGAGGCCGTAGACGCCCACGAAGGCGGCGGCCTGCATCACGGGCGTCCAGGCGGTCCAGGCGTAGCCCGTCAGGTTCCAGGGGAAGCCGGTGAAGAGATGGCCGCGCGCGTACTCCGCCAGCGTCCAGGCGACGGCGAAGGCGAGCGGCTTGGCGGGGCCCGCGAGGCCGAACCGGCGCACGGCCGCCCGGTACCCCAGGGTCGCGGCGCCGACGAAGGCCGCCAGCAGGGCCGGCAGCCCGGCCATGGCGAAGGGCAGCAGCCACCCGAAGCGGGCGAGGTCCACGGTCAGCGCGAAGGCGACCCAGTAGAGGCCCAGCAGGAAATGGCCGAAGGCGAAGCTCCAGCCCAGCCAGAAAGCCTGCCGCCGCGTCGCAGCACCGTCCAGCTGCCAGACCAGCCAGGGAAAGGCCAGCCACAGCAGCGGCGCCGCGTAGGCCGGCGGCAGCGCCAGCGTGGCGAGCCCGCCCGCCGCCGCGGCCGCCGCATAGCGCCGCCACCCCGCCAGCCCCGCCGCCCGGGCGGCGAGCGCCCGCAGGGGGGCCGGTCGGGACGGGGCGTCGGCGGTCAGGGCGGTCAAGGACGGGGCTCCGGGGTGGGGCTTGGGGTGATGCTGTCAGGGGGTGCGTGCTTCTGGCTTGGCTCGGCGTGGAGAGGGTTGCTCGGTTCATTCTCCTTGTCTTTATGCGTCATTCCGGCGAAAGCCGGAATCCAGGGGCAGCTTGCTGTAGCGCCTTTGGCCCCTGGACCCCGGCTTTCGCCGGGGTGACGGCTTGGTGGCAAGACCCTCCAACCGCGCCAAACCCTCCTGCATGGGAAACAGGGAATGCCAGGCCCGGCGTTCGGGAGAGCAGCAACCTCCCCGGGGAGCATCTCAACGATCCTCAGCCTGAGCCTGTCGAAGGCCGCACCACGCCACCGCCGCCCCGCCCCGTGAGCATCACCACGTCTCCGCTGCCGGCCCGTCCCGGACACCCCCACAATATGGCGACGCCCCGCTCCCCCGCCAGGGGGTCAGGACGCCGCGGCGGTGGGGGTGCGCTCGTCGGGGGCGGGCGGGGGCAGGTTGCGGACGCGCAGGCGCTTGATCCGGCGGGGGTCGGCGTCGACCACCTCGAACTCCAGGCCCGACGGGTGCTTCAGCAGCTCGCCCCGGCTCGGCACCCGGCCGGCGAGGGAGAACACCAGCCCGCCCAGCGTGTCCACGTCCTCCAGGTCCTCCGCGTCGAAGACGGGGCCGACCTGCGCCTCGAAATCCTCCAGCGGCAGGCGGGCGTCGGCGATCACCGTGCCGTCGGGGCGGGTCACCAGCTTGGGCCGGGCCTGCTCGTCGTGCTCGTCCTCGATCTCGCCGACGATCTCCTCCACCAGGTCCTCGATGGTGACGAGGCCGTCGATGCCGCCGAACTCGTCCACCACCAGCGCCATGTGCTGGCGGGTCTGGCGCATCTGCAGCAGCAGGTCCAGCACCGGCATGCTGGGCGCCACGATCAGCATCTCGCGCACGATGGCGTTGAGGTCGAAGGGCTTCTGGTCGGCGACGCAGGCCAGCACATCCTTGATGTGGACCATGCCGACGACGTCGTCGAGCTCCTCCCGGTAGACCGGCAGGCGCGAGTGCGCCTCCTCGGAGAAGCGGCGGATGAGGTCCGGCAGGGTGATGCCGACCTCCACCGCGACGATGTCGGCGCGCGGCACCATGGCGTCGACCACGGTCCGGTTGCGCAGCTTCAGGATGTTGGCGAGCAGCGCCCGCTCTCCCGCGGCGATCGAGTCGCCGGCCTCCGGCCGCTCCTCGATCAGTTCCTCGATCGTGTGCCGCAGCGTGCTGTCGCCGCGACCGCCGAGGATGGCCCGC
>DASPKT010000011.1:0-5308 GCA_035627915.1 Azospirillaceae bacterium
GCCGGTGCAGCGGCGTCGGCGCGTAGCCCGGCCAGCGGGTGATGCGCGCCGCGGCCTGCGCGTGCGCCGCCAGCCCGATGATGCCGGCGAGGGCCGGCGGGTAGGGGCCGCGCCTTGCCTGGGGGTTGCGGAACAGGGGAAGGGTGTCCGTCGCCATGGCCCGCCTCACGCCTTCAGCACGCGGTGGTGCTGGACCGGCATGCGGTCCCGCACCGACCGGAGGAAATCCAGGTCCAGGTGGGCGGAAGCGGCGCCCAGCGTGTCCTCGGCCCGCGCGACCACGTGGCCCCAGGGCCCCACGACTATGGAGTGGCCGTAGTTCTGCCTGACCGCCCCGTCCTCGGGATAGGCGCCGACCTGGTTGGCGGCCAGCAGGTAGGTCTGCGTCTCGATCGCCCGGGCGCGGATCAGGGCCTCCCAGTGGGCGAGGCCGGTGTTCAGCGTGAAGGCGGCCGGCAGCAGGATCGCCTGCGCCCCCGCCTTGGACAGCGCCAGGAACAGCTCGGCGAAGCGCAGGTCGTAGCAGATGGCGCAGCCGAACCGCACGCCGTCGGCATCGAACGTCACCACCTCGTCACCGGGGGTGTAGAGGGCGGATTCCTTGTAGACGGTGCCGTCGGCGCCCAGCATGTCGAACAGGTGGATCTTGCGGTAGCGGGCGACCTGACGGCCCTCCCGGTCGAACACGAACATGGTGTTGAAGACATGTTCGCCGTCGCGCTCGTTGTAGCTGCCGCCGACCAGGTGCATGCCGTAGCGCCGCGCCTTGTCCGCCAGCATGCGGTAGGCGCGGCCGCCCGCGGGCTCGGCCGCGGCGCGGGCGCCGGCCAGCGTGCCGCCCTGGTAGGTCCACACCTCCGGCAGCAGCAGCAGGTCCGGCCGCTCCCGGGCCGCCGCCTCGTCGATCAGCCGTTCGGCCTGCGCCAGGTTGGCGTCCATGTCGTCGACCGAGTTCATCTGGAGAAGCGTGACCTTCATGCGGGGATTCCTTCGCGGGTCGGGGCCGGCGCCGGGGGCGCGGCCGGGGAGGGGTGACGGCAGGCGACCAGATGGTCGGGGCCGGCCGTGCGGTAAGCGGGGACGCCGCCCGAATGGGGCCAGTAGGCCTCCTCCTCGCCGAGGAGGGGCGGCGGCAGGGTGCGCTCGGCGATGCGGTAGCCGCCGCCGGCGTCCTGCGCCAGCTCCGGCGAGGCGGACAGGAGCTGGCGGGTGTAGGGATGGGCGGGCCGGTCCAGCACCGCGTCGCGCGGCCCGCTCTCCACCACCGCGCCGCGGTAGAGGACCAGGATGCGGTGCGCCAGCCGGTCGACCACGCGCAGGTCGTGGGTGATGAACAGGTAGCTGAGGCCGCGCCGCTCCTGCAGGCCGGCCAGCAGGTCCAGCACCTGCGCCTGCACCGTCATGTCGAGGGCCGAGACCGGCTCGTCCAGCACCAGCAGGTCAGGGTCCAGCACCAGCGCCCGGGCGATGGAGACGCGCTGGCGCTGCCCGCCCGACAGCTGGTGGGGGCGCCGTTCCGCCCAGTCGGCGGGCAGCCCCACCTCCTCCAGCGCCGCGGCGACGCGGGCGGCGCGCTCAAGTGCCGTGACGTCGCGGCGCAGCGTCAGCCCCTCCCCCACCAGCCCGCCCACGGTGAAGCGCGGGTCGAGGGAGGAGGCGGGGTCCTGGAACACCATCTGCAGCCGGGGCCGCACCGCGCGCAACGCGCCTCCCGCGACGCGGCGGAGGTCGACGCCGTCGAAGCGCACCTCGCCGCCCGCCGGATCGACCAGCCGGACCAGGCTGCGGCCCAGCGTGGTCTTGCCGGAGCCGGACTCGCCCACGACCGCCAGCGTCTCGCCCCGGCGCAGGGAGAAGCTCACGTCGCGCAGCACCATGGGTGCCGCGGCGCGGCGCCAGGGCAGGGGGCGGCCGTAGCCGACGCGCAGGCCCTCCACGCTCAGCAGCGGCGGCCCCGCCTTGGGCGCGGGCAGCACGGCGCGGCGGGGCAGCGCCCCCAGCAGGCCGCGCGTGTAGGGATGGCGCGGGCGCATCAGCACCTCGCCCGTCGTGCCCGCCTCCAGGCAGTCGCCGCGCTTCAGCACGGTAACGCGGTCGGCGTAGCGCGCGACGATGCCGAGGTCGTGGGTGATCAGTAGCACGGCCGTGCCCAGCTCAGCCGTCACCTCGCGCAGCAGGTCCAGCACCTCGCGCTGCACCACCACGTCCAGCGCCGTCGTCGGCTCGTCCGCGATCAGCAGCTTGGGCCGGGTCATCAGGACGGAGGCCAGCATGATCCGCTGGCGCATGCCGCCGGAGAACTCGTGGGGGAAGCGGTCCAGCGCCCGGGCGGCGTCGCGGATGCGCACCCGCTCCAGCATGGCCTCGGCGCGCTCCCGGGCCTCCGCCCGGCCGAGGCGCTGGTGCAGCCGCACCGCCTCCGTCATCTGGGTGCCGATGGTGAGCGCCGGGTTCAGCGACACCATCGGCTCCTGGAAGATCATGCCGACGTCGCGGCCGCGGATGGCGCGGAAGCCCTTCTCCGGCAGGCCGGCCAGGTCCAGGCCGCCCAGCGACAGGGTGCGGGCGCGCAGGCGGAAGCCCGGCGGCAGCAGGCCCAGCAGCGTCCGGGCCAGGATGGTCTTGCCGGAACCGGACTCGCCGACGACGCCGGTGATCTCCGCCGGGGCCATGTCGAGGTCGATGTCGCGCAGCACCGGCTGCGGCGCCTCGCCCGGGGAGAGGCGCTCCACCGTCAGGCCGCGGATGGCGAGCAGGGGCGGGGTCGTCATCGCGGCGCCCTCATGCGGGGGTCCAGGCGGTCGCGCAGCGCGTCGCCCAGCAGGTTGATGGCCAGCAGCGTCAGCGCGATGGCGAGGCCGGGGAAGATCGTCAGCCAGTCGGCCAGACCGATGAAGGGCCGGCCCTCCGCCAGCATGCCGCCCCAGGTCGGGGCCGGCGGCGGCACGCCCACGCCGAGGAAGCTGAGCGCGCTCTCCGTCAGCAGCGCCGCCGCCAGCAGCGAGGCCGCCAGCACGCCGACCGGCGCCACGCAGTGCGGCAGCACGTGCCGCAGCAGGATGGCGGGCGCCGGCATGCCCAGCACGCGGGCGGCATCCACGAACTCCCGCCGGCGGGACGACAGGGCGGAGGCGCGGGCGACGCGGGTCACCGCCGGGGCGTAGGCCAGTGCCAGCGCCAGCACGACGCCGCCCTCGCTCGGGCCCAGCACCGACATGATGCCCAGCGCCACCAGGATGCTGGGAAAGGCCATCAGCGCGTCCAGCACGGTGCCGATCGCGCGGTCCACCCAGCCGCCGGCATAGCCCGCCACCACCCCCAGCGGCACGCCCGCCAGCAGCGCCCCCAGCACCGCGGCGAGGCTGATGAGCAGGCTCTTGTGCCCGCCCGCCATCAGGCGGGACAGCAGGTCGCGGCCGAACTGGTCGGTGCCCAGCCAATGCGCCGCCGAGGGCGGCTCGATGCGGGCGGCGAGGTCGACCGCCACGGGGTCGTAGGGGGTGGCGATGACGCCGGCGGCGGAGGCGGCGACGACCGCCAGCGCCAGGGCGCCGCCCACCGCCACGCGGGGGGACAGGGCTTGCGCGCTCATGGCCGCACCCGCGGGTCGAAGAGGGGATAGAGCAAATCGACCAGCAGGTTGACGCCCACATAGACGAAGGCGATGAACAGCAGGCAGCCCTGCACGACCGGGTAGTCGCGCTGGAAGATGGCGTCCACCAGCAGCCGGCCCATGCCGGGCAGGCCGAAGATCTTCTCCAGCACCACGATGCCTCCCAGCAGGTGGCCGAGGATGAGGCCCAGCACCGTCAGGGTGGGGCCGAAGGCGTTGGGGAAGACGTGCCGCGACAGCACGGCGGCGTCCGACAGCCCCTTGGCCCGCGCGTGGGTCACGTAGTCGAGCCGCATGACCTCCAGCGTCGCCGCCCGGGTCATGCGCAGCAGCGTCGCCACCTCGGTCAGCGCCAGCGCCGCGACGGGCATAGCGATGTGCGCCAAGTTCGCGGCCAGGTCCTCGGCCGGCGAGACGTAGCCGATGGTGGGCAGCCAGCCCAGCGTCACCCCGAACAGGATCAGGATCAGCAGGCCGGACCAGAAGCTCGGCACCGACAGGCCCAGCACGGCGAGGCCGACAGCGGCGTGGTCGAACGGCCCGTCCTGCCGCCAGGCCGCCACCGTGCCGGCCGGGATCGCCACCAGCGCCGCCAGCAGTGTGGCCGCCAGCACCACCTGGGCGGAGACGGGGAAACGCTCCAGGATCATCGCCAGCACAGGCTCGCCCGTGGTGACGGAGCGGCCGAGGTCGCCCCCCGCCACGCCGCCCAGCCAGCGCAGGAACTGCTCGGGCAGCGGCCGGTCCAGGCCGAGGTCGCGCCGCGCCTGCTCCAGCGCCGCGGGATCGCCGAGGTCGCCCACCAGCAGCAGGGCGGGGTCGCCCGGCACCAGGCGGATCAGCAGGAAGACCAGCAGGCCCGCGATGAGAAGGGTCGGCACCGCCAGGACCAGGCGCTGCAGGGCATAGCGGATCATCGCGCATCCTCCGCCAGGCGGACGGTCCACAGCCGCGGCATGGCCAGCGCCCAGCCCGGGTATTCCGCGACCCGCGGCCCCAGCGCGGTCAGCCGGCGCGGGGTGTAGAGCGCCAGGAGGGTGGCGTCCTCCACCACCCGCGCATGCAGGTCCGCCAGCAGGTGCTTGCGCTCCGCCTCGTCCGGCTCGGCGGCGGAGCGGGCCAGCAGCGCCACGGCGCCGGGCTCGTCCACCACCACGTTGGCCCGCTGCGCGCGGTCGCCGACGAAGGTCTCGTACATCAGGGTCGGATCGGGGCGGCCGCTGAAGCCCATGACGCTCAGCTGGTAGTCGCCGGCCTGGTAGTTCCGGTACTGGGTCGCCCAGTCGTAGGTCTCGATCACGGCGTTCAGCCCGGCGGCGCGCAGCTGCGCCTGGATGACCACGGCGTCGTTCAGGTAGAGGTGGTTGTCCCTGCTGACCTGGATGCGCAGGGGCTGCCCGTCGTAGCCGGCCTCCGCCAGCAGGGCCCGCGCCCGGGCCGGGTCGTGCGGCAGGGCCGCACCATGCTCCGGCGTCCAGAACCGGCTCGCCCGCGGCACGGCAGACGGGTTGGCATCGGTTCGCGCGAACAGGGTGGAGCGGGCGATCTCCGCGCGGTCCAGCGCCGCGTTGCAGTCCGTGATCGCCTTGGGGAGGTCCTGCCCCAGCACGGCACGCGACAGGCAACGGTTGTTGTAGGCCGCGCTGACCCGCGAATCGATCTTCAGCACCTCGTCGTAGTCGGCGATCGCCTTGT
>DASPKT010000012.1:0-7641 GCA_035627915.1 Azospirillaceae bacterium
AAGGGCGAGAAGGAGGCGAGCCGCGCCAAGAAGGAGATGGTGGAGGCCATGGCCTCCACCATCTCCTTCTTGGCGCGGCTCGCCTCCTTCTCGCCCTTCTGCACCGTGGAGACGATGCGGCGGAACTCGGCGATGGGCAGGCGGGCGGCCGCCGACACCTCGGCGATGCCCTCGCGCACCTTGGCGATCTCGGACGACTTCTCCGCGAACTTGCCCCAGGCCTTGGAGCTGCCCTTCAGCCGCTCGACCCAGTTCGGGTCCAGCTCGTTGCCGTAGTAGTGGTGCAGGAAGTCCTCGCGCTTGACCTTGCTGTCGGTGGCGAGGCGCAGCAGCTTGCCCTCGAAGCCGATCAGGCGGCGGTTCAGGCCGTAGAGCTGCTCGACTAGCTGCTCGATGCGGCCGTTGTTCAGGCGCACGGAGTTGACCAGCTCGGTCAGCTCGGCCTTCACCTTGTCGTACTTCTTGTCGGAGCCCTTGCCGAGGTCCTCGCCCTTCTGCGCGGCAGCGATGCGCTGCTCGTGCATCTTGTGGAGCTTCTCGTAGGTCTCCTCGATGGCGGTGAAGATCTCCAGGACCTTCGGCTTCAGCTCGGCCTCCATGGCGGAGAGGGAGATGTTGCCCTCCTCCTCGCCCTCAGCCTCGCCGCCCTCGGGATTCTCGGGGTTCTCCGGGTTCTCGCCCTCGGCCTCAGCCTCGCCCTCGCGCTCCTCGGCCACCATCTCCGCGTCGGAGGGCTCGCCGGACTCGGGGTCCACGCCGTAGGTGGCGTCGAGGTCGATGATGTCGCGGAGGAGCATCTTGCCCTCCTTCAACGCCTCGTGCCAGTCGATGATGGCGCGGATGGTCAGCGGCGATTCGCAGATCGCGCCGATCATCATCTCGCGGCCGGCCTCGATGCGCTTGGCGATGGCGATCTCGCCCTCGCGGCTCAGCAGCTCGACCGAGCCCATCTCGCGCAGGTACATGCGCACCGGGTCGTCGGTGCGGCCGATGTCGTCGTCGTCCAGGTTGCCGGAGACCCGGCCCTCGCCGTCGCCGTCGCGCTCGGCGGCGGCCGCGTCGTCCTGCTCCTCGCCCTCGATGACGTTGATGCCCATCTCGTTGAGCATCGCCATCGTGTCCTCGATCTGCTCGGAGGACGACTGGTCGGGCGGCAGGGCGGAGTTCAGCTCGTCGTAGGTGACGTAGCCCCGCTCCTTGCCGCGCTGGATCATCTTCTTGACGGCCAGCCCCATGCCGTCCATCAGCGGGCCGTCGCCCTGGTCCTCGCGCGGCTCCGCAACATCCGCACTCTGCGTCGCTTTAGTGGCCATTCGTTCGATGCCCCAACCCTTGGCGCCAACCCCTGGCGGTTGATCAACCGCATTCCTGAAATGGACGATGGGCGTCCGCGCACCGGTCCCCCGGTCCGTCGCCCGTCATCCGCTCATACCACCTGCGCAAAAACCGCAGCCTCGCTCCCGTCCGCGCTCCGGCCCCCAACTGGCGTCCGCCGGGCCGTCACTCAAGACCGTCGGGATCAACGGAGTGTCCCCAACGTTCCAGAGCCTCCCTGCGGAGCGCGTTCAGACGCGCCAGGTTCTCCTCGCTGAAATCCGCGAGGAACCGCGCCTCCGCCGCCTTCAGTTCCGCCTGGAAGACCAGGTCCTGAGAGTTAAGCCAAACCTCCTGCCAGCCGCTGCGGGCAGCTTCAGTGGACGCTTCGGGCTGCGCGTATCTCGGCGCGTCTGCGATCAGCAGTGTGTCTAGCGTCTCTGCAAAGCCGCGGGAAGACAAGTGGCGACGTATTTCGTCGGCGTCAAGTGTGGAATTGGCGACCGGGAGGCTGACCAATTCCTGTCTCAGCCGCTCGTGCGGCTCGCTGGAGAAGCTCATGGCCGCCAGCTTCTCCGCCACCTCCTCAAGCAGTGCCGGGTGGTTGATCGGGATCAGCAGCAGCAGCCGCTCGCGCAGCTGCGGCGTCTTCAGCATGCCGGAGCGGTGCTTGGCGGGGTCCCACAGGCGGCTGACCGGCATGTCGCCCTGCTTCTGCCAGCGCCCGCCGCCCTGGCCCGGCGCCCCGCCCTGGCCGCCCGCCCGGCCGGCGCCCCGCTCCGGCCGGCCCAGCCGGTAGAGCCGGTCCTTCAGGTCGCGTTCGTAGGCGCGGCGCACCCGCTCGTCCGGGATGACGCGGAAGCGGGCCTGCAGCGCCGCCTCCAGCCCGGCGCGCGCGTCGGGGCTGGCGAGGTCGCGCCCCTGCGCCTCCATCTCCCACAGCACGTCGGCCAGCGGCTTCGCGCGGTCCAGAACCGCCTGGAAGGCGGACGCCCCGCCGGCGCGGATCAGGCTGTCGGGGTCCTCCTTCTCCGGCATGAAGGCGACGCGCACCGAATGGTCGGGCACCAGCAGCGGCAGCAGGCGCTCCACCGCCCGCGCCGCGGCGCGCCGGCCGGCGTTGTCGCCGTCGAAACAGAGGATGGGCGTGCGGTTGCCCTCCGGCGCCAGCTTCCACAGCACCTGGATCTGCGTCTCCGTCATGGCGGTGCCGAGCGGCGCCACCGCCCCCTCGAACCCCGCCAGGACGCAGGCGATGACGTCCATGTAGCCCTCGGTGACGATGAGGGTCTGGCCGTCGGCCGCCGCTTGGCGCGCCCGGCTCATGCCGTAGAGCAGCTGGCCCTTGTGGAAGAGCGGGTTGTCCGAGGAGTTGACGTATTTCGGGCCCTCGCCCTCCATGATGCGGCCGCCGAAGGCGACCACCCGGCCGCGCCGGTCGCTGACCGGGAACATGACCCGGTTGCGGAAGAAGGCGAAGGGGGAGCGGCCGTCGTCCGGCCGGCGGAACAGCCCGACCTCGACCAGGTCGGCGTCGCCGTACCCGGCCTTGGCCAGCTCCGCCCGCAGCGGCGCCCCGTCGGACGGCGCGTAGCCCAGGCGGAAGCGGGCGATGGCCTCCTCGTTGAGGCCGCGCCCCCTGAGGTAGGCCAGGGCCTGGCGACCCTGGGGCTGGAACAGCTGCTCCTCGTACCAGCGGGCGGCGCGCTCGACCAGGTCGTACAGGCTCTTCTGCCGCTCGAACTTCTGGCGCTCCTGCGGGGTCGCCTGCGGCACCGGCATCCCGGCCTCGCCCGCCAGGATATCCACCGCCTCCATGAAGGAGAGGTTGTCGTGGCGCATGACGAAGGCGATGACGTCGCCGTGGGCACCGCAACCGAAGCAGTTGCCCGTCAGGATGTTGTCCTCGAGCGCGAAGGCGTGCTCCTCCGGCACCTCCGCGCAGTAGACCTCCTCGACCCGGTCGCTCTCCTCGACCGAGGCGACGACCCAGCGCAGCCGGGCGAACGCCTTGGCGGAGGCGGCGAAGCGCCCGCGCGCCGTGTCGCCCAGGAACAGGGCCGCGTCCAGGGTCGCGGGGACGAAGTGGAGCCGGAAGATCTCCCGGTCGGTCTTCGCCAGCCCCCGGCGCACCGCGGTCGTGATGCCGTAGGTCCCGATCCCCAGCCGGGTGGCGGCCGTCCTCACCCACTCCAGGTTGGCGCGCACGGCGCTGTGGAGCATGACGGTGCCGTCCTTGGCGACATGCCCGTCCGCCGCGAGGTAGCCGGCCAGGAAGCCCAGGAGATAGGCGTCGGGCCGGTCCAGCGACGGCAGTTCCTTCATGTGCCCGAAGGCCCGGCCGCCGTAGACGCGCAGGTAGGGCTCGCCGGTCTCCCGCCGCTTCTCGACCGCGGGGTGGTCCGGGAACCACTTGGCGAGGACGCGGTCCTTGTCGCCGTGCAGGTGCACGTGGCCGTAGCCCTTCTGCACCGACCCGTCGCCGAAGACGACACCGTGCGCGACGCCCGCGGAGTCGAGCGTCCAGTCGGTCCGACCCTCCGGCAGGACCGACTCCAGCCGGTGACCGGTCCGCAGCCGGTCAGTCGTGACCGCGCCGGTGACGCCGCGGACGAACCAGCGATGCCCCGCGGTCGCGAACAGGGTCTTGGTCTGCCCGTTGCGGGTCAGCGTGACGCGGTGGAGGCGCTGGATGCCGTACGACTTGAAGGCGGCGTCGATCCATCGTCCGCCGCGGCTCAGCACCTTCCGAGTCGTGCCGGCCAGCTCCCGGATCGGCCGCACGCCCTCCCATAGGACGACGGGGGTCTCCCCGGCCAGGCAATGGAAGAAGCCCTTGCCGTCGTTCACATAAAAGCTGGGCGTCTTCTCATTGTGGAAGGGGCACGGCGCCTTGAACTCGCGTCCGGCGCGGATGAGGCGCATGCGCTTCATCACGATGTCGGAGAGCGGCAGCCTCGCGCGCAACTCGTCCAGGAACTGGGGAGGCAGGGCCATGTAGGGTCTGGGGCACACCGGAGCCGAGGGGGCGGGGATCATAGCCCAAGGCCGGGCGCCGCCGCCACTGCGGGACGGGACTGCCCCCGAGGGGGCGCCACCGCCGTTGCCGCAAGATCCCGCCTCTCCTAGGCTGCCGGCATGACCGATCCCGGACCCCCCGACATCGACGCGGTCGCCGGCACCGTCATGGACCGCTTCGGCTGCCACGCCGTCATCCTCTACGGCTCCCGCGCCGCCGGGCGTCACCAGCCGGACAGCGACATCGACCTGGTGGCGCTGCGCCGAGGGCCGGGATACGTCCGGGACACGCTGCACCTGCAGGGGCTGCCGGTCGACATTTCCGTCTATGGGGAGGCCGACGCGGCGGCGCTGCCGGCGGGGACCCTCCGCTTCTTCGCGGAGGGGCGGTTCCTGGTGGGCGACGCCGCAGCGGCGGAGGCCTTCTTGACACGCGCGCGGGCGGCCGCGGCGGCGGGCCCGGCGCCGATGACGCACGAGGAGCGGCGGACGTGGCGGGCCTGGGCGGACAAGACGAACGCGCGAATCCACGCGCCGGGCGAGGCGGCGGCGACGCTCTACCGCCGCGGCTGGCTGGCCATGCAGCTCTACGAGCTGCATTACCAGCTGCGCGGCCGCTGGGACCCGAAAATCGACGAGGGATTCGCCGAGATGGCGCGGACGGACCCCGCCCTGCTCTCCCTGTTCGAGGACGCCCAGCGGCTGGAGCCCGGGCCGGCGCTGCAGGCGGCGCTGGAGACGCTGGTTGGGCGGGTCTTCGCCGCTCCTACGCCTGCGGATACATGACGATGCCGTAGTCGCCGGCCTCCTTGAAGCCCAGCGACCGGTAGGCCGCCTGGGCCGGCAGGTTGCCCTCCGCGGTGAACAGCACGGCCCGGCGCACGCCGCGCGCCCGCGCCGCCAGCAGCGCGCCGCCCACCACGCCGCGGGCATGGCCGCGGCAGCGCAGCTCCGGCGGGGTCCAGACGCCGCCCACCTGCACCATGTCGGGCAGCTCGGCGTTGAAGCTGCACATGGCGGCGGGACCGCCGCCGGCCTCCAGCACGAAGAAGGCGCCGCGGGCGACCAGAGGGAAGAGCTCGGCCGTCGCCCGCTCCAGGTCGCCGGGCCGCTCGGGGAAGCGCAGCTCCTCCCGCCGGTAGCGGGCGCGCCACACGGCCAGGAAGCCGATCTCCTCGTGCCGGGCCGGGCGGCAGGTCCAGCGCCCCTCCAGCACCGCCGCCGGCGGAGTCAGGGCGTCGAGGTCCAGCGTGAACAGAACCTCGCGCGACAGGAAGGTGGGCTCCGCCGCCGCCTCGGGCAGGTCCCCGCGCAGCGCCGCCAGCTGGGCCCAGGGCCCGACGGCGCCGTTCAGCGGCCGGCCGGTGCGCGCCAGCGCCGCGGCGGCGAGGCGGGCCACGTCGGCCGGGTCGGCCTGGAGCTGCAGCACGCCGGTCCAGCCGTGCGCGACCACCCCGGCGATGGCGCCGTCGCGCAGCAGGGCGGCGTAGGTGCCCTGGGCCGGGCCGCCGCTGTCCGCCAGCCCGCCGCGCCGCATGTTGGCGCGCAGGAACATGGAGGTAGCGGCGCGGGGGGCCAGAAACGCCTCGAGCCGGGCCTCCCAGCCCGGCTCGAGGATGACGACGTCGTCGGCGGCGACGGAAGGCACCATGCCGGGCCGCCTCAGGAGGCGAGGCGCCCGCGCACCAGGCCGCTGGCCTTGGTGAAGTCCATCTGGCCGGCGTAGCGGACCTTCAGCTCCGCCATCACCTTGCCCATGTCCTTGATCCCGGTGGCGCCGGTCTCCTGGATTAGGGCGTCGATGGCGGCCTGCACCTCGGCCTCGTCGAGCTGCTTCGGCATGAAGCCCTCGATCACCACGATCTCCTCGCGCTCCTGCTGCGCCAGTTCGATGCGGCCGCCCTGCTCGTACAGGATGATCGCCTCGCGGCGCTGCTTCACCATGGTCTGCAGCATCGACAGGATCTCCCCGTCGTCGATGCCGTCGGTGATGCCGCGGGAGCGGGCCGCGATGTCGCGGTCCTTCAGCGCCGCCAGGATCAGGCGGAGGGTGGAGGTGGCGCGCTGGTTCTTGGCGCGCATGGCCTCTTTCAGGGCGTCGTTCAGCCGCGGGCGCAGCATGGTCCGGCACTTCCTCGTGAGCGGGAAAGGACGGACAATACAGCCCCGCGGCCCGTCAGGCCAGCCCCGACCGCCGGTCGCGGGGGTGCCGGACAGCATCCCGCGCGGCGCATGGGATGTGCCGGCCCCGCGGCTTGACCGGCCGGGGGCCCTTGTCTATCTGACAGGTGCCCGCCCGGCAGGCACCGCGCCGCCCGCACGCCTGCCCGCTCGCCGGCCCCCCGGGGGCGCGGGCAGCCACTATAGTACAAGGTGCCAGCCGCATGACCGACGCCCCCGAGACGGGTTCCGCCCCCCGCACGCCCGCCCCGCAGCCCGAGGGCGCCACCGGCGCGCTGGTCCTGGCGGACGGCACCGTCTTCTGGGGCCGCGGCATCGGCGCCGCCGGCGCCTCGGTGGGCGAGGTCTGCTTCAACACCTCGATGACGGGCTACCAGGAGATCCTGACCGATCCCAGCTATGCCGGCCAGATCATCACCTTCACCTTCCCCCACGTCGGCAACGTCGGCGCCAACCAGGAGGACACCGAGACGGTGACCCCCGTCGCGCGCGGCCTGATCCTGCGCGCCGACATCACCGACCCCTCCAACTGGCGCGCCACCCGGCACCTGGACGACTGGCTGAAGAGCTACGGCCTGACCGGGCTGGCCGGGATCGACACCCGCCGCCTGACGCGGCTCATCCGCGACGCGGGCGCGCCCAACGGCGTCGTCGCCCACGCGCCGGACGGCCGCTTCGACATCCCGGCCCTGGTGGAGCGAGCCCGCACCTGGCCCGGGCTGGAGGGCATGGACCTCGCCCGGGAGGTCTCCTGCCGCCAGACCTACGGCTGGGACGAGACGGCCTGGGACCTGCGCGGGGGCTACGGACGGCTGGAGGCGCCGAAGCGCCACGTCGTCGCCGTCGACTTCGGGGCCAAGCAGAACATCCTGCGCTGCCTCGCCAACGCCGGCTGCAAGGTGACCGTGGTGCCCGCCACCGCGACCGCCGAGGAGATCATGCGCCACAAGCCGGACGGCGTGTTCCTGTCGAACGGCCCCGGCGACCCCGCGGCGACCGGCGCCTACGCGGTGCCGATGATCCGCGACGTGCTGCAGACCGGCGTGCCGCTGTTCGGCATCTGCCTCGGCCACCAGCTTCTGGCCCTGGCGCTGGGCGCCCGGACCGAGAAGATGGCGCTGGGCCACC
>DASPKT010000013.1:0-16975 GCA_035627915.1 Azospirillaceae bacterium
CCCGGCCCGCGACCGCGCCACCCTCTGCGTGGTGGAGGAGGTGGGCGACCTCTGGGCGCTGGAGCGCACGGGCGCCTACCGCGGCCTCTACCACGTGCTGGGCGGCACCCTGTCGGCCCTCGACGGGGTCGGGCCGGAGGACCTGAACGTCCCCGCCCTGCTGGAGCGCGCCAGCCGGGCGGAGGTGAAGGAGGTCATCCTGGCCCTGAACGCCACGGTGGGCGGCCAGACCACGGCGCACTACCTGTCCGACCGGCTGGCCCCCAGCGGGGTCGCCGTCTCCCGCCTCGCCCACGGCGTGCCGGTGGGGGGCGAGCTGGACTATCTGGACGACGGCACGCTGACCGCCGCCCTGCGCTCCCGCCGGGCGCTCTGAGGCGCAGGGGTCAGGCGGAGACCGTCTCCACCTTCCCGTCCAGCGACATCAGCAGCAGCTCCACCTCCAGCCCGGGATGCCGGCTGCGGACTTCCGCCGCCAGCCGGGACAGCTGGGCCGCGTGCGCCGCGCTCTCCGCCGCCCGGTCGCCGGCCAGGTCCTTGTCCAGGAACACCCGGTAGGCGCCGCAGTCGCGGTGGTCCATGACGATGACCCGGTGCACCTTGTGCAGCTGGATCGCCACGTCCAGGTGCTGCCAGAAGGTGTTGCCCCAGGCCGGCATGCGCTCCGTCAGCGCGCCCAGCGAGGCGCCGGCCAGGATGACGTGGTCGTACTTCCCGTTCAGGCCGCGCCCGTCCATGTAGCGCACGACGTCGTCCACCAGCCGGTAGTCCATGCAGGTCAGCAGCAGCGCGTCGACCGAACCCGACGCGTGCGCGGTACCCCCCGGCAGCCCCGACAGCAGCGCCGCCCCGCCGCCCAGCGCCGCCAGCGTCAGGAAGCGCCGCCGCCCGAGGGGCGATGCCCCGTTGCAGTCGCAATGGTGACCGTGATCCATGCTCCCCTCCCCCCGCGGAATGCCGATCCGATCCCGGAATGCTATACCCTTCCGCGCGGCCCCGTAAGGCGCGGCGCGCACCCTCGGCGCTCACACTCCCCGTTCTTATCCCGTTCCCGCCGCCGGCCGCATGCGCTAGCATCGCCGCACCGGAACGGGAAGGGAACGGGCATGGCCTTCACCATCGATCCGCCGTCGCTGGCGGCAGGCGCCGCTGTGGCGGCGCTGCTGGTCTGGGCCTTGTGCCGCATGGCCGCCGGCAACCGGCTGGCGGTGGCGCTGGCGGAGCGCGACTTCGCCGTCCGCACCGCGGAGGAGCTGCGCGAGGACCTCTCCGACACCGACGCCCGCCTGACCGAGTCGCTGGCCCGCGAGGCGGAGCTGTCCACGGCGCTGGTGCAGGAGCGCGCCTCGGCGGCGGAGAAGCTGGCGTTGCTGGAGCAGGCGCAGGCGCGGCTGGCGGAGTCGTTCAAGGCCCTGTCGGCGGAGGCGCTGTCGGCCAATAACCGCGACTTCCTGCTGCTGGCCCAGGCCCAGATGGAGAAGTACCAGGAGGCCGCCCGCGGCGACCTGGAGAAGCGCCAGCAGGCCATCGGCGAGCTGGTGACGCCGGTGAAGGAGAAGCTGGAGCGCTTCGACGGCCACGTCCGCGCGCTGGAGGAGGCGCGCGTCGGCGCCTACCACGAGCTGAAGGCCCAGCTCGCCACCCTGGTGGAGAGCCAGGGGCAGCTGCGCGCGGAGACGGGCAACCTGGTGCGGGCGCTGCGCAGCCCCTCGGCCCGCGGCCGCTGGGGCGAGATCCAGCTGCGCCGGGTGGTGGAGATGGCCGGCATGCTGGACCATTGCGACTTCCAGGAGCAGGCCAGCCGCGAGACGGAGCAGGGACGGCTGCGCCCCGACCTGCTGGTGCGCCTGCCCGGCGGCAAGACCGTGGTGGTGGACGCCAAGGCGCCGCTGGAGGCGTTCCTGGACGCCGTCGACGCGCCCGACGACGAGACGCGCGCCGCCCACATGGCCCGGCACGCCCGCCACGTGCGCGAGCACATGCGCAACCTCGGCGGCAAGTCCTACTGGAGCCAGTTCGACCATACGCCGGAGTTCGTGGTCATGTTCCTGCCGGGGGAGAACTTCTTCTCCGGAGCGCTGGAGACCGACCCGGCCCTGATCGAGGCCGGCATCGACCAGTCCGTCATCCCCGCCACCCCCACCACCCTCATTGCACTCCTGCGCGCCGTCTCCTACGGCTGGCGGCAGGAGCGGCTGGCCCGCAACGCCCAGGCCATCAGCACGCTGGGCCGCGACCTCTACGAGCGGCTGTCGGTCATGGGCGGGCACCTCGGCCGGCTCGGCAAGGGGCTGGGGCAGGCGGTGGAGTGCTACAACGCCTCCGTCGCCTCGCTGGAGTCCCGCGTCCTGGTCACCGCCCGCCGCTTCAAGGAGCTGGGGGCGGCGCCGGAGACGGCAGAGATCGGCGAACTGGCCCTGCTGGACCAGTCCCCCCGCCAGCCCCAGGCGCCGGAGCTGCGGCCCCTGGCGCTGGAGGAGCCGGTGGACTGAGGCCACGGCCTGTCCCCTCCGGACCATTGATCCGCCATGATGTCGGGGGATACTGAGGCGGTGGATGGGGGGCTGTGTGGGGGTGCGTGCTTCCGACTAAGCCCGGATTGGAGAGCCTTGCCCGGCCGGGTCCTGGATGCTCGTTTCCGTCACCCCGGCGAAAGCCGGGGTCCAGGGACCCCAAGCGCGACGGCAAGTGGCCCCTGAATTCCGGCTTTCGCCGGAATGACGGTCGAAGTTTGGAAATGGAGACCACCGTGCAACGCTATCCAGCATGAGGAAGGGTGGATGCCAAGCCCGGTGAAGCCATCGGGAGCATCTCAACGATCCTCAGCCCGGGCCTGTCGAAGCCCGCACCCCGCCCCCGCTGCCGACCACCCCGTCCTCTCGCCAAGCCACCCCAGGAGACCCGACCCGTGAACGTCCTTGAAGTCGCCATCTACGCGCTGGTCCTGTCCGGCGGCGGCGAGCCCTTCAGCTGCGAGGCGAAGGCGGAAGGGGTGGCCTGCACCAACGGGCTGGGCGCGGTCCTGAACGACGCCGGCAACATCGAGTATTCGAACGGCGTGCAGGTGGCGAAGCTGGTGGACGGCACGGTCGCCTTCACCAACGGGGTGAAGACCCACTGGGGCAGCGCCGGCTGGGTGCAGTTCTCCAGCGGCCTGTCGGTGCGGCGTATGACGGACGGCAGCTTCCGCTTCTCCAACGGCATGAGCTGCCGGGCGGAGAGCCGGACCAAGGTAGACTGCCGCCCGGCGGAGTGACCCCGGACTTCCGCCCGAGGGCATCAAGACCTCCTGCCTAATCCAGTGAGGCTTACCCGCAACAGGCGTGGGAAAATCGCACCTACCCCGCCCGATAACCCCACCTATTGTTGACTTGGAAGTGTTGAACCGCGCGATGTGGAACCATAACGGCACTGCGCGGCAACACCCATGCGCCCGGCCCTGACCCGCCTCCTTCCTGTCGCCGGCATCGCCATCCTATCGATGGCGGTATGGCGTGTGCCCGACGTTCCGGCCGCCGACGTGCGCTACGTGCGCATCGCGGCCGGCCCGGCGACGACGGCCAGCTACGCCGGCGGTTCCGCCCTGGCGTCGGCGATGTCGCGCCCGCCCGGCCTGCCGCCCTGCGCCGCCGACCGCGCCTGCGGGGTGGCCGGCGTGGTGGCCCTGGTGCAGAGCGTGACCGGGCCCGACGCCGTGGTCGCCGCGGTCGCCGCGGGCGAGATCGAGTCCGGCCTGGCGCCGGCGGAGTCGGTGCTGGCGGCCCGCTGCGCGGCCCCGCGCGGTCAGGCCCCGGCCACGGTGGCGGCCATCGCCAACGTCTACGACGAGGCGCTGCACGTGGTGGTGCGGCCGGGCCTGCCGGTGCGCTCCGTCGCCGAGCTGAAGGGCTACCGCGTCGCCATCGGCACGGCCGGCACGGCGGAGCGGCGGCTGGCCGACCGGGTGCTGACGGCGCACGGGCTGAAGCGCCGCGACGTGCGCTTCACCGACCTGTCGGGGGCCGACGCCGCCCTGGCGCTGGCCGAGGGGCGCATCGACGCCTTCTTCCGCCTGTCCCCCTGGCCCGACGCGGAGCTGGCCGAGCTGGCGGCCGGCGGGCGCGCGGCCCTGCTGCCCGTGGAGGGGGAGGCGGCGCGCCGGCTGATGGGCCTGGCGCCCTTCGCCGGCCCGGCGGAGCTGCCGGCCGGGCTCTACGGCGCCGGCGCCACGCCGACCCTGACCCAGCCGGTGCAGTGGATCGTCTCCTCCGCGGTGGAGCCGGGGCTGGTGGAGAAGCTGGCGGCGGCGCTCGACCGGCCGCAGAACCGGGCGCTGCTGGCCGACATGGACGGGGAACTGCCGCTGGTGGCCCCGCACCAGGCCGGGCGGTCGCTGGCGGCCCCGCCGCATCCCGGCGCGGCGCGGTTCTTCACCGCCGCCGCCCGCGGCGCCGACACCCTGGACTGCCCGGCCCCCTGATCCCGGCGCCGGGCCGTCCCGCATCAAGCCTCAGAGGCGCTTCAGCCGCTCGATCAGCAGGTCGAAGAAGCCGTCCGCGTCGGCCTTGGTCATGTAGACGGCGTTCTTCGGCCGGCCGGTCTTGTGGAAATGGTCCACCACCGTCTGGCCGATGGTCAGCTCGCTGCCGGTCTCGATGGCGACGTTGACCTCCTTGCCCTGGAACAGCTCCGGCCGGATCAGCCAGGCGATGACGCAGGGGTCGTGCAGCGGGCCGCCGTCGGTGCCGTACTTGGCCTCGTCGTACTTGCGGTAGAAGTCCAGCATCTCGTACGTCGCCTGGGCGAGGCGGGTGCCCATGGCGGCGATGCGGTCCATGCGCACCCGGCTGGTCAGCACCTGGTGCGTCACGTCCAGCGGGAACATGACGATGGGGGCGCCGCAGCGGAACACCACGTCGGCGGCGTGCGGGTCCACGTAGATGTTGAACTCGGCGCAGGGGGTGGAGTTGCCGCCCTCGGTCTGCGCGCCGCCCATCAGCACGATCCGCTTCAGCCGGGCGGCGAAGCGCGGCTCCTTCATGATCGCCTTGGCGATGTTGGTCAGCGGGCCCAGCGGGCAGAGGGTGACGGTGCCCGGCTCCTCCGCCATGACCGTCTCGATCAGGTAGTCGACCGCGTGCTGCGGCTGCAGCGGCATGGTCGGCTCCGGCAGGACGGGGCCGTTCAGCCCGGTCTCCCCGTGCACCTCGGGGGCGGTGTGCAGCTCGCGCAGCAGCGGGCGGTCGCAGCCGGCATAGACCTTCACGTCGGGGCGGCCGGCCAGCTCGCAGATCTTGCGCGTGTTCTTCTCGGTGAGCGGCAGCGGGGCGTTGCCGGCCACGGCGGTGATGCCCAGCACCTCCAGCTCCTCCGGGCTCGCCAGGGCCAGCAGGATGGCGAGGGCGTCGTCCTGCCCGGGATCGGTGTCGATGATGATCTTCTGGCGCGCCATGGAACGGGTCTCCTAGACTTGTCGCCCCGGATTACCCTGAAAGGACTTGAGAGGAAAGCGCCGTGGCGCTTTCATGCGTGCATGACCGATGTTCATCCCGCCCCGCGCCCCGGTTCCCGCCCGCTCGCCCGGGTCCTGAGCCAGCTCGCCAACGGGGTGCTGCTCTACGCCATCTTCTACGGCTTCGCCTGGGTGATGTTCATGAAGGGCAGCATCCTCGCCCACATGGCCTGCATCGAGCCGGACGGGGTGCCGGACCTGGTGAACGGCGCGCTGGTGCCGCTGGTGCTGAGCGCGCTCGCCGCCTTCATGGCCCATGCCGGGCTGCGCCTGACCCTGAAGCGGCTGCGGCTGCGCCTCTCAACCAGCGAGATCGCGGCCAGCCGGGCCTTCCTGGGCGTGCTGACCCTGTTCGCCTTCACCGGCACCCTGACCCGGCTGTTCGACATGCCGGAGAGCCACCTGGTGACGCCGCTGGCCATCATCGCCGGCGGCTGGATCGGCGCCATGCTGCGCCGCCGCGTGGCCCTGTGAGCGGCACCGTGGCCGCGCCGGCGGGAACGGCGCCCGGCCTCGCCGTCTTCGACTTCGACGGGACGCTGATCGCCGGCGACAGCCTGATGCCCTTCCTGGAGGGGGTGGCGGGGCGCACGCGCACCCGGCTGGCGCTGGCGCGCGCCATCCAGGGCGGCCTCGCCCGCCATGCGGCCGGGCGCGGCGCCATGGACCTGCGCACCACCATCAAGTCGCTGCTGCTGGTCAACACGCTGGCCGGCGTGCCGCTGGAACGGGCGCGCGCCGCCGGCACCGCCATGCGGTCCTGGGTGCGCTGGCACCCGCCCATGGTGGAGGCCCTGCGCCGCCACAAGGAGAAGGGCGACACGGTCGTGGTCGCCACCGGCGCCCTGTCGCTCTACATGCCCGGCCTGCTGGAGGGGCTGCCGGTGGACGCCCTGCTGGCGACCGGGCTGGAGGTGCGCGAAGGCCTGCTGACCGGCCGGCTGGAGGCCGACGGCAACTGCGTGCGCGAGGAGAAGGCGCGGCGCCTGACCGCCTGGATGGCGGCGAACGGCCCCTTCGCCGAGACCTACGGCTACGGCAACCGCCCCAGCGACCTGCCCTTCCTGGCCCTGATGCGCCACCCCACCATCGTGAAGACCGTCCAGCGCCGCCGCGGCGGCCGGACGGAACCGCAGGCGGCCTAGTTTTCTGTACATACGATCTGCTTGTCCGTCTGAAGCCACAGGCATAGACTGCCTGGATGCTGCTCGGCTGGGATGATGGAAAGCGGCGCGCCAATCTGGCCAAGCACGGCATCGACTTCACCGCGGCCGAGGAATTCGACTGGGACGCGGCACTGGTCAGGCCGGACGACCGGCTGGATTACGGCGAGGATCGCTTCATCGCCCTGGGGCCGATCGGCACCCGCCTGCATGTCCTGGTGTTCACGGTCCGCGGGCGGGTCGTGCACGTGATCTCGCTGCGCAAGGCGAATGCCCGCGAACGGAGGTTCTACGATGGCGTCCCGGAAGCCCGCTGACGTCTCCGACGAGGATTGGAAGGCGGTGGACAGCCCCGGCCTCACCGACGGCGAGCTTGCCGGGATGCGGCCTGCCGCGGAGGTGGTGCCGGGTCTCGCCGCCGCCTTCCGCCGGACCCGCGGCCCCCAGAAGGCGCCCACCAAGGTCCCGGTGACGCTGCGCCTGGACCGCGACGTGGTCGATCATTTCCGCAGCCAGGGCGAGGGCTGGCAGACCCGGATGAACGAGGCGCTCCGCCGCAGCATCGGCAAGTAGGCCTCAGGCCACCCGCACCGGCGTCCTCACCTCCAGCCCCAGCACCCGGTCGGCGCGGCCCCGGTTGACCGCGACCTCCGCCAAGCCGCAGGAATTGGCGTACCAGAAGGCCTCGCCGGGCGGGACGTCGCCGAAGGTGCGGGCGCGCGCCAAGCGCCTCCCGCCGGCCTCCAGCACCGCGTCGGCCGGCAGCAAGGCAGCGCGCAGCCCGGTCATGGCGTTGCCGTAGGGATCGACGTAGATGACCTCCGCCGCCTCGTCCGGCCAGTCCGGGCGGCGCAGCGGCTCCACCGGCACCCCTGGCGGCGGGTGCCCCTGCGCCAGCGACGCCGCCACCGGCGCGAACAGGTCGCGGCCGTGGAAGGAGGCGGAGAGCGCGGCCGGGCGCCAGGCGATCTCCCACGCCTCAGCCCTGGCCGCCCGGCGCAGCACCGGCTCGAAAAGCCCGTTGTCGGGACCGACGTACCAGGCGCCGTCGGCCAGCACGGCCAGCGGCCGGCGCTCCGTGCCCACGCCCGGGTCGACCACGCAAAGGAGGACGGGCCGGAACACGGCCCCCTCCGCCGCCGTTGGGGGCCTTGCCGCCGGTCCGGGCGGGCCCGGCGCCCGCACCGCCGCCAGCACGCCCTCCGCCAGCGCCGCCAGCAGGTGGCCCGCGGCGCGGGGGTCGAAGGCGGGGGCGTCGGACAGCAGCTCGACGGCCGGCACGCCGGGGGCATTGGCCGCCAGCACGGCGCGCATCTGGCCGACATAGGGGCCGGACGCGCCGAAGTCGGTAAACAGGAAGATCATGGCCTGCACCGGATGGAGAGGGGGGCTTGGCTTGCCAGCATGGGAAGGGGCTTTATATGCTGTCTACCCCCAATGAGGTCCGGTGCGTGCGCGCGAGCAGGATACAGAGTTCCCATGGTTGACCGCATCGCCGGCTCCCTCCCCTCGCCCTCACCCGGGCGCCGCCGCCTGCTGACCGCCGCCTCGGCGCTGGCGACCCTCGCCTGCCTGCCGGGCGCCGGCGCGCTGGCCCAGGGCAAGCGCCCCCGCATCGTCGCCACGACCGGCCAGGTCGCCGACATCGTCCGCAACGTCGGCGGCGACCGGGTCGAGGTGGAGAGCCTGCTGGGCGAGGGGGTGGACCCCCACAGCTACAAGCTGACCCGCGGCGACGTGGCCCGGCTGATGGCGGCCGACGCCGTCTTCTACAACGGGCTGCTGCTGGAGGGTAAGATGACGGACGCGCTGGTGCGCGTCGCCTCCACCGGCCGCCCCGTGGTGCCGGTGACCGAGCGCATCGACGAATCCCGCCTGCTGACGCCGGAGGGGTTCGACGGCAACCACGACCCGCACGTCTGGATGGACGTCGCCACCTGGGCGCTGGCCGTGCCGGTGGTGCGCGACGCGCTGGCCGGGCTGGACCCGGCGGGCACGCAGGCCTACCACGCCGGTGCGGAGCGCTACGCCGCCACCCTGGCGCAGCTGGACGCCTACGCCCGCAAGGTGCTGTCGGCGGTGCCGGCGGAGCGGCGGGTGCTGGTCACCGCGCACGACGCCTTCAACTATCTGGGCCGCGCCTACGGGCTGGAGGTGGTGGGCATCCAGGGCATCAGCACGGAGTCCGAGGCCGGCCTGCGCCGCATCGAGGAGCTGGTGGCCCTGTTGGCGGAGCGGCGCATCCCCGCCGTCTTCGTGGAGACCAGCGTGTCCGACCGCAACGTCCAGGCGCTCATCGACGGGGCGCGGGCGCGCGGGCACCAGGTGGTGATCGGCGGCCGGCTCTTCTCCGACGCCATGGGCGCCCCCGGCACCTACGAGGGCACCTATGTCGGCATGATCGACCACAACGCGACCACCATCGCGCGGGCGCTGGGCGGCGAGGCGCCGGCGACGGGCTACCAGGGCCGGCTGGCCGCGGCGGAGGCGCGCTAGGCCATGCTGCAGCGCCTGCGCTCGCTCGACTTCATGCCGCCCCGGGAGGCGGGGGTGAGCCCGCTCGCCGTGCGCGACCTGACCGTGGCCTACCACCGCAAGCCGGTGCTCTGGCACGTCGACTTCACCGCCCCCTCCTCCGGCCTGATCGCCGTAGTGGGGCCCAACGGCGCCGGCAAGTCCACCTTCATCAAGGCCTGCCTGGGCCTGGTGCCGGTCCTGTCCGGCACGGTGGAGGTGTTCGGCCGGCCGCTGGCGCGCCAGCGCCGGCTGGTCGGCTACGTGCCGCAGCGGGAGAGCGTGGACTGGGACTTCCCCGTCTCCGCCCTGGACGTGGTGGCCATGGGGCGCTACGGCCGCATCGGCTGGTGCCGCCCGGTCGGGCGGCGGCACAAGGAGGCGGCGCTGGCGGCGCTGGACCGCGTCGGCATGGCCGACTTCGCCCAGCGCCAGATCGGCCAGCTCTCCGGCGGGCAGCAGCAGCGGGTGTTCCTGGCCCGGGCGCTGGCGCAGGAGGCGCAGCTCTACTTCATGGACGAGCCGCTGGCCGGCGTCGACGCCGCCACCGAGCGGGCCGTGCTGGACGTGCTACGCGAGCTGGACCGCGCCGGCCGTACCGTCATCTGCGTCCACCACGACCTGCAAACGGTCGCCGAGGTGTTCGACCACGTGCTGGTCCTGAACGCCCGCGTCGTCGCCAGCGGCCCCGCCGCCGAGACCCTCAGCGAGGAGACGCTGCGCGCCGCCTACGGCCACCGCCACACGGGCGGGCTGGTGCGGTGAGGGCGCGCGTTGCGGACATTCCCCCTCCCCCAGAGGGGGAGGGTCGGGGTGGGGGGTTACGGGCTCTCCGGAAAGGTGCCTCCCCATGAGCGTCGCCAACGCCCGCCGGCTGCGCTCCAACCCCACCGACGCGGAGAAGCGGTTCTGGGCCGCGGTGCGCCGCGGCGGGCTCATGGGGCTGCGGTTCCGCCGCCAGCACCCGGTCGGCCGCTACGTCGCCGACTTCGCCTGCCTGGACCGGCACCTCGTGGTCGAGATCGACGGCAGCCAACACGACCCGCACAAGGACGCGCCGCGGACGGCCGCGCTGGAGGCGTGCGGCTACGAGGTGATCCGCTTCACCAATGCCGAGGTCCTCACCAACATGGAGGGGGTGCTGGCGACCATCGCCGACCGGCTGGGCCTCTATGACCGGTACATGGGCGTGGCCGCCCATGCCGGAGGCGTCTTAACCCCCCTCCCCAACCCTCCCCCGCTGGGGGAGGGAGATGAACGATGCACCCTTCCCCATCAGGGGGACGGGGGCGGACGCCGCAGCGGAGCCCGCCCATGACCCTGGTCGAGGCGCTGGGCGGGTGGAATTCGGCGGTGGTGCTGGCCGGGGCGACGGCGCTGGGGGTGGCGGCGGGGACGGTCGGCACCTTCATGCTGCTGCGCAAGCGCTCGCTGGTCAGCGACGCGCTGAGCCACGCCACCCTGCCCGGCATCGCCATCGCCTTCCTGGTGGGCCTGGCGTTGGGCGTGGAAGGGCGGTCGCTGCCGCTGTTGCTGGCCGGGGCCGCGGCGAGTGGCATCGTGGGCGTGCTGGCGATCCAGGCGATCTCCCGCCACACCCGCCTGCCCGAGGACGCCGCCATCGGCGCCGTCCTGTCGGTGTTCTTCGGGCTGGGCGTCGTGCTGCTGTCCTACATCCAGAGCCTGCCGACCGGCGGGCAGGCCGGCATCAAGACCTTCATCCTGGGCCAGACGGCGGCCATGCGGGCGCCGGAGGCGGCGGCGCTGGGGCTGCTGGCGCTGGTCGCGGTCGCGGCCGTGCTGCTGTTCTTCAAGGAGCTGCGCCTGCTGGCCTTCGACCAGGGCTTCGCCCGCGTCCAGGGCTGGCCCGCCGGGCGCATCGACCTGCTGCTGATGGCGCTGGTCACGCTGGTGACCGTGGTGGGGCTGCAGACGGTGGGGCTGATCCTCATCATCGCGCTGCTGATCACGCCGGCCGCCGCCGCGCGGTTCTGGACCGACCGGCTGGGGGTGATGACCGCCATCTCCGCCGCCATCGGCGGGCTTGCGGGCGGCATCGGCGCGCATCTGTCGGCCCGCTTCGCCGACCTGCCGGCGGGGGCCGTCATCGTGCTGGTGGCGGCGGCGCTGTTCGTGCTGAGCTTCCTGTTCGCCCCGGCCCGCGGCGTCGTCGCCCGCAGCGTGCGGCACCTGGCGCTGCGGCTGCGGGTGGCGGAGGGCACGGGCCTGGCCGACCTGGCGGCCGGGCGGGGAGCGCCCCCGCCGCTGCTGGGCCGCTGGCTCTCGCTGCGCGGCCTGCTGCGCCGCGGAGCGGCCGGGTGGGAGCCGACCGACCGCGGGCGCACCGTGGCGGCGGCGGCGCGGCGCAACCGGCTGCTGTGGGACCGCTTCCTGGAGCGGCACGCCGCCCTGGTGCCGGCCACCGCCGACTGGGGCCTCGCCCCCATCGACCGGGTGCTGCCGCCCGACTTGGTGCGCGAGCTGGAGGCGAACCCGTGACCGCGCAGGAATTCCTCACCATCGACCTGCCGGCGCTGCTGGCCGCGACGCTGGCCTGCCTGTCCTGCGCGCTGGTCGGCAACTTCCTGGTGCTGCGGCGCCAGAGCCTGCTGGGCGACGCGGTCAGCCACGCGGTGCTGCCCGGCATCGTCGTGGGCTTCTTGGTCGCCGGCACGCGCGAGACGCTGCCCATGCTGTCGGGCGCACTGGCCGCCGCCCTTGTCGCGGGCGCGCTGATCGAGCTGGTCCGGCGCCTCGGCCGGGTGGAGAGCGGGGCCGCCATGGGCGTCGTCTTCACCGGCCTGTTCGCGCTGGGCGTCGTGCTGATCGAGCAGGCGGCGGCACGCCAGGTGGACCTGGACGCCGACTGCGTCCTCTACGGCCAGTTGGAGGACATCCTCTGGTTCGGGCCGACCGGCTGGTCCTCCCTGCTGGACCCCGCCGTCTGGGCCACGGCCCCGCGCGAGGTGCTGACCCTGGCCGCCGTCTTCGCGGCCTGCCTCGCCCTGGTGCTGCTGTTCTTCAAGGAGCTGACCATCACCAGCTTCGACCCGGCGCTGGCGACGACGCAGGGCATCCCGGCCTGGCTGTTCCAGCACGGGCTGGTCGCCCTGGTGGCCGTCGCCGCCATCGCCAGCTTCGAGGCGGTCGGATCGATCCTGGTCATCGCCATGCTGATCTGCCCGCCGGCGACCGCGCGGCTGCTGACCGACCGGCTGCCGGCGCAGGTGGGCTTGAGCCTGCTCATCGGCGGGGCGGCGGGGGTGCTGGGCTATGCCGGCGGGGCCTTCGCGCCCCTGTGGCTGCCGGTGCCGGAGTCCCTCAGCGCCGCCGGCATGATCGCGACCCTGTCGGGCGTGTTCCTGGCGGCCGCCATCCTGCTGGCGCCGCGCTACGGCGTGCTGGCCCGCTTCGTCAGGCGGCAGCCGGTGCCGGCTGCCCTCTGAGCCGGGCCCTGAACCGCGCCAGGCACCAGACCAGCAGCCCCACCACGACCAGCGCGCCCGCCTGGTGCGTCGCCGCCACGTGGATCGGCACGAACAGCAGCAGCGTGGCGATGCCCAGCGACACCTGCGCCACCACCGCCAGCGCCAGCAGCGCCCCCGCCCGCGCCATCCCCGCCCGCGCCATCCGCCAGGCGAGGCCCAGCACGACCAGAGCCGTCAGGATCGCGAGCCAGCGGTGGGTGAACTGCACCGCGGCGGTGTTCTCCACCAGGTTCATCCAGGCCGGCGCCAGGTTCCACATCTCCTCCGGCGCGAAGACCCCGTTCATCAGGGGCCAGCTGTTGTAGGCGAGGCCGGCGTCCAGCCCGGCGACGAAGGCCCCCCAGACGATGGTGACGGCGACCAGCGCCAGCGCCGCGCGGGCGTGGCGGCGCAACGAGGCCGCCGCCGGCACCGCGGCGGGGGCGGGGTCCAGCAGCCGGAAGGCGACCCCCAGCAGGCAGGCATAGATCAGGATCGCCAGCGACAGGTGCGCGGCCAAGCGGTAGTGGCTGACGTCGGGCCGGTCGACCAGCCCGCTCATCACCATGTACCAGCCGAGCGCCCCCTGCAGCCCGCCCAGCACGAACAGGCCCCACAGCGTCGGCAGCAGTTCGCGCCGCACCCGCCCGGTCAGCCAGAACCAGAGGAAGGGCACCAGGAACACGACCCCGATCAGCCGGCCCCAGAGCCGGTGGAACCATTCCCAGAAGAAGATCTGCTTGAACTCGTCCAGCGACATGCCGGCGTTGCGGATCAGGTACTCCGGCGTCGCCTTGTACTTGTCGAACTCGGCCAGCCAAGCCTGCTCCGACAAGGGCGGCAGGGCGCCGGCGACGGGCTTCCACTCCACGATCGACAGGCCGCTCTCGGTCAGCCGGGTGATCGCGCCGATGACCGCCATGGCGAAGACCATGCCGGCGCAGGCGACCAGCCACCAGGCGATGGCCCGGTCTGCGGGCGCCCGGGTCCGGGCGGCGGGGGTGGACAGGGCGGCGGTGGACAAGGGGACGGCTCCGAAGAACGTAGGTCGCATGAAGCGACAGCGGAATGCGACAGAAGCCCGGCGGGGTCAATGTCGCATCGCGCTCCGCTCCGTGCGACCTACATGGCGGAAGCGCCCGGCCGGTCAAACGCGGCCGGGCGTCGCAGGGGCCCCTACTCCTTGCCGAAGGCGCGCAGCAGGAAGGCGTAGCTGAGCGCCACCTCCTTCAGCTTGTCGAAGCGGCCGGCCGAGCCGCCGTGGCCGGCCTCCATCTCGGTGCGCGACAGCAGCACGCCCTCGCCCGTCTTGGTCGCCCGCAGCCTCGCCGCCCACTTGGCCGGCTCCCAGTAGGTGACGCGCGGGTCGGACAGGCCCGCGGTGATCAGCAGGTGCGGGTAGGCCTTGGCCGTCACGTTGTCGTAGGGGCTGTAGGACTTCAGGCGCTTGTAGACCTCGGGGTCGTTGGGGTTGCCCCACTCGTCATACTCGATGACGGTCAGCGGCAGGCTGTCGTCCAGCATGGTGTTGACCACGTCGACGAAGGGCACCTGGGCGACGGCGGCCCGGAACAGCCCCTCCGGCGCCATGTTCAGCACCGCCCCCATCAGCAGGCCGCCGGCGCTGCCGCCCTGGATGGAGATGTTGCCTTCCTTCGTGTAGCCCTGCTTCGCCAAGTGCTGGGCCACGTCGATGAAGTCGGTGAAGGTGTTGACCTTCTTCTCCAGCTTGCCGTCCTCGTACCAGGCGCGGCCCATCTCGTCGCCGCCGCGGATGTGGGCGATGGCGTAGGCGAAGCCGCGGTCCAGCAGGCTGATGCGGCTGGTGGAGAAGTTCGGGTCGATGCCGTTGCCGTAGGAGCCGTAGCCGTACAGGTGCAGCGGCCCGCTGCCGTCCTTCTTGAAGTCCTTGCGGTAGACGATGGAGACCGGGATCGGCGTGCCGTCGCGGGCCGGCGCCATGATCCGCTCGCTGGTGTAGAGCGTCGGGTCGTAGCCGCTGGGGATCTCCTGCACCTTGCGCACCGCCAGCGTGCGGGCCTTCAGGTCGTAGTCGTAGACCGTCGGCGGCGTCACCAGGCTGTCGTAGCCGAGGCGCAGCGTGTCAGCGTCGTAGACGAAGTTGGCCGAGGGGCCAACGTCGAACACCGCGTCGGGGAAGGCGATCGTGTGCTGCTCCCCCTTGGCGTCGCGCACCCAGACCTGCTGGCCGCCGTCCACCCGCCCGAACACGACCAGCCAGTCCTTGAAGGCCATGATGCCGGTCAGGTACTGCCGGTCGCTGGGGGCGACCACCTCCTGCCAGTTCTTCGGGTCCGGGTCGTTCGCCGGCGCCTTCACCAGGCGGAAGTTGCGGTGGGTGTCGTTGGTCAGGATCCACAGCGTGTCGCCCTGGTGGGCGACCTGGTACTCGTGCCCCTGCTTGCGCGCGGCGACGACCTTCGGCTTGGCCGTGGGGTCCTTGGCCGGGATCAGGAAGACCTCGGACGAGACGTTGTTGTTGGAGCCGATGACCACGTACTCGCCCGACAGCGTGTCGCCGACGCCGGCGAACCAGGCGGGGTCCTTCTCCTCGTACACGAGCACGTCGGAGGACACGGGCTGGCCCAGCACGTGGCGGAAGATCTTCTTGGGCCGCTGGTTCTCGTCCTGCAGCGTGTAGAACAGGGTCTTGCCGTCGGCCGCCCAGGCAACGCCGGGCGAGGCGTTCTCGATCCCCTCCAGCACCAGCTTGCCGGTGGAGAGGTCCTTCACCTTGACCTGGTAGCGCTCCGACCCGTCGTCGTCCTCGGTGTAGGCGAGGTAGCGGCCGTCGGGGCTGGGCTCCACGTCGATGACGCGCATGTAGGGCTTGCCCTCGGCCAGCTGGTTCACGTCCAGCACGACCTCCTCCGGCGCCCCCTCGGCGGCGCGGCGGACATGGATCGGGTAGTTCTGCCCGGCCGCGTACTTGACCTGGTAGACATGGCCGCCGCGGCGGAAGGGGACGGAGGTGTCGTCCTCCTTGATGCGGGCCTTCAGCTCCTCGAACAGCTTCGGGCGCAGGTCGTTGGGCCCGCCCAGCACCGCCTCGATATAGTCGTTCTCGGCCTTCAGGTGGGCCAGCACCTCGGGGTCGTCGACCTCGGGGTAGCCCTTGTCGCGCAGCCAGTCGTAGGGGTCGACGCGGGTGTCGCCGTGGGTCTTCAGCTCGACCGGGACCTGCTTGGCGACCGGTGGCGCCGGGAAGGCGCTCTGGTGGAAGGCGTCGGTCTTCTGGGGGTCGAGGCCGACGGCCTCGGCGGGGTTGCTGCCGGACTGGTGCACGATGAAGCCTGTGATGACCGCTGCGGTGGAGAGGAGGACGGCGAGGACCGCGGCCTTGCCGCGCGAACCGGACGACATGTTTGCGACGCTCCCTGGCGCTTCAAGTTGGGCAGGAGCATAGGACGGGCGCCGCGGCGCTGCCTATCCCGAATCGCCCGGCATGGCCGCCCCCCACCCGGAAGTGCAGCGGCTCCGTTGCCCGGCGCGCCACCTCCGCGCTATGCAGGGAGCCCGCCCCGAGGCCTGGAGCCGCCCATGCCATCCTCCTCCCTCCGCTTCCCCCGGGAAGTCCGCGCCGTCGTCTTCGATATGGACGGGCTGCTGCTGGACACCGAGAAGCCGGTGCGCGCCGCCACCTTCAAGCTGGCCGAGGCGGTGGGCAAGCCGATGGACGAGGCGACCTACGCCACCCTCATCGGCCGCACCTACGCCGGCGTGCGCGAGGGGCTGCTGCGCCATTTCGGGCCGGAGACGCTGGAGGATTTCGGGGTCCGCTGGCGGGAGTTCATCGACCACGAGCTGGCCGGCGGCGTGCGGCTGATGGCGGGCGTCACGGAACTGCTGGACCATCTGGACGGGATCGGCCTGCCCGCCGCCGTCGCCACCTCCACCGCCCGCGCCCGCGCCGTGCACCATCTGGAGCGGGCCGGCATCGCCCACCGCTTCCGCACCGTGGTGGGCGGCGACGACGTGGCCCAGGGCAAGCCGCACCCGGAGCCCTACCTGAAGGCCGCGGCCGCCCTGTCGGCCGACCCTGCCCACTGCCTGGCGCTGGAGGACAGCCACAACGGCATCCGCGCCGCCCACGCCGCCGGCATGATGGCCGTCATGGTCCCCGACCTGCTGCCCGCCACCGAGGAGATCCGCCCCCTGTGCCACCACGTGGCGCTGGACCTGCACGAAGTTCGGGCGATGCTGGGGGCGTGAGGGGGCGGCGCGCGGGCATGAGCGTGGGTACTGGAGGGCTGGGGCGCAGTCGTAGGCGCCACCCTCTCCGCACGCTGGACCGTCATTCCCGCGGAGGCGGGAATCCA
>DASPKT010000014.1:0-37589 GCA_035627915.1 Azospirillaceae bacterium
CTCGCCCGTGTCGGCGCGGCGGAACGCCACCTCCACGTCGAAGGTGCCCAGCGTCCGGATCGCCGTCTCCTCCGCCTGCGCCAGCCGCGGCCGGTCCTCCGGCGCGATCAGCCGGTAGGGGACCAGCGGGTCGGCCAGCGCGGCTTCCGCCGGCACGCCGGTCAGGGCGGCGTGGCTGCGCGACATGTAGACGAAGCGGCGGTTGGAGCCGTCCCGGTCCATGGCGAGCTGGTAGACCACGCCGCCCGGCAAATTGTCGCCCAGGGCCCGGACGCGGGCCTCGCTCTCGCGCACGGCCTGCTCCGCCGCGTGGCGCGCCGTGTCGTCGCGCAGCGTCAGCACGGCGCCGCGCTGACGCCCGTCGGGGCCCAGCAGGGGGCGCGCGCTGCCGATGGCCAGCACCTCGGTGCCGTCCGGCCGGCGGATGCGCCAGCGGGCGTCCAGCACCGTCTCCCCGTGCATCGAGGCGCGGGTCAGCGGCAGCTCCTCCGGCGGGAAGGGCAGGCCGTCCTCGGTGAAGAGGCCGTAGGCGGCGCTGTGTTCCTGGTAGGGGATGTCGAGCTTGGCAGCGCCGTGCAGCCGGGCGGCGGCGTCGTTGACGTAGGCGATGCGGCCCGCGGCGTCGGCGACGATCACGCCTTCCGCCAGCTGGCCCAGCACGGCCGCCATCTCCGCCCCCAGCGCCTCGGCCCTCGCCTTCGCCTCCAGCAGCTCGCGCTCCGCCCGCTTGCGCTCGGTGATGTCGATGGCGGAGGCGATGATCTGAGCGTCCGGGCCGCGCGGCCCCATCGGCAGGACTGAGACGTCGAGGTCGAGGAGGCCGCCGCCGCGCAGCCGCGCGCGGGTGTCGAAGCGCATCCGCTCGCCGGCGGCGGCACGGACCACCGCGGCGCGCAGCTCCTCCTGGACGGAAGCGTCGTGGGAGAACCAGTAGGTGTCGGCGATGTGGCGGCCCAGCACCTCCTCCGGCGTCAGGCCGGAGACCTCGAAGGAGATGCGGTTGGCGTACAGAACCGCGCCGCGCCCGTTCATGACCGCGACGAAGGCGATCATGCTGTCCAGGACGGCGTGCAGCAACGGCTCGATCACGGCTCACGGCCTCCCGCCAAGCACGTCGGGAATGCAACAGCCGCCGGGCGCATTCCGTTGCCGGAAAGGAGGGAAGGGCGGTGCCTAGCGCACCGGCCGGCCGAAGCGCCCGGCACCCTCCAGCGCGTCGCGCGCCCAGCCGGACAGGCCCAGCGTGCCGAAGCAGAAGGCCGCCATGGCGGCCACGTCGCCCGGCTGCGGGATGTCGCCCTCGGCCCGCGCGCGGGCGACGACGAAGCCGGCCACGCCCTCCAGCATCAGCTCGAACAGCGCGTCGGGGACGGGCGCCACGTCGGGGTGCCGGCGCCGCACCCGGGCGAACCAGGAGCGGAAGACCCGGTCCACCTCCCGCTTGCGCGCCTCGAAGGCGTCGCGCACGGCGGGCGTGGCGGCGCTCGCCTCGGCGAGGAAGGCGCGGGCGAAGCGGCGGTCCACCGCCGCCCGGTCCATGTAGGCGGCGAAGGCGGCGAGCAGCTGCTCCGGCAGGCCGCCGGCCGCCTCGATGGCCTCGGCCACCGCGCGCAGGTGGCCCTCCGCCAGCTTCTGGAAGGAGAAGAGGAAGCAGTCCTCCTTGTCCCGGAACAGGGCGTAGAAGGTGGCGCGGGAGACGCCGGCGCGGGCGATGAGGTCGGCCACCGTCGCGGTCGCGTAGCCCTTCTCCGCCACCACATGCCCGGCCGCCTCCACCAGGCGGGAGCGCTGGGCCGCCAGCACCAGCTCCTGCGGCAGGCTGGCCGGGCCGCGGGGCAGGGGGCGGGGCAGGGCCAAGGCGGGATCGTCCAACCCCTCGGCCTCCCCGCGGTCCCGCCTGCGGCGCGGCGCCCCCATGGCTCAGGCCCCGATCAAGGCCAGCCCGCAGACCCGCAGCGTCCGGCCGGTCACGCCGGACGCGTCGGGGCAGGCGAGGAAGGCCACGGCCTCGGCCACGTCGCGCGGCAGGCCGCCCTGGGAGAGCGCGTTGAGGCGCCGGCCGGCCTCCCGGATCATCAGCGGAACCTGGCCCGTCATCTCCGTCTCGATGAAGCCGGGGGCGACGGCGTTGACGGTGATGCCGCGCGGGGCCAGCCGCGGCGCCCGCGCCGCCGCGTAGCCGGCGACGGCCGCCTTTGACGCGGCGTAGTTGGTCTGGCCGAAATTGCCGGCGATGCCGCTGATGGAGGAGAGGCAGATCTCCCGCCCGCCGTCGCGCAGCAGCCCGCGCCGGTCCAGCTCGGCGTCGATCGCGGCGACGGCGGCGTAGTTCACCGCCATCACCTGGTCCCACAGGTGCCGCTTCATGCGGGCCAGCGTCTTGTCCCGGGTGATGCCGGCATTGTGCACGAGCACGTCCACCCCGCCGAAGCGGTCGGCGAGGAAGCCGGCCAGCGCCGCCGGGGCGCCGTCCGCCGTCACGTCCAGCGGCAGGGCCATGCCGCCGAACCCGGCCGCGGTGCGCTCCAGCGCGTCCGCGGAGCCGGGAACGTCCAGGCAGACCACCCGCGCCCCTTCCTCTGCCAGACGCTGCGCCGTGGCGGCGCCCAGGCCGCGGGCGGCGCCTGTGACCAGCGCCACCTTCCCCTCCAGCAGGGGGCCCTGAGGCATGGGGGAAGGAGCGGCTGTGGCGTCGATGCGCAGCGGCTGGCCCGACACGTAGGCGGAGCGGGCGGAGAGCAGGAAGCGCAACGGCGCCGCCAGCCGATCCGTGGCCCCCTCGCCCAGGTACAGCAGGTTTGCGGTGGCGCCGCGCCGCCCGGCCTCCTTGGCGAGCGAACGCACGAAACCCTCCACCGCCCGCGCCGCCGCGGACGAGGCGACGTCGGCGCAGGCGTCGGGGTCGGCGGCCAGCACGACGATGCGGGCGTTGGCGCCCAGCCGGCCCGCCAGCGGGTGGAAGAAGTCGTGCAGCGCCCCCAGGCCCGCGGCGTCGGCGCAGCCGGTGGCGTCGAACAGCGCCGCGCCCACCGGCCCGTCGCCATCGGGCAGCCCGTCGCGCAGCTGGGCGCCCATCCCGGCCAGGGCCCCGCGCGCGGCGGCCAGCGCCCGGCTTCCGGGTGCGGCGCCGAGGGACACCGCGACGCCGGCCAGGGGGGCCGGGCCGTAAGCCCCGTCGGCGCGGGCGAGGAGGCGGGGGGAGGGGAGGCCCACGGCGCGGGTCAGGCCGCCGGTGACGCGGCCGTTCGCCAGCTTGAGCAGCAGGTCCGACATGCCGAGGAATGGGTCCCGTGGCCGGTGTGGGCGTCCGCTTCCGGGGCGCCGGTCTTAACGGTCCCGAGCCTACGCTTTCCGTTGCATATGAACAAGGCTGTTCATAGAATGGCCTGCAACCGAGGCGCGCCGGACGAACCAGGCCCGCCCGACCTCAGCGGGGAGGCGTCCAATGACCACAGCACCGGTTTCCGGCGACACGGCGCATGCGCCCGCGGCCCAGCATGCCGCAGGGGCGGCCGAGGCCGCACGCCTGAAGGACCGGCCGTGGCTGGCGCACTACCCCGAGGGGGTCCCGGCCGAGATCGACCATTCCATCTATCCCAGCGTGCCGGCGCTGCTGGACGAGAGCTTCGCCAAGTACCGCGACCGCCCCGCCTATGTCTGCATGGGCAAGCGGATGACGTTCGGCGAGGTCGACCGGCTCTCCCAGGCGCTGGGCGCCTGGCTGCAGGGCAAGGGGCTGAAGCGCGGCGACCGCGTCGCCATCATGATGCCGAACCTGCTGCAGTACCCGGTCGCCGTCTCGGCCGTGCTGCGCGCCGGCTTCATCGCGGTCAACGTCAACCCGCTCTACACCCCGCGCGAGCTGGAGCACCAGCTGAAGGACAGCGGCGCCCGGGCCATCATCATCCTGGAGAACTTCGCCTGCACGCTGGAGCAGGTGATCGCCCGCACCGCGGTGGAGCACGTGGTGGTCACCGCCGTCGGCGACCTGCTGGGCTTCCCCAAGGGGCCGGTCGCCAACTACGCGGTCCGCAAGATCCGCAAGCTGGTGCCGCCCTTCTCCCTGCCGGGCCACGTGAAGTTCAACGCCGCGCTGGCCGAGGGCCGCCGGATGCCGCTGGAGCGGCCGGCCCTGGGGCCGGACGACGTGGCGGTGCTGCAGTATACCGGCGGCACGACCGGCGTCAGCAAGGGCGCCATCCTGCTGCACCGGACCATCATCTCCAACCTGCTGTCGTCCGAGGCGTGGATGCAGCCGGGGCTGAAGCGCAAGCAGGTGACGGGCCAGATGGTGGTCGCCTGCGCCCTGCCGCTCTACCATGTCTTCGCCTTCATCTCCTGCGGCCTGCTGGGCATGCGGACGGGCGCGCTGAACATCCTGATCCCCAACCCGCGCGACCTGAAGGCGACCATCGCCGCCATCAAGCCGTACAAGCTGAACGTCTTCCCCGCCGTCAACACGCTGTTCAACGGGCTGCTGAACCATCCCGACTTCGCCAAGCTGGACTTCAGCGGCCTGCTGATCTCCAACGGCGGCGGCATGGCGGTGCAGGAGGCGGTGGCCAAGCGCTGGCTGGAGGTGACGGGCTGCCCCATCGTGGAGGGCTACGGCCTGTCGGAGACCTGCTCCGGCATCTCCTGCAACCCCACGAACTCCGAGGCCTTCACCGGCACCATCGGCCTGCCGATGCCGAACGTGGAAATCCGCATCCTGGACGACGACGGCAAGGAGGTCCCGGTCGGCCAGGCCGGCGAGATCGCCATCCGCGGCCCGCAGGTCATGGCCGGCTACTGGCAGCGCGCGGACGAGACGGCCAACGTCATGACCCCGGACGGCTTCTTCAAGTCGGGCGACATCGGGGTGATGGACGAGCGCGGCTACTTCAAGGTGGTGGACCGCAAGAAGGACATGATCCTGGTCTCCGGCTTCAACGTCTATCCCAACGAGATCGAGGCGGTCGCCGTCATGCACCCGGGCGTGCTGGAATGCGCCGCCGTCGGCGTGCCCGACGCCAACAGCGGCGAGGCGGTGAAGCTGTTCGTGGTGCGCAAGGACGCCTCCCTCACCTCCGAGGCGCTGATGAAGTTCTGCGCGGAGAACCTGACCGGCTACAAGAAGCCCCGCTTCATCGAGTTCCGGGACGAGCTGCCGAAGACCAACGTCGGCAAGATCCTGCGCCGCGAGCTGCGCGACAGCACCCGCAAGACGGGCTGAGGCCCCGCCTCCCATGCTGGTGGGGTCCCCGCGCCGGGTCGCCGTCGTCGCCGCGAACCGCATCCCGTTCGCGCGCTCCAACACGGCCTATGCGCGGCTGTCCAACGCGACCATGCTGTCCGACACGCTGCGTGGCCTGGTGCAGCGCTGCGGGCTGGAGGGGGTGCGGCTGGGCGAGGTGGCCGGCGGTGCCGTGATGAAGCACAGCCGGGACTGGAACCTGGTGCGCGAATGCGTGCTGTCCTCGGGCCTCGACCCGCACACGCCCGCCTACGACGTGCAGCAGGCCTGCGGCACCGGGCTGGAGGCGGCCATCCTGGTCGCCAACAAGATCGCGCTGGGCCAGATCGAGGCGGGCATCGCCTGCGGCGCCGACACCACCTCCGACGCCCCCATCGCAGTCAATCCGGGCCTGCGGCGGGCGCTGCTGGACCTGAACGCGGCGCGCGGCGGGGGTGCCCGGCTGAAGGCGGCGCTGTCGCTGCTGAAGCCGGGCCACCTGGTGCCGGAGTTCCCCGCCATCGCCGAGCCGCGCACCGGCCTGTCGATGGGCCAGCACGCCCAGGTCACCGCCGACCGCTACGGCATCACCCGCGCCGCCCAGGACGAGCTGGCGCTGCTGAGCCACCGGAACCTGGCGAAGGCCTACGAGGAGGGGTTCTTCCGCGACCTCGTGATGCCCTACCGGGGGCTGGAGCGGGACAACAACCTGCGCGCCGACGCCAGCCTGGAGAAGATGGCGGCGCTGCCGCCCGCCTTCGACCGGGAGCGGGGCACCATCACCGCCGCCAACGCCTCCCCCCTGACCGACGGCGCCTCCGCCGTGCTGCTGGCGACGGAGGAGTGGGCGCGGGCGCGCGGTCTGCCGGTGCTGGCCTACATGGCGACGGCCGAGGTGGCGGCGGTGGACTTCGTGGACGGGCGGGAGGGGCTGCTGATGGCCCCTGCCTACGCCATCCCGCGCATGCTGGCGCGCCTCGGCCTGACGCTGCAGGACTTCGACTTCTACGAGATCCACGAGGCCTTCGCGGCCGTGGTGCTCTGCACGCTGGCCGCCTGGGAATCCCCGGCGTTCTGCCGCGACCGCCTGGGCCTCGACCGCCCGCTGGGCGCCATCGACCGCGCCCGGCTGAACGTCAAGGGCAGTTCCATCGCCGCCGGCCACCCCTTCGCCGCCACCGGCGGCCGGGTGCTGGGCACGCTCGCCAAGATGCTGGCGGAGGCCGGAAAGGGCCGCGGCCTCATCTCCATCTGCGCCGCGGGCGGGCAGGGCGTGACGGCCGTTCTGGAGAGATAGCCTGGAAGGAAGGCAGCCGATGCCCCGCACCGAGACACCCGCCGACCTGGAGTTCCGCCCCCGGAACGAGCGCTTCGACCTGGCCGCCGTGCTGGCGACCGACTGGGCCGGGGGCGACCCCGTCCGCACCGCCTTCTGGAACGCGCTCTCCTCCCTGTTCCCGGTGGGCGAGACCTTCTTCGTGGAGTCGGTGCGCCCCTTCGCCGGGGTGGTGACGGACGAGCGCCAGCGGCTGGCCGTGCGCGCCTTCATGGGCCAGGAGGCGGTGCACAGCCGCGAGCACCAGCGCTACAACGAGGCGCTGTGCGCCGCCCGCGGCGTCAGCCTGGAGGCGCTGGAGGCGCGGTCGCGCCGGAACCTGGAGTACGCGCGCGAGCACGTACCGCCGCTGGGCCACCTCGCCATCACCGTCGCCTACGAGCACTTCACCGCCATCCTGGCGCACCTGATCCTGACCGACCCGCGCTGGACCGCGGGCATGCCGCCGGAGATGCGCCGGCTCTGGATGTGGCACGCCATCGAGGAGACCGAGCACAAGGCCGTCGCCTTCGACGTCTTCATGGCCGCCGGCGGCAAGCGGGAGCACCTGCGCAAGGCGCTGCTCTATGTCTCGCGCGAGTTCACCGGGCACATCTACCGCAACGGCCTGCTGCTGCTGCGCGGCTCCGGCATCTCCCGGCCGGCGGCGGCCTGGCGGCTGACCCGGCAGATCGCCAGCATGATGTGGGCGGTGCGGCGAGAGTGGACGGACTTCTTCCGCGCCGACTTCCACCCCTGGCGGCACGACAACCGCGACGTGCTGGCCCGCGCGCTGGAAGCCTACGGCTGAGGCTGGCGCAGCATCGCCACCATCGCCAGCCAAGCCTTCGCCGCCAGCGTGGCGTCCGACAGCGCCGCGTGGCCGCGGCGGCGCTTGCGGGCGCCGGCGTCGATGCCGAGGCGCTCCAGCACGACCGAGAGGCGCGCCGGCTGCTTCGGCCACAGCGACTGGGCGAGCTTGACCGTGCAGGCCGCCGGCGCCGCCAGCGGCGGCAGCCCGGCCGCGGCCAGCTCCAGGTTGATGGCGCGCAGGTCGTCCCCGGCCCCGTGGAAGACCATGGGCGCACCGTCGAGGAACGCCAGCAGGTCGCCCGCCCGCTCGGCGAAGCGCGGCTCCCCCTCCAGCTGGGCCGGGCGGATGCCGTGGATGCCGATGGCGACAGGGTTCATCGGCGCGTCCGGGTTGAAGCGCGACACCCAGCTGGCGCCGGTCAGCGCGCCCCCGGCGATCTCCACCGCCGCCAGCTCGATGACGGAGCGGCCGTCGACCGGCTTGTAGCCCGTCCCCTCAATGTCGATGGCGACCAGGCGGGGCCGCGCCGCGAGGTCGAGGGCGAGCCGGTGATAGGGGTGCGTCTGGCGGGCGGGCAAGGTCGGGACGGGTCCTCGGGTCGGGGCGGCCCGGCCGCGGGGGCGCGGAACCGGGGTGCCGTTTCCACGCGTTCCCCCTCGTGAGGGAACCTGCGGGCCGGCCATGCCGGTTATAGGGCGGGACCGGAAACCGGGATAGAGCAGATGTCGAAAGCCGTCACCGTCAGCATACCGCACCGGCTGGGCCGGGCCGGGGCCGTGGAGCGCCTGCGCACCGGCATGGGCCAGGTGCGCGCCCAGCTCACCTCCTTCGGCGCCACCATGGAGGAGGGGTGGAACGGCGACACGCTGAGCTTCCGCGTCGCCGCCATGGGCCAGACCATCTCCGGCAATGCCACCGTGCGCGAGGAGGTGGTCGACCTGGAGATCCACCTGCCCTGGATGCTCGCCATGCTGGCCGAGCGCATCAAGGGCAAGGTGCAGCACCAGGGGACCCTGCTGCTGGAGCGCCGCCCGCCCACCAGCTAGCCCGCCAGCTTGCCAGCCCGCCAGCTAGCCAGGTTGACAGCGTGCCGGATCGACAGCACGCCAGCAGGCCAGCATGCAGGAAGGCTGGCGCGGCCACCGGTCCGAACCCGTCCACGGGGAACCATCGCCGCCCCGGCCGATTGGAAATCGGTCGCGGTTCCCGATGCGGGCTGGCACTATCCCGGCCCCGCGGGGGCTGGATACGAAACGGACAGGGAGAAACCCGGGCATGCTCGCCACGAACAGACTGCGACATTGGCTGCTGGCGACGGCACTGGCCGTGCTGCCGCCGGCCGGGGCGGCGCTGGCACAATCCGCGGCCCCCGCACCCGCGGGCCAGGAGCCCGCGAGCCAGGTCAAGGTCGAGGTCTCGATCGACCGGATGGCGGAGCATATCCGCACGCTGGCCTCCGACGAGTTCGAGGGCCGCAAGCCCGGCACCCCGGGTGAGGAGAAGACGGTCGCCTACCTGGTGGAGCAGTTCAAGGCGCTGGGCCTGCAGCCCGCGGTGAACGGCAGCTACATCCAGGACGTGCCGCTGGTCGAGATCACGGTGAAGGACCCCGGCCGCCTGACCGTGCAGGGCAGGGACGCCTCGAAGAGCTACGAGTACTTCACCCAGACCATGATCTGGACCCGCCGGCTGGACCAGGCGCCGGCGCTGGACAACAGCGAGGTTGTATTCGTCGGCCACGGCGTCGTGGCGCCGGAACACGGCTGGAACGACTATGCCGGCGTCGACGTGCGCGGCAAGACGGTGCTGGTGCTGGTCAACGACCCCGGCTTCAACACGGGCGACCCCAAGCTCTTCTCCGGCCCCGCCATGACCTGGTACGGGCGCTGGCCCTACAAGTACGCCGAGGCGGCCCGCCAGGGTGCGGCCGGCGTGCTGATCGTGCACGAGGCCCGCGCCGCCGGCTATCCCTGGGCCATCACCGCGAACTCCAACAAGGTGCCGCGCCTGCACATCGAGCCGGAGAACGCCGGGAAGGGGCTGGCCGCCATCGAGGGGTGGGTGCAGCAGGACGTGGCGCGCGAGATGTTCGCCATGGCCGGCCAGGACTTCGAGGACCTCAAGCTGAAGGCCTCGCAGCCCGGCTTCAAGGCGGTGCCGCTCGACCTGAAGCTCTCCGTCGCCATGAAGACGGAGTTCCGCCGGCTGAAGTCCCGCAACGTGGTCGGCGTGGTGCCCGGCGCGTCGCGCGCCGAGGAGGTGGTGCTCTACTCCGCCCACTGGGACCATCTGGGGCGCGGCAACCCCGTCAACGGCGACGACATCTACAACGGCGCGGTGGACAACGCGGTCGCCGTCGCCGGCATGCTGGAGGTCGCCCGCGCCTACGGCTCGGCCGCGAAGAAGCCGGAGCGCTCGGTCGCCTTCATCGCCTTCACGGCGGAGGAGCAGGGGCTGATCGGGTCCGAGTACTACGGCCGCAACCCGGTCTACCCGGCGGCCAACACGGTCGCCAACCTGAACCTGGAGATGCTGGGCACCTTCGGGCCGATGCGCGACATCACCGTCATCGGCGCCGGCAAGTCGGAGCTGGAGGACTACGTCGCCCGCTGGGCCGCCGCCAACGGCAAGGTGGTGAAGCCGGAGGCCTTCCCCGAGCGCGGCCTCTACTACCGCTCCGACCATTTCAGCCTGGCCCGGGTCGGCATCCCCGCCATGTGGGCGACGCTCGGCACCGACAGCCTCAAGCACGGCCCGGAGTGGGGCAAGGCGCAGCAGGACGCCTACACCCGCCTGCGCTACCACACGCCGGCCGACGAGTTCACCGGCGAGATCGACCTGACCGGGGCGGCGGAGGAGGTGCAGATGCAGCTGGACATCGGCCGCCTGCTCGCCGACGGCACCGACTGGCCGGACTGGTACGAGGGCGCGGAGTTCCGGGCGCTGCGCGAGACGTCGCGGGCGGGGCGCTGAGGGCGTCGGCGGGCGCGGCCTCCCCCTGCCGCGCCCGCCGCCTGTCACAATGTTGTGACGCCGGTCACTTGCACCCGCCTTTGGACATACTATGTCTCTCCCCAAGAAGAATTCGGGAAAGGCAGAAGTCCATGGCGACCATGCGCAGGACTGGATTCCGTTCACATGCGGTTATCATTGTGCGTTCCCTTGAGGGGTCGCGGCTTCCATTGATCGCTGTTCCTGGCCTGCGCGTGGTGCAGACTTCGCCCGGCCCGGCGCGTCTGGAGAGGCCGGCCGACGTGACCGCGCGCGTCGCCAACCGCGGCTGGCCGCGCGCATCCCGGCGGACGGCGGACGCGCTGCCCTGGTAGGCGGCCGGGTCAGAGCGACCAGTCGCGCCGCTCCCCGCCATAGTCGTCGATCGCCTCCAGCATGCCGGCGACCAGCCGCTGCTCCTCCTCCGTCAGCTCCGGCCGCCAGATGTCGAAGAGCAGGATGACCCGGGTGCGGTCGCTGCCGTTCCAGGCCTCGTGCTGGATGGTGTCGTCGAACACCCAGGCCCGGCCCTCCTGCCAGAACCGCGTGTCGTTGCCGACGCGGAAGCCGCAGCCCTCCGGCACGATGAGCGGCAGGTGGCAGATCAGCCGGGTGTTGAGGAAGCCGGTGTGCGGCGGGATGCGGGCCCCCGGCCGCAGCTGGGAGAACAGGATCGACGGCGTGCGCCCGCGGATGCGCGACAGCGGCACGTCGCGCAGCGCCTCCATGGTGCGCGGGCAGCGCGCGGCGTTGGCCGCCACCTCGGTCCCGTCGCGCACCAGGAAGAAGGCGCTCCAGTCCGGGTTGCCGCGCAGCCCGTAGGCGTCTACCTGCGGCCGGTCCGGGGCGCCCTCGACGTAAGGGGAGAAGGCGCCGTCCTCCTCCAGGACCGCCAGCAGCTCCGCCCGGATTTCCGCCGTGGCCGCCTCCAGCGCGTCCAGCCAGGGGAAGGCCTCGCGCTCGTAGAACTGGATCTGCGGCAGTTCGGGGAAGAGGAAGACCTGGGGCTCCTGGTGGTAGACCTGCCGCCGCCCGAACAGGATGTCGAGGCCCCGCTCGAACCGGCCGCTGGACCGGCCGGGGGCGAAGCCGCGGGCCTGCATCTGCCCGCGCAGGTACCCCTCGAAGTCCGCGGCATAGCGCGCCGCCATTGCCTCGGCCCGGCGCAGCTCCGCCTGCAGGTCGGGCGGCAGCCGGTCGGCCGGCGGCGCCAGCCGCACCGCGGCACCGTAGAAGGCGGCGGCCGCCCGCCCGTCGCCGGCCTCGGCAAAATGGTCGCCCTTCAGCGCGAGCGCCCGCAGGTTGCGCGGGTCGATCTCCAGCACCCGGTCCAGCGCCGCGAGCCGCGCGGCGGCGTCCTTCAGCCCGTGGCAGGCATAGGCCAGGCCCAGCCAGGCGGTGAGGTCCGCCGGGGCGGCGGCGGCGGCGCGCTGGAACAGGCCGCGGGCCGCCGCGGGGTCGCCCCGCCGCAGCGCCTCCACCCCGGCCTGGCAGAGCGAGCGGACGTCGGCGGGGGGCATGGTCATGGGGATGCTGTTCCTGGAAAGTCGGCGTTCCGGGATGGAACCGGCGGCGGGCCCCCGCCGTCAATAGCGGCCGTCGCTGGTGGCCGTCAGTCGTAGGGCCACACGGGCGCGTCCAGCAGGCGCTGGGCGTCGGCGCGCAGCCGGTCGTGCAGCTCGCGGATCTCCTCCCCCGCCTCGGCCAGCAACTCCTCGTGCGGGGTGCGGCGGTGGTGCTGCAGCAGCTGGGAGAGCTGGCGCGCGGTGCGGGACAGCGGCGGGAAGGCGGCGCCGACGCCGATCACCTCGTCCCGGTAGTCGGGCCGCGTCACGTTGGGGTAGAGCCGGTCCATGCGGTCCAGGGCGGCGGCGAGCTGGGTCTTGTTCACGGGGCCTCCGGTCGGCGGGTCCGGCCCGTTGTAGCCGACCGGACCCGCCCGCGGGAACAGCCGTGGGCTCCCGCGGGTTCTCCGCCCATGCACCTGGTCCAGATCCTGCTGCCCCTCTACGACAATGACGGCCGCCCTCAGCCGCGCGACGCCTTCGCCCGCGTGCGCACGGAGCTGGCGGAGCGCTATGACGGGCTGACCGCCTACACCCGCGCCCCCGCCGAGGGGCTGTGGCGGTCGGAAGGGGAGACCGCGCGCGACGACGTGGTGCTGTTCGAGGTCATGGTGCCCGAGCTCGACGCCGCCTGGTGGCGCGCCTACGGCCGGGACCTCGCCGCCCGCTTCCGCCAGGAGGTGGTGCTCATCCGGGCGCACCCGGTGCAGGTGCTGTGACCAGGCCGCGGCTGGCCAGGAACCCCGCCAGCTCCGCGTTGACCGCCTCCGGCGCCTCTTCCTGCACCCAGTGGGAGACGCCGGGGAGGCGCCGCACCGTCAGGTCCGCCACGTGCCGCTCCGTGCCGTCCAGCCCGGCCGCGTCCAGGGCCGCGTCCGCCTCTCCCCAGACCACCAGGGTCGGAACCCCGATGCGCGGCAGCGCCGCCGCCCGGGCCAGCAGCCGGCCGCGCGTTGCCGCCCGGTACCAGGCCAGCATCGCGGTGGCGCCGCCGGGCGAGGCGGAGTTGCGGCGGTAGTCGGCCAGCACGTCCGCGGGAAAGGCGCCGGGCCGCCGGCAGGTGCCCAGCACCGCCCGCTCCACCATCCGGCCCCCACGGGCGGCCAGCAGCCGGTCGGGCAGCAGCGGCAGCTGGAAGGCGCCGACGTACCAGGCCTTCAGCGCCTGGGACGGGCGCTTCAGGGCGGCGCGGTAGCGGTCGGGATGCGGCATGTTGAGGATCGCCAGCGCCTCCAGCTCCAGCGCCCGCTCCGCTGCCGCCCACCAGGCCACCACCCCACCCCAGTCGTGCCCGACCAGCAGCGTGCGCTTCGCGCCCGACGCCGCGGCGAGGCCGGCCGCGTCCTCCACCAGGTGGCGGATGTCATAGTCGGCGACGCGGCCGGGTCGTGAGGAGGTGCCGTAGCCGCGCTGGTTCGGCGCCCACACCCGGTAGCCCAGCCGGGCCAGCAGGGGCATCTGGTGGCGCCAGCACAGCGCCGTCTCGGGGAAGCCGTGCAGCAGCAGGGCCAGCCGGTCGCCCGTGCCCTGCTCCAGCACCTCGAACTCCAGCCCGTTGGCCCGGACCCGCAGGGTCCGCGTCTGCTCCGTCATGGATGGACCATGGGGGTCATGGATAGGACACGGGGCGCTTGGGTTCTTCCGGAAGCGGAATGAACTCCGTCTCGCCGGGCACCGCGGGGAAGCGGCCGGCGCGCCAGTCCTCCTTGGCCTGCTCCAGCCGCTCCTTGGAACTCGCCACGAAGTTCCACCAGAGGTGCCGCGGCCCGTCCATCGGCTCGCCGCCCAGCAGCAGCAGCCGGGCCGGCCCGTCCGCCTGCACGGCGATAGGGTCGCCCGGCCGCAGCACCAGCAGGCGGCCCGCCTCGAACCCGTCTCCGGCGATCTCCACGCGCCCCTCCACGATGTAGAGGGCGCGCTCATGATGCTCCGCCGGCACCTCCAGCCGGGCGCCCGCCTCCAGCACGGCGTCGGCATAGTGCATGTCCCACAACGTGTCGGCCCGCGCGCGGGCGCCGTAGAGGCTGCCGGCGATCAGGCGGACCCGCTTGCCCTCGCCCTCCACCACGGGCTGTTCGCTCTCCGGCAGGTGGACGAAATCCGGTTCCGCCTCCTCGTGCGTCATCGGCAGCGCCACCCAGGCCTGGGCGCCGAACAGGCGGGAGCCGGCGGCGCGCGTCTCCGGGCCGGTGCGCTCCGAATGCACGATGCCGCGGCCGGCGCGCATCCAGTTGACCGCGCCGGGGCGGATCGGCTGGACCGTGCCCAGGCTGTCGCGGTGCAGGATCTCCCCCTCGAACAGGTAGGTGACGGTGGACAGGCCGATGTGCGGGTGCGGCCGCACGTCCAGCCCGCTGCCGGCGCGGAAGATTCCGGGGCCCATCTGGTCCAGGAAGACGAAGGGCCCGACCATGCGCCGTCCGATGGAGGGCAGCGCGCGCCGCACCTCGTAGCCGCCGATGTCGGCGGTGCGCGGGATCACCACGGTCTCGACCGCCGCGGGCGGCCCGTCCGGATGCTGGTCCATCTGCCTGTCCTTCCCTTCTGCCTCGGCTGCCCCAACAGGGCGGGAGCAGGGGACGTGCCCGGCTGTTGGCCCGGGTACCCCGCATCGAGGAAGGCTAGCATGGCGCGCATCGGATACCACTGCTCCCACGAACAGGTCGCGCCGTCGGCCCTGCTGGACCTGGCCCGGCGGGCCGAGGCGGCCGGGTTCGACTGCGCCATGTCGTCCGACCATTTCCACCCCTGGAGCGAGCGCCAGGGACAGAGCGGCTTCGCCTGGGCGTGGCTGGGGGCGGCGATGCAGGCGACGAAGCTGCCCTTCGGCATCATCTCCGCCCCCGGCTGGCGCTACCACCCCGCCATCATCGCCCAGGGCATCGCCACCCTGGCGGAGATGTTCCCCGACCGGCTGTGGGCGGCGCTGGGCAGCGGGCAGGCGCTGAACGAATCCATCACCGGCCTGCCCTGGCCGGAGAAGGCGGAGCGCAACGCGCGGCTGCGGGAATGCGCCGAGGTCATCCGCGCGCTGCTGGCGGGCGAGACTGTCACCCACCGCGGCCGCGTCACCGTGGTAGAGGCGACGCTCTACAGCCGCCCGGCCAAGCCGCCGCTGCTGCTGGGGGCCGCGGTGTCGGAAGCGACGGCGGAGTTCGTCGGCGGCTGGGCCGACGGGCTGCTGACCGTCAGCGCCAGGCCGGAGCAGGCGCGCAAGGTCGTCGACGCCTTCCGCCGCGGCGGCGGGGAGGGCAAGCCGATGGTGATGCAGGTCGGCCTCTCCTGGGCCCGCACGGAGGAACGGGCGCTGGCGGAGGCGCACGACCAGTGGCGCTCCAACGCGCTGGGGGGCGAGGTCAACTGGCTGCTGCCGGGCCCCGCCCATTTCGACCTCGCCACCCGCCACATCCGGCCGGAGGACATGCGGGAGAGCGTCCTGATATCCGCCGACACCGAACGGCACGTCGACTGGCTGCGGGAGTACGTCGAACTCGGCTTCGGAGAGCTGCAGCTGCACCATGTCGGCAGCGGGCAGGAGGCCTTCATCGACGCCTTCGGGGAGCGGGTGCTGCCCGCGCTGCGGCGATGAGGCCGGCGGGGGAGACGGCAGGGGGCGCAGGGGGGCTGCGGCTGCCGGCCTGCATCGTCGGGGTGGCGGTGGGCGGCTTCTTCGACGGCATCCTGCTGCACCAGATCCTGCAATGGCACCATCTGCTGAGCGCCGTCCCGGGGGAGCCGTTCCGCGACATCCGCGTGCAGGTGATGGCGGACGGGCTGTTCCATGCGCTGATGTACCTGGTGGCCGCCGCCGGCCTCTGGCTGCTCTGGCGCCGGCGCGGCGCGCTCGGCCGCGAGGGGTCCGGGCGTGCGGTCGGGGCGGCGGCCCTGGCGGGCTTCGGGCTCTGGCACGTGATCGACGCCGTGCTGTTCCACTGGGTGCTCGGCATCCACCACGTCAGGATGGAGACGGACCGGGTGCTGCTCTGGGACCTCGCCTTCTTCGTGCCGGGCGTGCTGCTGCTGGCGCTCGGCGCCTGGTGGGGGCGGTCGCCCGGCGGCGGGAGGCCGCGGCCGGCCGCGGCCCTGCTGCTGGCCGGGCTGGCGGCGGGGACGGGCACCTGGGCGCTGCGCGCGCCGGGGGACGGCATGACGGCGGTGCTGTTCCGCCCCGGCGTGGCGCCGATGCAGGCGCTGGCGGCGCTGGTGGAGGCGGGCGCGCTGCCTGTCGAGGGCGACCCCGTCGCCGGGCTCTGGATCGTCCGGTTGCCGGAGGGCGGCGGCTGGCGCCTCTACGCGCGCGGGGCGCTGTTCGTCGGCGGCGCCGGGCTGCCCGCGGGCTGCGCCGCCGGCTTGGCGCGTGCCCTCCGGCCGGTGGCGGGCTGAGGCGGCGGCACCAATCGCCGGTGGCGCTGTTTCCCGTGGGGTAGGTGATCTTGAAACCGGGGGCCGAAACGATGACAGGCGAGAACAAGGGACAGGGGCGGCCCGGCGGCGATGCCGGCCGGGAGACGAGCCTGCCGGCGTCCAGGCCGGGGCCCGAGGGGTCCTCCCCCTCCGGCGCGAAGCTGCCGGGGGACGAGGTGCAGGACATGTCGCGGACCCCCGGCGACGGCACGCTGGACGGCGCCACGCCGGCCGGCCTCACCGCCGATCAGCTGCGGGAGCGCGCCGAGCGGGCGGGGGAGACCAACGACACCGGCACCAGCTGAGCCGGGGCCCGGCTTCCGGCGGCCCGCAGGGCGTGCAGGTGGAATGCCGTGCCGGGAGGCAGGCATGACGGTAGGGGGGCCGGCAGGCGTGCTGCCATGCTTGCACGACGCAGCGGAGGCGTGGCGCCCTGACAGCAGGCCGGCAGCCAAGCATGGCATGGCATCGGCATGGCGCGATGCCAGCAGAACGCCATGGCAGCGGGTGGTCATGGTTCCACGGCGCCATGGTGGCACGCTGGCATGATGCCAGTACGGCAGGACGACATGGGACCGGGTTGGCGTGGCCGCACCCCATCCCCCGCCGCGACTCCCCGCCACTGGCGCGGCGGACCGGATCATGCGATAGGAACGGGAGAAGAGATCAGGAAAGACGCCCGGTCCACCCCACGATGAGCAGCTGCGAGTTCTCCGCCGGCGAGATGATCCTGGACGAAGGCCGTCCGGGGCAGGAGGCCTACATCGTCGGCTCCGGCCGGGTGCAGGTCTTCCGCACCACGCCGCAGGGCCGCCGCGTGCTGGGCGAGGCCGGCCCGGGCGAGATCTTCGGAGAGATGGCGCTGGTCGACGACGGGCCGCGCATGGCCTCGGCCGTGGCGCTGGAGCCGACCCGCTGCCGCCGCGTCGGGCGGGAGACCTTCGTCGCCGCCTTCAACAAGGCGCCGCCGCTGGTCCGCTACCTCCTGCAGACCCAGGTCAACTCCATCCGCAACCTCGCCGGCGCGCCCTTCGCGGAGGCGAACACGCTGGGCCTGGGCGCCCGCATCGTCTCCCACGCCGAGCTGTCGGCGACGCTGGAGCGGCTGATCCTGCCGACCGGGCGCGTCATCCTGCGCGAGGGCGAGCCGGGCGACGCCGCCTACCTCGTGCAGTCCGGGGTGGTGGAGCTGCGGCGCGAGGGGCCGAAGGGCAAGCCCATCGTCCTGCGCCGCATGGGCCCCGGCTGCGTCTTCGGCGAGATGGCGCTGGTGGAGCGCCGCCCCCGCACCGCCACCGCCGTGGTGGTGGAACCGGCGGTGTGCGAGGTGGTGTCGGAGCCGGTCTTCCGCACCCTCGTCGAGTCGGCCCCACCGGTCATCGGCATGCTGCTGCTGGCCTACATCCGCCACGTCCACGCCCTGGGCGGCACCGGCGGGCGCTGAGCCGCAGGGCGCGCCCCCCCGGCCATGACACCGGGTGCTGGCGCGCGGGCGCGGGCCTGCGCTAGACTCCCCGGCATCGGCAAGCACCAGGAGCCACGCCCCGGATGGAGCAGACCTTTCCCGCCGGTGCCCAGATCCTCCAGGACGGACAGCCCGGGGCCGAGGCGTACATCGTCAAGACCGGGCGGGTGGAGGTCTTCCGCGAGGTGGGCGGGGTCCGGCGCACCCTGGGGATCATCGGCCCCGGCGCCATCTTCGGGGAGATGGCGCTGATCGACGACCGGCCGCGCATGGCGTCGGCCGTGGCGGCCGAGCCGACGGTGTGCATGGTGGTCAACCGCGCCGCCTTCGCCGCCGCCTTCAACCGGGCTCCGCCGCTGATCCAGTTCCTGCTGCAGACCCAGGTCAACAGCATCCGCCGCCAGGTCGGGGCGCAGTATGCCGAATCCAACCGGGTCGCCCGCGGCGCCCGCATCGTCTCCAGCCCCACGGGCCAGGAACTCTTGAGCCGGCAGGTCTTCCCGCCCGGCCGCGTGATCCTGTCGGAGGGGGAGCCGGGCGCGTGCGCCTACCTGATCCAGACCGGGCTGGTGGAGCTCAGCCGCCGCGGCCCCGACGGCGCGCCGGTGCCGCTGCGGCGCATGGGGCCGGGCTGCGTTTTCGGGGAGATGTCACTGGTGGAGCGCCGGCCGCGCAGCGCCACCGCCGTCGCGGTCGAGCCCACCGTGTGCGAGGTGGTCAAGGACGCGGCCTTCCAGTCGCTGGTGCGCAAGTGCCCGCCGGTCATCGGCCTGCTGCTGCGCGCCTACATCCACCACGTCCACCAGTTCGAGGGCTTCGCCCCGCCGGCGCCTCCTCCGGTGGCCGGCGGCGCGGACGGGGCGGAAGCCGACTAGGGTCAGTGCGTCGCCGCGCCGAACCGCTCCGAGAAGAAGGGCAGGACCCAGCCGGCGACGCGGGCCGGGAGCTGGCCGGAATGGTTGGCGTCGTGCTCGACGAACCGGTGCTCCACGCCCAGCCGCGCCAGCTCCCGCGACAGCGCGCGGTTGCCCGACAGGATGTGGGCATATTCGTCCCGGGTTCCGACCTCGAAGCCGATGCCGCGCAGCCGCTTCAGGTTGGCGATCTCCCGCGCCGCCGCGTGGACGGGCATCTGCGCCTCCCACAGCCGGATGACGGCCGGGTCGGGCTTGCGGGTGCCGTCGGCGGCCACCGCCACCGGCAGGTCGGGCGCGAAGGTGCCGGGGTCGCGCGCCGGCGACCAGGCGGCGCCCAGGGTGAAGGCGAGGTGGGCCAGGCTCAGCGGCCGGGTCCGGTACTCCTCCAGGCTGTCGAACCCGTCGGGACCGAAGGCGCGGGCGCTGTCCGGCGACAGGTCGGCGCCCCAATCCACGCAGCAGGGGCTGATGCCGTAGACCAGCGAGAACACGTCGGGATGCCGCATGGCGATGCGCAGGGCGCCGTAGCCGCCCATCGAGTGGCCGGCGATGCCGCGCGCCTCGGGCCGGGCGTCGGTGCGGTAGGCGGCGTCAACATGGCGGACCAGGTCGCGGGCGATGAAGTCCTCCCACCCGCCCTGGACGGGGGAGTTCACGTAGGCCGGGTTCACCAGCGGCGTCTGCGCGTCCGGCATGACCAGGATCATCGGCCGCACGGCCCCGCTGCCGATCAGCCCGTCCAGGGCATCGGCTATGGACCAGCCGGGCCAGCCCTTCGTCCACTGGTCGGCCGAGCCGCCGAACCCGTGCAGCAGGTACACCACCGGATATCGGCGCCCCGGTTCCTCGTCGTAGCCGGGCGGCAGGTAGACCTGCACCGGCCGGTCCGGCGCCACGCCGACGCGGCTGACCTCCAGCGACGGGCCGTGCACCGTCTCGGCGACGATGCGGCCGGCCGCCTGGGCGGCGCCGGCGACGGCAAGCAGGGTGGCGAGGAAGGCGCCCGCGGCGGCAACCGCGAGACTCCGCGCGGCGGTGCGCCGCGGGGTGAAGGCATGAGGCATGGATTTTCCCGTTCCGGCCGCCCCGCCTGGGGCGCCGCCCGCCTGGCGGGTGATTGCCGCGCAAGCTGCCCCAGAGGCGGAAAAGCCGTCCAGTCACAAAGGGTTACCGCTCGGTGAACGGTTCGTAACGGGGGTGCCCGGGGGAAATTCGGCGCTGCCGTGGCGTGTCCCGAAAATTGCCCCTTGATCGGGGGCGCGCACTTGGCTAAAAGGCGGGCCTCCGATCCGGCGCGCCCGGGTCGGCGACGCGGGTGTAGCTCAGTTGGTTAGAGCGCCGGCCTGTCACGCCGGAGGCCGCGGGTTCAAGTCCCGTCACTCGCGCCATTCTCCTTCCCCGGTGACGGGGGAAGGTCCGGCGGCTCAAGGCCGCCTCTCCCCAGCCTCCTCCAGGAGCCGCGCCTTGGCCGCGGCGTCGAGCTGCGTCCAGGGAATGCCCTCCAGCGCCCCGTGCAGGGCCCAGAGCGCGTTCAGGCTCACTCCCTTGGGGTCCCGGTGCTTCAGCCTCCGGTAGGCCGCGGCGGCGCCGACGGCGCGCAGCTCCGCCACCGTGCCGATCCCGACCTCCGCCAGCCATGCCGCCGTCTTCGGCCCGATCCCCTTCAGGGCGGACACCGGGCGCCGGTCCCCCTCCATCACGCCTCCATCGGGGCGTCGACGTCGGCGACGTAGACCAGCGCCCGGCCGCGGCCGACGACCGTGCCGGCCGAATCGGCGCAGACCGTCTCCAGGTCCACCAGGTGCTTGTCCGGGCGCAGGCGCGTGATGGTGACGCGCGCCGTCAGGGGATCGCCGACCCGCGCTGCCGCCAGGTACTCCGTCTCCTGCTTCAGGTAGTTGGTGCCCAGCCCCGGCAGCTTCACGCCCAGCAGGTAGGACCAGAGCGCGCCCACCAGCGGCTCCGGCACCGCGCCGGCCGGCGGGGGATGGCCGCCCAGCTCCACATAGTCCGCCACGTCCGCCGCCGTGAAGGCGCGGGTAACCGCCGCGCTGTCGCCGACCCTCATGCCGCCTCTCCCGTCGCAAGCTCCGACCGTCCCTCGCAGGTCACCGTCCCGTCGGCGACGCGGGTAACCCTCAGCGCCACCGTGGCGCGGCCCTCGGTGGCCGACTCCAGCACCGCCTCGAAGCGCATCGGCTCGCCGGCGTAGGTGGGGGCGGGGAAGCGGACCTCCTGGCGCAGCTGCCGGCCGCCCGGCACCAGCCGGCCGGTCAGGCCGCGCAGGATGGAATAGAGGTAGACGCCGTGCGCCACCGTGCGCCCGAAGCGCGTGCGGGCGGAGAAGTCCGGGTCCACGTGGATCGGGTTGTCGTCGCCCGACAGGCGGGCGAAGCGGTCGAACTCCTCCTGGGTCAGGGTGCGCTCGACCGAGACGGCGGTCTCTTTCATGCGGTGGGCTCCTGGGCGGCGAGGCGCTGCTTCTGCACCTTGCCGGTGGCGGTGCGCGGGAAGTCGGTCACGAAGACGAAGTGCCGGGGCACCTTGTAGGCGGCCAGCCGCGCGCGCAGGAAGGCGGTCAGCTCGGCCGGGTCGGGGGCGGGGCGGCCGGGGCGGGGCAGCACGTAGGCGCGCCCCACCTCGCCCCACCGGGCGTCGGGCACGCCGATCACGGCGGCCTCCAGCACGTCGGGGTGCTCGTCCAGCACGTTCTCCACCTCGGCGGGATAGACGTTCTCCCCGCCGGAGATGAACATCTCCTTCAGCCGCCCGACGATGTAGTAGTAGCCGTCCGCGTCGCGCCGGGCGAGGTCGCCGGAGCGCAGCCAGCCGCCGGGCGCGAAGGCCGCGGCCGACGCCTCCGGCCGGCCCCAGTAGCCGGGCGTGACGCCGGGCCCGGCGATCCACAGCTCGCCCGTCTCCCCGTCCGGCACGTCGCGCCCGTCGGGGCCGACGATGCGCACCTCCGAGAGGATCTGCGGCTTGCCGACCGAGCCGATCTTGGACGGCGCGTGTTCGGGATCGACCAGGAAGACGGTCGGGCCCGTCTCCGTCATGCCCATGCCGTTGCAGACGCGCACGCCGCGCTCCAGGAAGGTCTCCACCAGCACGTCCGGCAGCGGCGCCCCGCCGCAGCCCCAGCTGCGCAGACGCGACAGGTCCACCTCGTGGAAGCGCGGGTGCAGGCTCAGCTGCTGGTAGACGGCCGGCACCCCGAAGAAGGTGTCGAGCCCGCCCTCGGCCAGCAGGTCGATCATCACGTCGGCGTCGAAGCCGGGCAGGACCAGCACTTTGCCGCCGGCGATCAGGGTCGGCAGCGTGTGCAGGTTGATGCCGGCGGTGTGGAACAGCGGCAGGAAGTTCAGCGTGACGTCGTCGCCCCGCATGTCCACGGCCTGGCGGATGTTCACGTAGTTCACCAGCGCCATGCCGTAGGTGTAGATGACCCCCTTGGGCGTGCCGGTCGTGCCCGAGGTGTAGATGAGGTACCAGACCTCCTCCGCCGGCCACCGCTCGCGGCCGGGATGGGGCGCCGCCGCCTCCAGCAGCGCCTCGTAGCCGCCGGCGCCCGGGTCGTCCAGGCCGACCAGCGGGATGCCGTCCGCCGCCTCGCGCGCGGCAGCCGCGTCCTCCGCCCCGTACAGCACCAGCGACGGCCTGCCGTCGTCCAGCAGCAGGCGGATTTCCGCCGCCGGCATGCGCCAGTTCAGCGGGATCAGGATGGCGCCCAGCTTGCCGCAGGCGAACAGCAGCTCGAAGAAGGCGATGCGGTTGCGGCAGAGCACGCCAACCCGGTCGCCGGCGCGCACGCCGGCCGAGGCCAGCACCGAGGCGGCGCGGGCGGCGCGGGCGTCCAGCTGCCGGTAGGTGACGCGCCGGCCGGTGGCGAGTTCCCGCATCGCTTCCCGGTCGGGGGTCAGGCGGGCGCGCTTGGCGGTGATGTCGAACAGGGCGGCGATCATGGCTCCTTCCCTTGCGGCAGCGGGCCGAGCCCGTGGGCGATCAGGTCGGCGGCGGTGGCGGCCACCTGCTCCGGCGGGCGGCCCTCGTCCCAGATGGCGTAGCGCAGGCCGAGGAACACGCTCATCCCGATCAGCGCCCAGGCGCGCACCTCCTCGTCGCCGGGGCGGATGTCGCCGCGGGCGCTGGAGAGGGTCAGGTTCTCGCGGTAGGCCTCGGCGAAGGAGGCGTAGTAGGCGCGGTAGGCGTCCTCCGCGACGAACTGCGCCTCCATGACGATGCGGTAGAGGTCCTTGTGCTCCCGCACGAACTCCAGGAACGCCTCGATGCCCATGCGCTCGGCGGTGATGCGGTCGGGGGCGTCGCCCACGCGCTCGGCGATCCAGCGGCGGGTCAGCCGGCCCATGTCGTCGACCAGCGCCCGGAACACCTGCTCCTTGCTGTCGAAGTAGGTGTAGAAGGTGCCGAGCGCGGCCCCGGCCCGCTGGGTGATGCCGCTGATGGCCGCGTCGTGGTAGCCGCGCTCCCCGAACTCCGCCGCGGCGGCGTCCAGCAGGCGGCGCAGCGTGCGCTTGCCCCGTTCGGTGCGCGGCTCCTTGGCCACCCTCGCGTCGCCGGCTTCCAACGGCCCCTCCCCTTAACACTTTCGTTACAACCTGAACATTGACTCAGGTTTCATTTTGGCGCAAGCATGCGCCCCGTGAGCCGACCGCGCAAGCCTCCCCGAGGGGAGCATACAAGCGCGGCGGCGGGGGAGGGGGATCGGACCGGCATGCCGGAATTCCTGGCCAGGGACGGGGTGCGAATCGCCTACGACGATGTCGGGCAGGGCCGCCCCCTGCTGCTCGTCCACGGCTGGGACGCCCATGCCGGCTTCTTCCATCCCCAGCTCGCCGGGCTGTCCGGCCGCTTCCGGGTGGTGGCGCCCGACCTGCGCGGGCACCGCCGGTCCCGCGACGGGGCGGACGGGCTGACGGTGGAGCTGCTGGCCCGCGACGTTCTGGACCTGATGGCGCACCTGGACCTGTCCGGTGCTGTCGCCGTCGGCTGGTCGATGGGCGCCATGGTGCTGTGGCGGGCGCTGCTGGACGGCGCCGCGGAGCGCATCGACGGCATGGTGGTGGTGGACATGAGCCCCCGCGTGCCCAACGGCGAGGGCTGGGGCCACGGCATGGCGCGCGGCTATGTCGACGCCGACACGCCGCGCGCCCAGGCCGCCATGAAGGCCGACTGGGCCGCCTATTCCCGCCGGGTCGCCCGCCGCCTGGTGGCCCAGGGCATGCCGGAGCGCGCCGCGCTGGCCGGCTGGGCGGCGGCCGAGTTCGCCGCCAACGACCCCGCCGCGATGGCCCAGCTCTGGGCCTCGCTGACGGGGCAGGATTTCCGGGCCGAGCTGGCCGCGGTGGAGACGCCCACGCTGATCCTCCACGGCCGGCGGAGCCAGCTTTACGGGCCCGGGACGGCCGCCTTCCTGGAGAAGGTGCTGCCCCGGGCCCGCCGCGTCGCGTTCGACCGCTCCGGTCACGCGCCTCACCTGGAAGAGCCCGACCTCTTCAATCGAACCATCGAGGAATTCGCCGCGGGGCTGTCGGCCGGGCCCAACGACGGCATTGCGCGCCGGAGCGATCCGGCCGGCGCGCTCAACTGAAGGGAGTGTACGATGAGCGCGTCTAGGAAGGTCCAGTCACTGCTTTACGCCGGCGTCGCGCTGGCAACCCTCGCCCCGGCGGCGTTCGCGCAGGAGGCTTCGGCCCCCGCGGCGGACGACACGTTCGGCCTGGAGGAGATCGTCGTCACCGCGCGGCGCCGCGAGGAGTCGCTGCAGGACGTGCCGGTGTCCGTCTCCGCCTTCACGGCCGAGAACTTCGAGCTGCGCGGCTCGCCCGACATCACCCAGCTGCAGGCCATCACGCCGAACCTGACCATGCAGGTGGCGCGCGGCTCCAACTCCACGCTGATCGCCTTCATCCGCGGCGTCGGCCAGCAGGACCCGCTGTGGGGCTTCGAGCCGGGCGTCGGCCTCTATGTCGACGACGTCTACGTGGCCCGCCCGCAGGGTGCCGTGCTCGACATCTTCAACATCGAGCGGATCGAGGTGCTGCGCGGTCCCCAGGGCACGCTGTACGGCCGCAACACCATCGGCGGTGCGGTGAAGTACGTGACCAAGCGCATCGGCGACACGCCCGAGCTGCGGATCAAGGCCAACCTGGGCAGCTACTACCAGCGCGACCTGGTCGTCTCCGGCGACCTGCCGCTGACCGACAAGGTGGCCGTCGGCGGTGCCGTCTCCATCTCCAAGCGCGACGGCTTCGGCGAGAACCTGAACACGGGCGCGGAGCACTACAACAAGGACGTGGCCGCCGGCCGCCTGTCCGCGGAGTTCAAGCCGAACGAGAACCTGTTCATCCGCATCGCCGCCGACCGCACCGAGGACGACAGCGCGCCGCGCCACGGCCACCGCGAGATCGCGACCCTGCCGACCGACCCGCCGGTCCTGGGCAGCGTGTACGACACGCGCGCCGGCATCGGCGACAAGAACAGCGTGATGACCCAGGGCGTGTCCGCCACCATCGAGTACACGCTGAACGACGAGATCACGCTGAAGTCGATCACCGCCTACCGCGAGGGCGACACCGACACGGTCATCGACTTCGACAACACGCCCGCGCCGACGCTGGACATCCCCGCCTTCTACGAGGACGACCAGACCACCCAGGAATTCCAGGTCCTGTACGAGGGCGAGCGCATCCAGGGCGTGGCCGGCCTCTACTACCTCACCGGCACCGCGGCGGGCGCCTTCGACACCGTCATCGGCAACGCCAACCTGACGACGCTGACCTCCGGCTCGGTCGAGACGGAGAGCTGGGCGGCCTTCGCCGACGTCAGCTTCAGCCTGACCGAGCAGCTGAAGGCGTCGCTCGGCGGCCGCTACACGATGGACGACAAGGAAGGCCAGGTCTTCCGCGCCAACTACCTCGGCATCCGCAGCCCGCTCTTCACGTCCGAGCCGCGCACCCTGCTCCAGACCCGCACCGACTACCAGCGGACCAAGGAGTTCGACGAGTTCACCCCGCGCGTCAGCCTGACCTACGAGGCGACCGAGGACCTGACCGCCTACGTCGCCTACAGCAAGGGCTTCAAGTCGGGCGGCTTCGACATGCGCGGCGACGCCATCGCCACGCCCGACACCGTGTTCGGCTACGAGCCGGAGAAGGTCGACAGCTACGAGGCCGGCCTGAAGGGCCGCCTGGGCGGCCGCGTCTCCTACAACACGGCCTTCTTCTACTCCGACTACAGCGGCCAGCAGGTGACGACGCAGGTGCCCTCCGGCACCACCATCGCCAGCTTCGTCGACAATGTCGGCGACAGCAAGATCTGGGGCTGGGAGTTCGAGGGCGCGGTGGCGCTCACCGACGCGCTGACGGCGACGACGGCGATCGGCTACACCAACGCGGACTTCAAGGAGTTCCTGCAGTTCGACCTGGTCAGCCGCCAGTACGTCGACGTCTCCGACAGCCGCGTGTTCCAGAACACGCCGAAGTGGAACGGCAACCTGACCCTGACCTACCTGCACCAGCTGGAGCAGAACGGCTCGGTCGCGCTGACCGGCTCCGGTTCCTACCGCAGCAGCTACAACCTGTTCGAGACGCCGAGCGCCATCGACCAGGGCAGCTTCTGGCTGCTGGACGCCAGCATCGTCTGGACCTCCGAGAGCGGCAACTTCAACGTCGGCCTGCACGGCAAGAACCTGGCCAACGAGAAGTACCGGGTCGGCGGCTACCTGTTCCCGGGCGCGCTGCTCGGCAACTCGATCATCGCCTTCTACGGCCCGCCGCGGACCTTCACCGCGTCGGTCGGCATGAAGTTCTGATCGCCGGTACACGCGGAAATAAGCGGCCCGCCGGGGGAAACCCTGGCGGGCCGCCCCGCATGCGGGTACCGTTCACGCCGGCGCCCCCCGGGCAGGGGGCAATGCCGCCAACGACAAACGAGACCGGCCGACGCGCCGGACCCAGGGGAGGACAGCCGCCGATGGCCGACGTCAAGAGTATGGGTGCCGCACTGCCGGACGAGGAAAGCCGCGGCTACCGGGCCTACGTGCTGTTCATCCTGATCGTCGTCTACACCTTCAACTTCATCGACCGGCAGATCGTCGGCATCCTGGCCGCCCCCATCAAGGCGGAGCTGGGGCTGACCGACGCGCAGCTGGGCCTGATGGGCGGCTTCGCCTTCGCCCTGTTCTACACGGCGCTGGGCATCCCCATCGCCCGGCTGGCCGACCGCTCCAGCCGCACCTGGATCATGACCGGGGCGCTGGCGCTGTGGAGCGGCTTCACCGCGCTGTGCGGCTTCGCCGGGTCGTTCTGGCAGCTGTTCCTCTGCCGGCTGGGCGTCGGGGTGGGCGAAGCGGGAGGCGTGGCGCCGGCCTACTCGCTGGTCGCCGACTACTTCCCCCCGCACGAGCGGGCGCGCGCGCTGGGCGTCTATTCCTTCGGCATCCCCATCGGCTCGGCGCTGGGCATCCTGTTCGGCGGCTACATCGCCAGCCACGTGGACTGGCGCGCCGCCTTCATCGCCTGCGGCGTCGCCGGGCTGCTGATCGCCCCCGTCTTCCGCCTGACCGTGCGCGAACCGGCGCGCGGCCGCTTCGACCCGCCCGCCGCCAAGGCGCCGCAGCCCTCGCTGCGCGCCGTCATGGCGACGCTCGGGGGCAAGCCCAGCTTCTGGCTGCTGGCCGTCGGCGCCGCCTGCTCCTCCATCATGGGGTACGGGATGTTCTTCTGGATTCCCTCCTTCATGATCCGCAGCCACGGGCTGAGCCTGGTGGAGGTGTCGCAGTTCGTCGGCGCCGCGGTCTTCATCGGCGGGGTGATCGGCATCTGGGGCGGCGGCTGGCTGGGCGACCGGCTGGGTGCCGCCAACCGCGCCGCCTACGCGCTGGTGCCGGCGGTGGCCTTCGTGCTGGCGGTGCCCTTCTTCGCCGGCGCCGTGATGACCAAGTCGCTGACCGCCTCGTTCCTGCTGTTCCTGGTGCCGAACGCCCTGGCGCTGGCTTGGCTGGGGCCTGTCGTGTCGGCGGTGCAGCACCTGGTGGCGCCGGCCATGCGCGCCACCGCCTCCGCCATCTTCCTGTTCATCAACAACCTGATCGGCATCGGCTTCGGCACCTGGTCGATCGGCCGGCTGTCGGACGCGCTGACCCAGATGTACGGGACCGAGGCGCTGCGCTACTCGATCCTGTCCGGCATGGTCTTCTACGTGCTGGCGGCAATCTTCATGTTCCTGGCCTCGCGCCGGCTGGTGCGCGACTGGCACGGCTGAGGCGCCGGCCGGAACAGGACCCCCCGCGCGAACGTTGTATCCCCAGGATCGACCGACGCGCGGGGTTACCATGAACGACCTCGTCAAGACCCTCATGCGCATGGAGGCCCGCAACCGCGCGCTCTCCCGCAACTGGTGGGCCTTCCTGCTGCGCGGGGTCCTGGCCCTGTCCTTCGCCATGGCGGCGCTGACCTGGCCGGCGGAGACGCTGGCGGGGCTGCTGGGCCTGCTGGCCGCCTATCTCATCGTCGACGGGGGCTGCGCCCTGCTGGCGGGCGTCCGCCGGCTGCTGCGGCACGAGCGCTGGTGGTGCTTCGCCCTGCAGGGCACGGCCGGGCTGCTGGCCGGCGCCGCCGTCCTGGCGATGCCCGGCCTGTCCGCGCTGGCGCTGGCCTGGCTGGTGGCAGGCTGGGCGATGGTCTCCGGTGTCTTCGCCCTGCTGGCGGCCCGCGGCATCGGCCGGCGGCGCGGCCGTCTCTGGCAGGTGCTGAGCGGCACCGGCTCCATCCTGCTGGGCGCGCTCATCGTGGCGATCCCGGGCCTCGGGCCGGTGGCGCTGATGACGCTGCTGGGGCTCTACGCCCTGCCCGCGGGCGCCCTGGCGGTGGCCCTGGCGCTGCGCCTGCACGACTGCCGGCCGGAGGAGGAAGGCGCCCGCGCCGCGGCCCCCGCCGCCCGGCGCATCGCCGGCCCGGCGGGGTGGTGAGGGGCCCTTTTTCCGCGGCGTGAGACCGCCTTCCGTGCAGGCTTCCCCTCCCCCATCCCCTGACCGTCATTCCGGCGAAAGCCGGAATCCAGGAACGGCCTGACGGGGCGCCCCTCGCCGCTGGACCCCGGCTTTCGCCGGGGTGACGGAAACGTGGGGCGGGAACAGGGGCGGGCCCGAACCCGAACCCGAACCCGATCCTCCCCCGCCCGGAGGGCGTCCCGCCCCTTCAGCTCCCGATCAGGTGCCTCGGCCCGACGACGTGCTTCTTCAGCCGGCCGCCGCTGTCGCGGTCGATCTCCTCCAGCACCACCTCGTAGCCCCAGAGGTCGGCCAGGTGCTGCAGGACGGCGCGGGTGTCGGCCTCCTCCAGCAGGATGCCGTCGCGGGCGCGGTACTCCAGCATCAGCTTGCGGTCGCCGGTGAGGTCGACGTCGACGATCTGGATGTCGGGGTGCAGGTAGGCGATGTCGTACTGGCGGGCCAGCGTGCGCCGCACGCTGCGGTAGCCGCGCTCGTCGTGGATGCCCGCCACCTCCAGCGTCGGCCGGCTGGCGTCGTCGTGGACGTGGAACAGGCGGAACTTGCGGATCAGCGCCGGGCTCAGGCACTGCAGCACGAAGCTCTCGTCCCGGAAGTTGGCCCATGCGTCGCGCAGCACGGCCATGGGATCGCCGCTGCCGGCGATGTCGGGGAACCACTCCCGGTCCTCCGCCGTGGGATGGGTCGCGATGCGCTCCAGGTCCTGGCACATGGCGAAGCCCAGCGCGTAGGGGTTGAAGCCGCCGTAGCGCTGGTCGTCGAACTCCGGCTGCATGATGACGCTGGTGTGGGAGTGCAGGAACTCCAGCCAGGAGCCGTCGGTGATGCGCCCGGTCTCGTGCAGCCGGCTCATGATCCGGTAGTGCACGTAGGTGGCGCAGCCCTCGTTCATCACCTTGGTCTGGCGCTGCGGGTAGAAGTACTGGGCGACGTTGCGGACGATGCGCAGCAGCTCGCGCTGCCAGGACTCCAGCCGGGGTGCGCTCTTCTCCAGGAAGTAGAGGAGGTTCTCCTGCGGCAGGTCCAGCAGCTTGCGCCGCCGCTCCCGCTCGGCCGAGGCGGCGGCGGGGGTGGCGGCCTTGGTCGGCACCGTGCGCCAGAGGTCGTTGTAGAGCGCCTCGCGGTGCGCCTCGCGCTCCTGCTCGCGCTTCTGCTCCAGCCGCAGGTCGAGCGCGCGGCGGCGCGGCGCGGTGAAGACGCCGTGGCTCATCAGCGCGTGGGCGGCGTCCAGCACCCGCTCCACCCGCGACAGGCCGTAGCGCTCCTCGCACTGGGCGATGTAGCTCTTGGCGAAGTCGAGATAGTCCAGGATCCCGTCGGCGTCGGTCCACTGCTTGAAGAGATAATTGTTCTTGAAGAAGTGGTTGTGCCCGAACGCCGCGTGCGCCATGACGAGCGTCTGCATCGTCATGGTGTTCTCTTCCATGATGTAGCTGATGCAGGGGTTGGAGTTGATGACGATCTCGTAGGCCAGCGACCGGTAGCCCTTGCGGTAGAGCGACTCCTCCTGCACGAAGTGCTTGCCGAAGGACCAGTGCTTGTAGAACAGCGGCATGCCGGTCGAGGCGTAGGCGTCCAGCATCTGCTCGGACGTGATGACCTCGATCTGGTTGGTGTAGACGCTGAGGCCCAGCTCCTTCAGCGCGACCTCCTCGATCGCGTCGTAGGCCCGGCGCAGCTTGTCGTAGTCCCACTCGGCCCCCTCGAACAGGGGCTTGGCCTTGTCGATCACGGCCGTCATGCGGTGGCTCCCTGGGCCTGGGCGTCGCGCGCGAACAGCTCGCGCAGGACCGGGTAGATGTCGCGGCGGTGGCGCACCTGCTTCATGGCGAGCGGGGCCCCCTCCTCGCGCAGGCGGGAATAGAGCCGCCACAGGTCGGTGTCGCGGTTGCCCATGGCGTAGGTGCCGGCCTGGCTGTCGGGGTCGGCGCCGACCTCGACATAGGCGTAGTACTGGCACACCGGCAGGATCACCTCGGTCAGCAGCGCGGCGGTGCGGGCGTTGTCGCCGGGCGTGTTGTCGCCGTCCGACGCCTGGGCGGCGTAGATGTTCCAGTCGTCGGGCGGATAGCGCTCGCGCACCACCCGCTGCATCTCCTCCAGCGCGGTGGAGACCACCGTGCCGCCCGTCTCGGTGCTGTGGAAGAAGGTGTCCTCGTCCACCTCCTGGGCGACATGGGTGTGGCGGATGAACACCACCTCCACGTTCCGGTAGTGCCGGCCGAGGAAGAGATAGAGCAGCATGTAGAACCGCTTGGCGAGGTCCTTCATGTGCTCGGTCATCGAGCCCGAGACGTCCATCAGGCAGAACATGACCGCCTGCGCCACCGGCTTCGGCACCTGCTGGAACCGGTTGTAGCGCACGTCCATCGGGTCGATGTAGGGGATGGCCATGGAGCGACGGCGCAGCACCTCCAGCTGGCGGCGCAGCGCGTCGAGCCGCTCCGGCTCCTTGCCGGAATGCTCCAGCGCCTCGATCTCCCGCATCAGGTCGGCGATCTCGCCCGGCTTCGGCCGCTTCAGCGCGATGCGGCGGGCCAGGCTGTTGCGGGTGGTGCGGACCAGGTTGAGGTTGGCGGGCGAGCCGGTCACGCTGTAGCCGGCGCGCGTCCAGGCGAAGCTGTCGGTGCTGGCGAGCTTGCGCTTCTCCAGGTCGGGCAGCTCCAGATCCTCCAGGAAGAGGTCCAGGAACTCCTCGCGCGAGAGCATGAAGCGGAACTCGTCCTCGCCCTCGCCGTCGGGCGATCCCTTGTTGCCGCGCCCGCCGCCGCCGCCGTCCGGGCGGCGGATGCGGTCGCCGGTCACGAACTCCTTGTTGCCGGGGGCGACGATGTCGCGCACGCCGCCCTGGGAGGAGCGGCGCAGCGAGGGCTCGGCCACGCCGCCGGGGGCGATGGTGATGTCGCCGCCGGCGTCGATGTCCTTGATCCGCCGGTTTCCAGAGGCCTCGCGCACGGCGCGGCGGACCTGGTCCTTCACGCGGCGCAGGAAGCGCTGGCGGTTGGCCAGGCTCTTGCCCTTGGGGTTGAGGCGGCGGTCGATGATGTTCATCACGGCGTCGGACACTCCCGCGGTTAGGCCGGCCCCCTCGGGCCGGCCCGTCTCCAGGCTTCGCGGGCCGGGCTCAGCCGGCCTGCTTCACGCGCATGTACCACTCCACCAGCCGGCGGACCTGACGCTCGGTGTACCCGCGCGAGGTCATGCGGCGGACGAACTCGTCGTGCTTCTTCTCGGTCTCGCTGTCCTTCTTGGACCCGAAGCTGATGACCGGCAGCAGGTCCTCGACCTGGCTGAACATCCGCTTCTCGATGACCTCGCGGAGCTTCTCGTAGCTGGTCCAGGACGGGTTGTTGCCGCTGTTGGCCGCCCGGGCGCGCAGCGAGAACTTGACCACCTCGTTGCGGAAGTCCTTGGGGTTGGCGATGCCGGCCGGCTTCTCGATCTTGCTGAGCTCCTGGTTCAGCAGGTCGCGGTTCAGCAGCTGGCCGGTGTCGGGGTCCTTGAAGTCCTGGTCCTCGATCCAGGCGTCGGCATAGTCGACGTAGCGGTCGAACAGGTTCTGCCCGTAGTCGTGGTAGGACTCCAGGTAGGCCTTCTGGATCTCGTGCCCGATGAACTCGGCGTAGCGCGGGGCCAGCTCGGCCTTGATGAACTCGACGTAGCGCTTCTCGGTGTCGTCGGGGAACTGCTCGCGCCGGATCGCCTGCTCCAGCACGTAGAGCAGGTGCACCGGGTCGGCGGCGACCTCCGACGTGTCGTAGTTGAAGGTCGAGGCCAGGACCTTGAAGGCGAAGCGGGTGGAGATGCCGTTCATGCCCTCGTCCACGCCGGCCGCGTCCTTGTACTCCTGCATGGTCTTGGCCTTGGGGTCGGTCTCCTTCAGGCTCTCCCCGTCATAGACCCGCATCTTGCTGTAGAGGTTGGAGTTCTCGTGCTCGCGCAGGCGCGACAGCACGGTGAACCGGGCCAGCATCTCCAGCGTGGAGGGCGCGCAGGGGGCGGCCGCCAGCTCCGAGCCCGAGATCAGCTTCTCGTAGATCTTCTGCTCTTCCGTCACCCGCAGGCAGTACGGGACCTTGATGACGCAGATGCGGTCGATGAAGGCCTCGTTGTTGCGGTTGTTCTTGAAGGTCTGCCACTCCGCCTCGTTGGAGTGGGCCATGATGATGCCCTGGAAGGGCAGGGCGCCGATGTTCTCGGTGCCGATGTAGTTGCCCTCCTGCGTCGCGGTCAGCAGCGGGTGCAGCATCTTGATCGGCGCCTTGAACATCTCGACGAACTCGAGCATGCCCTGGTTGGCGCGGTTCAGGCCGCCGGAGTAGCTGTAGGCGTCCGGGTCGTTCTGCGGGTAGAGCTCCAGCTTGCGGATGTCGACCTTGCCGACCAGGGAGGAGATGTCCTGGTTGTTCTCGTCGCCCGGCTCGGTCTTGGCGATGCCGATCTGGCGCAGGCGCGACGGCCGCACCTTGACGACCTTGAACTTGGAGATGTCGCCGTCGAACTCGTCCAGCCGCTTGATCGCCCAGGGGCTCATCAGCCCGGTCAGGCGGCGGCGCGGGATGCCGTAGCGCTCCTCGATGGCCGCACCCATCCGCTCCGGGTTGAACAGGCCGAGCGGGCTCTCGAAGACGGGGCTGACCTGGTCGCCGGCCTTCAGCACGTAGATCGGCTGGTCCTCCATCAGGGCCTTCAGCCGCTCCGCCAGCGACGACTTGCCGCCGCCGACCGGGCCCAGCAGGTAGAGGATCTGCTTGCGCTCCTCCAGCCCCTGCGCGGCGTGGCGCAGGTAGCCGACGATGCGCTCGATCGTCTCCTCCATGCCGTAGAACTCGGCGAAGGCGGGGTAGATCTTGATCGTGCGGTTCATGAAGATCCGCGCGAGGCGCGGATCCTTGGCGGTGTCGACGACCTCGGGCTCGCCGATCGCTGCCAGCAGGCGTTCCGGCGCGCTGGCGTACATGGTGGGGTCGTTCCGGCAGCCTTCCAGATAGTCCGTCAGGGACATCTCGGCATGACGTCGCGACTCATAGGACTGGGCGTAGCTGGCGATCAGGTCGGTGGCCAGGGACATGTGGTCACTCCGTGTGGATGGCGGGGGCGGCCTCTGCTGAGGCGGGCGCCCCCGTCGCGATCGTTGGAGGGGTCAGCCTATCGGTCGGGGTACGGCGTCCGAGTTGGACTACGGGACTTCTCATCCTTCCTGCGGGACAACGCGGGGAGAATGGGGCCGGGTTCCCGGCCGCCGCCCTCTTGACTCGGACCTCGGCGCCGCGCTGGGCGCGGAACTCAAGGGATTCCAGCACCTTTCCCCGATCCTGGGAATTGGCGGTAGGCAGCGTGCTTCCCCGGCTTCTCCGGCCGGGGGCGGCTTGTCGCCCTTCGGGTGGGCGGTGGCACTCTGGACACACGCTCGGCATGGCTCGAAGCCTCGCTGGCCTTACGTCCTCAGTCTCGACCCCGATGCGTTAACGATGCGTCAGCGGGACCGGACCGCGGCACTGGTCACAAGGATGTCCGGGGATTGCGGCGGCGGCATGGCCGTTCTGGACGGAATTCGCCGCGGGACCGGGACCGGACATCAGGCGGTGCGATTCTTCCGGGACAGGGTCGGTGCCGACTCCGCGAGGGGGAGCGTGATCCGGAGCTCGAAGGCTCTCGCCCGCCCTGTCCTGACTACAGGTTGACCCAACTCGCACCCGGGACACAAGTCCTATGATCGGATGCGTTCGGCTGCGACCAACCGGCGCAACCTCCTTACTGTCAGATGGATCGCCCCGCCCCTCCGGTCTAGGCTTGCCGTGAGAATCCGTCCTCTTGGGAGAGGCGCCATGGACGAAAGTACCGGCCATATCGACCCGACGCGGGAGCGCTATGCCGAATTCAAGGCGGCCGACCGGCCCGGCCCCATCCACATGCTGAACCTGATACGCCTGCGCGACCGCGCCGCCTATGCCGACGGGCGCGCGGCGACGGGGCTGGAGGCCTACCGCGCCTACGGGCGGGAGAGCCGCCCGGTGTTCGAGCGGGTGGGCGGCCGCCAGGTCTGGATCGGCCGGCCGGAGCTGATGCTGATCGGCCCGGCGGAGGAGCGCTGGGACATCGCCTTCATCGCCGAATACCCGTCCGTCGCCGCCTTCGCCGAGATGATCCGCGATCCCGCCTACCGCGAGGCGGTGAAGCACCGGCAGGCCGCGGTCGCCGACTCGCGCCTGCTGCGCCTGACGCCCCAGCGGCCCGGGGCCGGCTTCGGCGACGCGGAGGCGTGAGGCGGATCACCGGCTGGTGACGTCGGCATCCTCGCCCTCGCCGCCCTCGCGCCCGTCGGCGCCCAGCGACCAGACGTCGTAGGCGCCGTTGCGGCCCGGCTGGCGGTAGCCGAAGGGGTTCCCCCATGGGTCCAGCGGCAGCTCGGGCCTGGACAGGTAGGGCCCGGCCCAGTTGCGCGCCCCCGCCGGCGCCTCCACCAGCGCCTTCAGCCCCTGCTCCGTCTCCGGATAGCGGCCGGTGTCCAGCCGGTAGAGGTCGAGGGCGGCGCCCAGCTGCTGGATCTGCAGCTTCGCCGCCTCCTGCCGGGACCCGCCCAGGTAGCGCAGCACCTGCGGCCCGACCAGCCCCGCCAGCAGCCCCAGGATGACCAGCACCACCAGCACCTCGATCAGGCTGAAGCCCTCCTCGCCGGCGCCGGGCCTGCGGCGGCGGAGGGCGGCGGCCAGCCGGGACGGGAGGTGGGATGGGCGCATGCCGTGTCTCCTGGTCGGGCGGGGCGCCCGGTGCGTCAGCTTATGCCAAGCGCCGCCGGGGCGGTCAAACCGTGACGGGCGGGTCGCCCCGGCCCGCAAGCGACCGGTAGAGCGCCGCCATCCGGCGGCCGACCTCGGCGTCGCCGAACTCCGGTTCGACGACCGCACGCGAGGCGGCGGCGAGGGTGCGGCGCAGGGCGGGGTCGGCGGCGATCCGTTCCAGCGCGGCGGCCAGCGCGCCCGCGTCGCCCGGCGGCACCAGCAGGGCGTTGCGGCCGGGCAGCGCGACCTCGCGGGTGCCGGGCACGTCGGTCGCCACGATGGGCCGCCCGCAGGCCGCCGCCTCCAGCAGGGTCTTCGGCACCCCCTCGCCCCCGCGCGAGGCCAGCACGGCGACGTGGGCGCGGGCCCAGAGGCCGGCCACGTCCTCCACCCGCCCCAGCCATTCGATCCCCGGCTCGGCCGACCAGCGGCGTAAGCTCTCCTCCGGGATGGCGGCGGCGCTCTCCGGGTCGGGGTCGCCGGCCAGCAGCAGGTGCAGGTCGGTCCCGCGGGCGCGAACCCGCCGCACCGCCTCCACCAGCTCCTCCACCCCCTTCAGGGTCAGCATGCGGGAGACCTGGAGGCAGGTGACCGGCCCGTCCGGCTCCGGCAGCGGGCGGAAGCGCCCGAGGTCCACGCCGGAGCCGCGCACCAGCTGGGTTCGCCGCGGCGGCAAGGGACCCCGGGACAGGCGCTCCAGGTCGTCGCGGTTCTGCACCACCAGCACCGACCGCCGGCCGAGGCCGGCCAGGGCCAGCGCGCCCTTCAGCACCAGCCGCGCCGCCGCGGCCCTCAATCCCCGCCCCGACATGGAAAGGCCGAGGCCGGCCAGTGTGGTCACCACCGCCGGCACGCCGGCCAGCACCGCCGCCAGGGCGCCCAGCACCGCCGGCTTGACCGCGACGTGGTGGACGATGGCGGGCCGTTCCCGCCGGTAGAGCCGGGCGATGGCCAGCACGTCGCGGAGCGCCGCCAGCGGGTCCAGGCTGCCGCGCCTCCAGGGCAGGGGGTGCAGGCGGAAGCCCTCCGCGCGGATGCGCTCGCCATGCGCCGCCACCCGGGTCGCCACCGCCACCTCGAACCCGGCGGCGGCGGCGGCGCGCGCCGTCGGCAGCCGGTGCGACCAGAAATACCAGTCCTCGGTGACGAGGAAGATCAGGCGCGGCGTCGGCGGGGCGGGCATGGGGCGGACATGGGGGAGAGGCGTGCTGCCTGTCGGGATCGGGCGGGATGTGAGAGCCTGTCGGCGGTTCCCTCTATGCCCCAGCCGTGAGCGGATTGCCATGCCCGCCGAACCGCAGCACCTGGTCCTCTACCGCGACCCCCGCTTCTACGCCTCCTTCCCCGCTGTGGCGGCGCTGCCCTCGGGCGAGGTGCTGGTCCTGTTCCGCCGCGCCCGCGACCAGCGCTGGTTCGCCCGCGCACTGGGGGCGGAGGAGGAGGCGGGGCTGATGGAGGTGGACCATGTCGATGCCCGCTCCCAGCACGTGCTGCTGCGCCTCGGCCCCGACCTGGCGCCCCTGGCCGAGCCGCTGGTCCTGCCGCCCGACGGGGAGGCCGCGGACCAGGATGCCAACATGCTGGCATTGCAGGATGGCAGCGTGCTGGCGATGGGCTTCTGCTGGTACCCGGTGGCGGCGCGCTACGCCGGCCTGCTCCGCCGCACCGGCAGCGGGCTGGTGGGCAGCGCGGAGGAGACGGGCACCCTGTTCCTGTTCTGGGGCGGCTATGCACGGCGCAGCGTGGACGGCGGGCGGAGCTGGACCCCGCACGCCTTCCTGCCCCCGGTGCCGGGAACGGTGGACGCGGTCAGGGGCGTGCGCCCGCACCTGGGCGGGGCCATCCGCGGCCGGGCGGTGGAGATGCCGGACGGGCGGGTGCTGCAGGCCAGCTACGCCTACGGCCCCTCCGGCCGCCGCGGCAGCCACCTGTTCGCCTCCGACGACGGCGGCGCGTCGTGGCGGCATGCCGGGACCATCGCCTTCGACCCCGCGGGGGCCGCCTGTCCCGGGGTCCCTTGCCGCCGCGGCGAACCCAGCTGGTGCGCGGCTCCGGCGTGGACCTCGGGCGCTTCCGCCCGCTGCCGGAGCC
>DASPKT010000015.1:0-2438 GCA_035627915.1 Azospirillaceae bacterium
CGGGATGCCGGCGGCGCTCATGTTGGCCTGGTTGAAGAAGATGCGGCCGAAATGCTCCTTGTCCGGGAACACCTCGTCCTGGTTGGGCAGGTTGGCGCCGCCCGAATCCACCAGGTAGATGCAGGGCAGGTTGTTCTCCCGCGCGATCTCCTGCGCCCGCAGGTGCTTCTTCACGGTCAGCGGGTAGTAGGTGCCGCCCTTCACCGTGGCGTCGTTGGCGACGACCACGCATTCGGTGCCGGAGACGCGGCCGATTCCGGTCAGGATGCCGGCCGCCGGCACGTCGTCGTCATAGACGCCGTGCGCCGCCAGCTGGGAGAACTCCAGGTAAGGGGTGCCGGGGTCCAGCAGGTGGCGGACCCGGTCGCGCGGGGACAGCTTGCCGCGGGCCAGGTGCTTGGCCATCGCCTTCTCCCCCCCGCCCTGCTTGATGCGGGCGACGGTGGAGCGCAGATCGTCGACGAGGCCCCGCATGGCGCGGGCGTTCTCGGCGAACGCCTCGGCGCGCGTGTCGAGCGACGTGGTCAGCACGGGCATGGAGACTCCCCCTGGTCAGGCCGGCTTCTGTCCGCCGGTTCGTGTCGTGCGCAAGGTGCCCCAGGATGCACGCGGACGCCAGGGAAAGGCAAGGAGGAAGGACAGCGTTGCTGACCAATTTTCCGTTGGGACGCCGCCCGGCGTACCGACGAAGGGAGTAGGCCGGAAGGAAGGCTGGCTGGCGGGGCCGCTTGACCTCAGGCTATCAAGCATCCGCAACTCTTGTCTCTTATATCAGACCTCATGCCTTCAGCCGCCGGCCGGACCCTCGGAGACGCCTCGCGCGCCGCCCGCCTCCTCATCGTGGAGGACGAGCTGCTGATCGCGTGGAGCCTGCAGGAGGCGCTGGCCGCGGCCGGGCACGAGGTGGTCTCCATCGCCCGCTCCGCCGACGAGGCGGTGGCGGAGGCGGTGGCGGAGGCGCCCGACCTCGTCGTCATGGACGTCAACCTGGGCCGCGGCGGCGACGGGGTCGACGCCGCGGCGCGCATCCGGCAGGACCGGGACGTGCCGGTGCTCTACGTGACGGCCTACCGCGACGACCGCACGCTGCGCCGCGTGGCCGACGCCACCCCGGGCGCCCAGGTCCTGGCCAAGCCGCTGGCCCCGGGCGAGCTGGAGACGGCGGTCGCCCGCATCCTCGGCGACCGGTGAGCGGCGCGGCGACGACCGGGGTGCGGCTCGGCAGGCCGGCCGCTTATGCCGGCGCCGCCATGATCGCCGCCGCCTCCATCGGCGTCAGGCTGATCCCGGGCAGCCCGCTGCAGGGATACCCTTATGTCACCGTCTTTCCCGCCGTGGTGCTGGCGACCTACCTGTTCGGCCGCCTCCCCGGCCTGCTGTCGGTGCTGCTCTGCGGCCTGGGCGCCTGGTACTTCCTGGTGCCGCCCCAGTTCAGTTTCCACCTCAGGACCCTCTCGGATGCCACTGGCCTGACGATATATTTCTGCGTCGCGGTGCTCGACTGGTGGATCGTCGCCAAGCTGGTCGACACGCTGGCCGCGGAGCGGACGGAGCGGGCGCGCGCCGACCTCCTGGCGGCCGAGCAGTCCCGCATGGCGGCGCAGAACGAGCTGCTGCTGCGCGAGCTGCGCCACCGGGTCGGCAACAGCCTGCAGACCGTCGTGGGCTTGCTGGAGCTGCAGACGCGGCGGCTGGCCGAACCGGCGGCCCGCGCCGCCTTCGTCGACGCCTCCGCCCGGGTGCGCCTGCTGCTGCGCGCCCAGCGCCAGATGCTGGAGCCCGACCAGGTCGATTTCGGGCGCTACCTGGGCGAGCTCGCGGGCGAGCTGGCCGGTGCCATGCGGCCGGACGTCGCCGTCTCCGTGACCGCCTTCCCCCTGCGCATCGCCCCGGACCAGGCGGTGCCGCTGGCGCTGATCGCCTACGAGCTGATCTCCAACGCGCTGGAGCACGCCTTCCCGCCGGACCGCGGCGGCACGGTGACGGTCACGCTGGAGCGCGCCGGCGAGGGTGCCGCCCGGCTGCGCGTCGTCGACGACGGCGACGGCCTGCCCCCGCCGGGCAAGGCCGGCCCGCCCGGTCTGGGCACCGGCATCGTCCGCGCGCTCGCCGCCCAGATCGACGGCCGCTTCGAGCTCAGCGGCGGGCCCGGCACGGTGGCGGAAGTGACCTTCCCGCTGCTGGAGGCGTGATCCCGGTACTGCGGCGGGGAGCCGCGGCCGGCCCCCCGCCCCTATACGGCCTCAGCTCCCCGACGGCAGCCCCAGCACCTTGCGGAAGAACAGCGCCTGCGCCATCGAGCCGTAGAACTGGTTCGACTTCTTCTTGAACCCGTGGCCCTCGTCCTTGGCCAGCACGTACCAGGCCTCGCCGCCGTTCTTGCGGATGGCGGCGACGATCTGCTCGGACTCGCCCGCCGGCACGCGCGGGTCGTTCAG
>DASPKT010000016.1:0-6068 GCA_035627915.1 Azospirillaceae bacterium
GAAAGACGCGGCGGGGACCCAGCTGAGCCTCGGGCGTTTCCGCCCGTGCATGACACGGCCTCGCCGCCGCCGGCCTGAGGGCGTGCACGCCCTCAGGCCACGACCATCATGACGCAGTTCCAAGATGCAAGCATGAGGGACGGTGGATGCCAGGCCCGGTGTTGCGGGCAGCAGCACCCTTCCCTAGGGAGCAGCTAAACGTCCCTCAGCCTGAGCCTGTCGAAGGCCGCACGACGCTTTCGCTGCCAACCCTCCGAAGCAGCGCCCGCTACCGCGGCAAACGGTTCTCCGGCGTCGGGGGCTGGAGGTCGTCGTAGAGGGTGCGGGCCTCGGGCGCCGGGCCGCGGCGGGTGCCCAGCGCCAGCACCTTGACGACCCGGATGTGGTTGCCCAAGGGGAAGGTCAGCACGTCGCCCGGGCGCACCATGTGGTTGGCCTTGCCCACGGTGGCGCCGCCGGTGCGGATGACGCCGGACGTGCAGAGCTTGGCCGCCAGGCTGCGCGTCTTCACGAAGCGGGCGTACCAGAGCCACTTGTCCAGCCGCAGCCGCCCCTGCGCCAGGTCGGCGGCGTCGGCCGGGTCGGGCGCGCTCTCGTCGGCGCCGAGGTTCCTGCCCTTCTCCAGCACGCCCGTCATCGTCCCCCCGCCATCTGTTTCAGGATGCTGAACGGGCTGTCCGCCGCCGCCCGCTGCACCCGTTTCTCCTGCCGCTGCGCCCGCAGCCTCTGCGGCCGGCGCACCCAGGCGGCCGGCACGTCGCCAGTGGCCTCCGCCCTGCGCCAGCCGAGCGCCGCCAGCACCCCCTCGACCTCCTCCTGGGAACAGCCCAGCATGGGGGCGAGGTCCGCGACGGCGGTAAGGTGCCCGGCCTTGGAGCGGGTCATCAGCTCCTTCTCCAGCCGGTCCAGCATGTCCACCCGCACCGCCCGCGGCCCCAGCCGCGGATAGCCGACCGCCTCCAGGAAGCCGGCGGGAAAGCCCTCCTCCGCCGGGACGGAGACGCGGCCGGCCGGCGGGGCGGGGGCGGGCAGGGGGCGGCTGTGGGCGACGGCCCAGAGCAGGGCGCGCAAGGCCACCGCCCGCGGCTTCGCCAGCGCCGGCAGGAAGACGTGGCTGAAGCCCAGCCGCAGCCCCAGCTTGGCGAGCGCCTGCCGGTCCTGCTTCGTCAGCGTCGCGATCAGCGGCTCCACCTCGGCGCGGCGGAGGCCGCCCAGCGCCTCCGCCACCTGGAAGGCGATGCCGCGGGCGGGGCCGGACAGCTCCGCCTGGCGCAGCCGCTGCAGGGGCGCCAACTCCGCCGCGACGTGCCCCTCCACCCAGCGGGCGAGGCGGGCCTTCAGCCGGTCGCGCTGGGCGGTGTCCAGCAACTCGTCATGGACCGGCCGGACCAGCGGCGCCAGTACCGACGCCCCCGGCGCCAGCCGCCCGACGGGGGAGCCCTGCCAGGTCAGCTGCCCGTCCGGCAGCAGGGCGATGTCGGCGTCGGGGGCGGCCTCCAGCAGGCGGACGCGGTTGCCGATCTCGTCCTTCAGGGCCTTGCGGGCGGCGGTCATGACGGGCCGCGCATCCTCCGCCGACACGTCGGCGTCCATGGTGAAGCGCAGCCCCTCCAGCCCACCGACCTGGTGGCCCTCCACCATGACGGCGCCGTCCCGGCCGACCGATCCCAGTATGTCCTTGCCGCCGCGCAGGCTGCGGACCAGCCCGGCGGAGCGCTTGTCCACGAAGCGCTGGGTCAGCCGCTCGTGCAAAGCATCGGACAGCCGGTCCTCGATGGCGCGGGTGCGCTCCTGCCAGTGGGCGGAGTCGGCCAGCCAGCCCTGGCGGTGCGAGACGTAGGTCCAGGTGCGGGTGTGGGCGATGCGGGAGACCAGGGCGTCGATATCGCCCTCGGTCCGGTCCAGCCGCGCCACCTGGTTCGCCACCCACTCCTCCGGCAACCGCCCGCCGCCCTGCACCAGGTGGCGGAAGATGAGGGAGAGCATGCGGGTGTGCGCGTCCGACAGGACCTTGCGGAAGTCGGGGATCTGGCAGACCTCCCACAAGAGGCGCACGGCACCCGGGTTGGTCGCCAGCGCCGCCACCGCCTCGTCCTTGGCCAGGACCTGCAGCGCCATGTGGTCGTCCGCCTCTCGCGCGCGGATCAGCTCGGCGTAGGGCGGGCGCTGCTCCAGCGACTTCAGCAGCAGCCCCAGCGAGCGGAAGTTGAGGTCGGAGTTGCGCCACATCAGCGCCTTCAGCGTGTCGAACCGGTGGTTCTCCACCGCCTCCACCGTCTCCTCGTCCATCGGCGGGCAGTCGGCCGTGGTGCCGAAGGTGCCGTCGGTCAGGTGGCGGCCGGCGCGGCCGGCGATCTGGGCGATCTCGGGCGGGCGCAGGCGGCGCGGCTGGTGGCCGTCGAACTTGTTCAGCCGGGCGAAGGCGACGTGGTCCACGTCCATGTTGAGGCCCATGCCGATGGCGTCGGTCGCCACCAGGTAGTCCACCTCGCCCGCCTGGTACATCGCCACCTGGGCGTTGCGGGTGCGCGGGCTGAGCGCGCCCAGCACCACCGCCGTGCCCCCGCGCGATCGGCGGATCATCTCGGCGATGCCGTAGACGTCGGTGGCGGAGAAGGCGACCACGGCGGAGCGCGGCGGCAGCTTGTTCAGCTTCTTGTGCCCGGCGTAGCTCAGCCGGGAGAAGCGCGGGCGGGAGATGTACTCGGCCCGCGGCACCAGCTTCTGCAGCAGCGGCCGGATGGCGTCGGAGCCGAGGAACATCGTCTCCTCCGTCCCGCGCGCGTGCAGCAGCCGGTCGGTGAAGATGTGCCCGCGCTCCGGGTCGGCGGCCAGCTGGATCTCGTCCACCGCCAGGAACTGCACCGGGCGCTCCAGCGGCATCGATTCGACGGTGCAGATCCAGTACTGGGCCTGCGGCGGGATGATCTTCTCCTCGCCGGTCACCAGCGCCACCAGGCGCTTGCCCTTGGCCTTGACCACCTTGTCGTAGTTCTCGCGCGCCAGCAGGCGCAAAGGGAACCCGATCATGCCGGTGCGGTGCGCCAGCATGCGTTCCATGGCGAGGAAGGTCTTGCCGGTATTGGTCGGGCCGAGCACGGCCACGATGCGCCCGGCCGAGGCGCTGAAGCTGCTCATGCGGGAAGCATTGGCGCTGGAGGGGGGCAATGCAAGGTCTGCGCTCCCATTTCGAAGCCCGCGCGCGAGTCGCGGCCACAGATTCGCCATGCGGCCGTGGGAAGCGGTAGGCGGGACCGATCCCGCCGCCCCCGACTCGGGGAAACGGGACGGCCTCCCGGACGTTCCACCCTCCAGAGGCGGCGGCAGCGAAGGTTTACCGATGAAGGCGACGATCTCCAGGCTCCTCCCGGCCGCCCTCCTGCTGGCGCTCGCCGCCCCGATCCCCGCCCTGGCGCAGGCGGACGCCCGCGCCGCCGCCCGGCTGGACGCCCTGCTGGAGGAGCGGCTGCGCGAGCTGGCGCGCCCCCTCCCGGGCGGCATCCGGCTGGAGCGGGCGGTGGACGCGCGGGTGGAGCCGGCCGGCGACCGCTTCCGCGTCACCCTGCCGGAGCTGCGCGTGGTACTGCCGGAGGGCCAGCTGCTGGAGCTGGGCACGCTGGCGCTGGAGGCGGCGCCGACGCCGAACGGCGGCTACGCCTTCACCGGCGCCCTGCCCGGGACCATCCCCGTCTTCAACCGCGAGGGATTCCGCGAGGGCGAGGTGCGCATCGCGCGGCAGAACTTCCGGGGCAGCTGGACCGGCGACCTCAAGACCATGGACGGGCTGGACCTGGGGCTGGGCGGCGTCGTCTTCACCCCGCGGGAGGGCAAGGGCACCATCCGGCTGGAGGCGCTGACCGCCAAGGCGCAGCCCGAGGACTACCGCAACAGCCGCTGGACCGGCCCGGCCACCCTGACCGTCTCCGGCCTGGACGTGCGCGGCCGCGACGGGTCGGAACAGATGGCGCTGGGCCGCGGCCAGCTGCGCCTGCGCATCGACCGGCTGGACGTCGCCAAGCTGGCCGCCTGGAACCAGGCCGCGGCCAGGCTGGCGGCCGCCGACGACGGGAAGGAGGCGTTGTCGCCGGCCGAGCAGGCGGCCCTGAGACAGGGCCTGCCGCACCTGGAGGGGCTGGCGGGGGCGCTCGGCATGCAGGGCGAGGTGCAGGGGCTGGCGTCGCGCGCCGGCGACGGCACGATGCGGCGGGTGGAGAGCGCGCGCTGGACCCTGTCGCTGGACGGGCTGGACCGCCCGCGCTCGGCGCTTTCGCTGGACTACCAGCATTCCGGCCTCGCCCTGACCGGCCCGCAGGTGCGCCGCGACGTGGCGCCCCGCACCGGCAGCCTGGTGCTGAAGGCGTCGGGCGTGCCGGCGGCGGAGCTGCTGGCCGCCTACCGGGAGCGGGTGGCCGACACCGCCACGGTGGGCGACCGCGAGGCCGGGCGGCGGTTCGAGGCGGTGGCGCTGGAGACGCTGGGCCGCGCCGGCACGTCCCTGACCCTCGACCGCCTCGCCTTCGACGGGGCGGAGGCGGCGGCGCAGGGTGCCGGCGCCCTGCGCTTCTCGCTGGAGGCGGCGCGCGGGCTGACCGGCGGGCTGGACTTCACCCTGCGCGGCTTCCAGGCCCTGGTCCAGCAGGCGCAGGCCGGCAACGCAAAGGCGGCCGGCACCGTCGTCGGCCTCTACGCGCTGGAGGGGCTGGGCCAGCCCGGCACCGACGCGCAGGGCCGCCCGCAACGCCGCTACAAGGTGGAGGTGGCGGAGGACGGCCGCATCCTGCTGAACGGCAGCGACGTGACGAGCCTGGTCTCGGGCCTCCTGTCCCTCCGGTGATACGCCCGGCGGCGGCGTCGGGGCTGGGCTGCGCGCCGCCCGCGTTGCCGGGCCCGGGCGGCCCTCCTATCGTGGGGGCCTGCCGCCAGAGGGGGACCCGACCATGAGCAGCGACGCCGCCATCGCCGACACGCCCGAGCCGCCCTACTACGCCGTCATCTTCACCAACCTGCGCACCGGGGTGGACGACCGCTACGGCGAGGTCGCCGAGCGCATGGTGGAGCTGGCGCGCCAGCAGCCGGGCTTCCTCGGCGTCGAATCGGTGCGCGACGGGCTGGGCATCACCGTCAGCTACTGGCGCGACCTGGAGAGCATCGCCGCCTGGAAGCGCCATGCCGAGCACCTGGCCGCCCAGCGCGACGGCTACGCCAAGTGGTACAGCGCCTTCAAGACGCGCATCGCCCGGGTCGAGCGCGACAACGGACATGTGAAGCCGGCCGGGCACGTGAAGCCGGAGGCGCCGTGATGGACCAGCCCCGCGTCGGCGTCGGCGCCGCCATCCTGGACGGGCAGGGCCGCCTGCTGCTGGTGAAGCGCCGCCGCGACCCCGAGGCCGGCCACTGGGGCCTGCCCGGCGGCAAGGTCGACTTCCTGGAGCCGCTGGAGACGGCCATCGTCCGCGAGATCGCGGAGGAGCTGGGCGTGCGCATCGACCTGCGCGGCCTGCTCTGCCTGACCGACCAGATCGACCCCGCCCGCGGCACCCACTGGATCGCCCCCGTCTACCGCGCCGCGGTCGCCGAAGGCACCCCGGAGAACCGCGAGCCGGGCGCGCTGGCGGCCGTGGAGTGGTTCCCGCTGGACGCCCTGCCGGCACCGCTCACCATGGGGACGGTGCAGGCGCTGCCGTTCCTGCGGGGGTGAGGTAGGGGACAGCGGGGCGGCGTGCAGGTTGCGGTTCGGCGGCAAGGCGCCGCCCTGTCCACTCCTCCACCGCCATGCCCGCGGAGGCGGGCATCCAGGCATTCAGCTTGCGATGGTGTCGGGTGAAGGGCGCTTACGTCACTGCCGGCGCCCCTGCCCATGCCGGCTAGCAGGCTGAATACCTGGACCCCCGCCTCCGCGGGGGTGACGGGAAAGAGTGTTCAGACCGGTAGCAACTGTGTTCAGGGCTGGGAGGCGGCATTGTTTTGATAGGGTGATTGGTCGCGGACGATGGCGTTGAGGATCGTTGCGATCTTGCGCATGCAAGCGGTGAGGGCGAGCTTTGCCGGTTTGCCGCGCTGGCGCAGGC
>DASPKT010000017.1:0-6099 GCA_035627915.1 Azospirillaceae bacterium
GACCGCCGTGTTCAACGGACTGGCGACCGCGATCCAGTACGTGAACGACCTGCTGACGGAAACCCGGGACGAGGCGGTCAAGGCTGCCGAGGCGCGGCTGGAGCAGGTGGAGCGCCGGCTGTCCGCCATCAAGCTGGACGCCTCCGGCCGCCCCGGCGTGCAGCCGGGGCTGCCGTTCGACGCCGCCGCGCGCGATCGCATCCTGGCGGACCTCCGGGCGGAGCGCGACCGGCTGCGCGAGGAGATCGGCAAGCTGACGCGGGAAGGGCTGGAGGCAGAGACCGAGAGCCTGCTGTCCGGGCTGCGTCAGCGGGCCCTTGCCGCGGCCGGCGCGGTCAACGAGGCGATCCGGGAGTTCGAGCAGGACCGCGCGAAGGAGCGCCGCAAGGCGGATGCCGAGGCGGAGCGGGACGCGGCGGAGGCGGCGCGGCGGCGCGCCGACTTCGAGATCGACGAGAACGCGCGGGCCATCGACGAGATGGTGCGCCAGGCCAAGGCCGGGCAGGACCGCATCACGGCGGAGACTCTGCGGGCGCTGAAGGCGCGGGCGGAGGCCGCCGCCAAGTCGGTGGAGGACGACGCCCGCGAGTTGGAGCGTATCAACCGGGAGAAGGAGCAACGGCTGGAGCGCGAGGCCGACCGGTTCGCCGACGTGGTGGCGCAGGCGCTGGTCGACGGGTCGTTCGATGCCGGCGACATCCTGAAGTCCGCCATCGCTACCGCCATGAGCGAGGCGCTCCGCGACTTCTACAAGGACTTCAAGGCGCAACTGGAGGAGGTGGCGCCCGGCCTCGGCCGCATCCTCGGCGAGGCGTTCGCCGCCTACGGCATCGGCCAGGGCTTGGCGAAGCTGCTGGGGCGCAGCGATGCGCAGGCCCGGAACGCGGGAATCGGTGGCGCCGTAGGCCGGACGGCCGGTCAGTTCCTGCCGGGCGGCCCGGCCCTGTGGCAGACCATCGGGTCCCTGCTCGGTGGCCTGCTGGGCCCCGGGCAGAGCGTCGGGCCGAACGCGAATGCGGGCGTGCTGCTGGCCGACGGCCGGCTGGGGCCCGGGCTGGCGGGAACGCCCTACCGCCCGCGGGCGGACAATGGCGGCGACCTCCAGGGCATCGCCCGCACCGCGCGCTCCGTCAGCGACACGGTCAACGACATCCTGGAGCGGTTCGGCGGCTCGCTGACCAGCCTGAACGACCAGCTCCGCATCGGCACCGACAAGGACGGCTTCCTGGTCGGCACGGGCGCACAGTTCGGCAGCCGGAACGCTGAGGCGGCCGGGGCCATCCGCGTCGCCACGGCGGAAGAGGCGGTGGCGGTCGCCGTGCGGCAGTTGCTGACCGGCCGGTTCGGCGGGACCGAGGGCATCCCCCAGCTGGTGCGCGACGTGCTGGACCGCACCGTCAACAGTCCGATCCAGGACGTGATGGCGGAGCTGGAGCGGGCCGAGGGGTTCCGCGACCTGCTGAAGCCGTTCGAGGAGATCGGTCCCTACGCCGCCCAGGCGCGGGAGGACGCCAAGTCCTTCGCCGCGGCGAGGCGGTTCGCCGCGGAGTACCAGCAGTCCCTTGAGGAGGTCGCCCAAGCCGAGCAGGCCCGCGCCGCCCGCCTGCGCGGGCTGTACGAGGACGACCAGCGCCGCGCCATCAACGCGGCCACGGGGCGTGGCTACCTGAACGACGCGGCCGACCTGATCCGCATCCGCGACACCGGGCGGGCCGAGGGCATCGCGGTCGGCAGCGGCACGGCCCTGGCCGACCAGCGGTTCGCCGCCGAGGTTGCTGCCTTCGTCCGCGGCGCCGCGTTGACGACCGAGGCGCTGGCGGACCTGGACCGGCAGTTCGGCTCCCTGCCCGGGGTGCTGGACGTCGCCGGCGTCTCCATCGAGGGGCTGACGCAGGCCCTGGAACAGGCCGGCCGCAGCGCGGCCGAGATCGCGTCGGAGCGCGCCGGGCTGGAGCAGCGCCTGCTGCAGCTGCAGGGCGACACCGCGGAGCTGCGGCGGCGCGAGATGGAGGCGCTGGACCCGAGCAACCGCGCGATCCAGCAGCAGATCTGGCTGCTGGAGGACCAGGCGGCGGCGGCGGCCGAGGCCAACCGCGTGGCGTCCGAGGGCCAGGGCCTCCAGCGGCGCCTGTGGCAGCTGGAGGGGGACACGGCCTCGCTGCGCGCCGCCGAGCTGGCGGAGCTGGCCCCCGGCAACCGCGCCCTGCTGGAGCGCATCCACCGGCTGGAGGATGAGGCCGAGGCGACGCAGCGGGCCGCCGCCGTGGCGTCCGAGCGCGAGGGCCTCCAGCGCCAGCTCTGGCAGCTGGAGGGCAACACCGCCGCCATCCGGCAGGCGGAGCTGGCGACGCTCGACCCGTCGAACCGGGCGCTGCTGGAGCGAATCCACCGCCTGCAGGACGAGCAGAAGACGGCCGAGGATGCAGCGCGGGCGGCGGAGGCGCTGGCAGCGGCGCAGCGCGATCTGGTCAGCGCCGGCGGCGCCGTGCGGGCCTATCTGGACCGCCAGCGCAGCGGGGGCATCGAGCAGTATCTGCCGCCCTCCGTCCAGCTCTCCAACGCTGCGGCGGCATTCCAGCGGCAGATCGCGCTGGCCGGGGCGAACGACCGCGACGCGCTCGCCTCCATCACCGGCTATGCCGACAGCTACATCCAGGCGCTGCTGCGGGTCCAGGGCTCGGGCACGGACAGCCAGACCATCATCAGGGACATCCTGGAGGATCTGGAGAGCCTGCCGGCGACCAAGAGCTTCGACGCGCAGCAGGTGGAGCTGCTGGGCCAGATCCGGGACGCCACCAAGGGTGCCTGGGAGGTGCTGAAGCTGGCTGACCTGGACGGCAACAGCCGCGTCACGTGGCCCGAGTTCGACGCTTGGGCTGGCGCCAATACGGCGGCCTTCAACGACCTGAAGCGGCTGACCGGGGACGGCAACCTGGACGCCCGGACCTTCTTCAACAAGCACGACATCAACGGCGACGGCGTGCTGTCCCGCGACGAGCTGACCAGCGGGGCGGTGGACGACCTGGCCGGCACCGGGGCCAATGCCTCGTTGGGGGCCATCGGCCAGCTGCTCTATGCCGGCAACGTCGACCGGCTGAACATCTGGCACCACGGTCTGGCGCCGCAGCTGACGGCGGTGAACGAGAATTTGGGCACCATCGGCAGGTTCATCTCCAACTTCCACGCCTGGATGACGCAGGTCTGGGCGGTCGAGGCGCCCATGATCGACCGCATCCGCCACAACACGGCGGAGACGGCGCGGATGCTGGGCGGCGCCCCCGCCTATGCCGGCGGGACCGACTTCCACCCCGGCGGATGGGCCATCGTCGGCGAGCGGGGCCGCGAGTTGGTCAACCTTCCGCGCGGGGCCTCCGTCCTGCCCTCCGCGGACACCGATCGCCTGCTCCGCGGCCAGGGCGGCTCGGCGGCAACCAACGGCAACGGTGAGGTGCTGCGGGAATTGCGACGCCAGAATGCCCTGCTGGACGAACAGAACCGGCTGCTGCGCCGGGTGGCCACCGCGGCCGAGGGGACCGCGGACGGCACGGAGGAGACAGCCGCGGCGCTGAAGGCGCTTGGCGTCTCCCGGGAGCCGGTCGGCCAAGTCCGGGTGGCGCGGAGGGCCTGACTGATGCCTTACCTGCTGAAGGCCCAGCCCTACGATCCGGACATCGGGGGCACCAGGACCCTTTACGTCTCCGACATCGGCTTCACCACGGAGCCGGGGGACAGCCCGGCGAACACCTATTGGGAGCGGCGCATCGACGCCCCGCTGACCATCCGGCGGTCCCTGTTCAACGGCTCCGCCATCGGCGGCTTCTCCTCCGCCGCCTTCGGCTCGACCCTGGTGGCGAACAGCGACGGCGGGGTGGACCACTGGACGGATTACGAGTGGGACGGCCGGCTGGTGGAGATCCTCTACACGGGCAACGGGACGCCGACTCTCTCGGACTTTGCGGTCATCTTCTCCGGCACGGCCGAGCAGGTGGTGCCGGGGGATGACCTGGAGATCGTGCTGGCGGACCTCCAGGTGCTCCTGGACAAGCCTGCCAGCCGCGGCACCTTCGCCGGCACCGGCGGCATCGAGGGGACGGCGGAACTGAAGGGGCGGGAGAAGCCCTTCCTGCTGGGGATCAAGCGGCGCTTCACGCCGGTCCTCATCAACGCCGCCCTCAACATCTACATGATCGACCCGGAAGGCTTCCACGAGCTGATCGACGCGGAGGACGGCGGCGACCCGTTCACGGTCGCCGGGGCCGACCAGGCCAGCTATGCGGCACTGGCGGCGCTCAGCATGACGGGGCTGGACTACGCCACGGCCAAGGCCGCCGGCCTGATCCGGCTCGCCACGCCGCCCGTCTACGCCTTCACCGTCTCCGCCAAGGGGGTGGCGCCGGGAGGCACCTGGATCGCCCGCTATGCCGACCTGGTGGAGCATGCCGTCACCAGCTTCACCACCCTGACCGCGGGCGACCTGGACGCCGCCAGCTTCACGGCCATGAACGGCCTCCAGCCGGCTGAGCTGGGGTACTGGTACGACGGCGGCGGCGAGCTGACGGTGCGCCAGCTCGTGGATGAGCTGAGCGACACGGTCGGCGCCTGGTGGGGGTTCGACGAAGGTCGCAAGCTGGAGGTCGGGCGCTACGACGAACCCGCCGTGACGGCGGATTTCGAGTTCACGGAGCGGGACATCCTGGACCTCCGCCCCCGTGCTGCTGCCCGCCGGGTGAAGACGGTCCAGCTTGGATACCGCCACTACGCGACCCTGCTGACCAGCGAGAGCCAGTTCGCGGGCACGCCGACCGACGCCTTCCGGGAGAGCGCCGGGGCCGCCTACCGCTGGACCGACGCATCCGCCGACGCCGCGCCGGAGAGCCTGCTGGGCGAGACGCTGCGCAAGGAAACCCTCTTCGACGCGGAGGCCGACGCCGAAGCCGAGCGGGACCGGCTGGCGGACCTGCTGGGCGCCCGGCGCAAGGCTTTCGATGTGGTGGTGCCGCTGACGCCGGGGCTGGAGGTGGGCCACACGGTGCGCCTGACGGACAGCCGGTATGGCCTCTCCGCCGGCCGCAACTTCCGCGTCCTGGAGACCGTCCGGGACGCATCCGCTGAAACCCACACGCTGACGGTGACGGGCTGATGGGCAAGATATCGATCCTGTGGGACATCGCGTCCGACCAGGGCACGCTGGCCGCCGCCGGCAGCGACCCGGCGGAGTGGGTGGAGAGCGGCGGCCTGTCCGTCCAGAACCTGCGCACCGACGACGTGCAGGCGTTCGCCCGGTACCTGGACATCGGGAGCAGCACGGCCCGGCTGGTGGTTGACATGGGCCGGCCCCGTCCGGTGTCGGGCTTCGCCATCATCAACCACAACGCAGCCACGACGGGTATCTGGCAGCCGGGGCTCAGCAACAACGCCGACCTGTCCAGCCCACTCTACCTGCCTGACGCGCTGCCATTCTGGGAACCCACCGTGGTTTGGGGGTCGGTGCCGTTCGGTGCCTTTCCCTTCGACCTGGTGGACAAGGACACGTTCCCGGGCGTGCCCATCGCCTACCACCTCGCCAGCGAGACCCATTTCCCCCGCTACCTGTGGGTGGACATCGAGGACCCCGACAACGAGGCCGGCTACTGGCAGGGCGCGCGGCTGCTGGCCGGGCAGGCGTACACGCCGCCGTGGAACTTCAGCTATGGCGCCTCCGTGCGTCCCGTCGACCCGTCCGAGGTGCGGCGCACCCGGGGCGGCCGACGCATGGTGCGGCGCCTGCCGAAGTACCGGCAATGGCGCATCACGCTGGAGCACCAGACTGAGGAGGCCGCCATCGGCGTCTACCACGACCTCATGTGGAGGCTGGGGAAGTCGGGCGACATGTTGCTGGTCTGGGACCCCGACAAGGATGCCGCGCTCCGCAACCGCCTGACGCTCTACTGCGCCCTGGTGGACACCACCGAGATCACGCTGACCAGCCACAATCGCTGGTCCTGGTCCTTCGACGTCGAGGAGATCATCTGAGATGGCCGACTACACCTTCAATGGCCGCACCTATTCCATCGCCAGCTTCGCTCCCTACGCCTATCTCCAGATTTGGGACCAGTTCTG
>DASPKT010000018.1:0-20117 GCA_035627915.1 Azospirillaceae bacterium
CTTCCGCGAGTTCGCGCGCATCAACGGGTGACCGGGGCGGGGGCGGCCGGTTCAGGTGGGAGCGGGGTGCGGGGCGCGTCCTTCGACAAGCTCAGGATGAGGCTTCGACAGGCTCAGCCTGAGGGGCGTAGAGTTGCTCCCGAAGGAGGTTGTCGCCCCTTGATGCGCCGGGCCTGGCGTCCACCCTCCCTCATGCCGAGCTCGGTCAGAAGCACGCACAGCCTCACAGCCGCACCAGGCGCAGCACGCGTCCCGGCGGGAGGGCAGCGGGGACGTAGTGCGGCCTTCGACAAGCTCAGGCTGAGGATCGTTGTGCTGCTCCCCGGGAAGGGTGCTGCTCCGAAGGAACGCCGGGCCCGACATCCACCGTCCCTCAGGCTGAGCCTGTCGAAGCCCGCACTGCCTGGGAGCCGTACCCAGCCGCGCCCACTCCCGGCATCCGCGCAAAAAGAAAGCCGGCTGGGGGCAGCCGGCTGAAGATGAAGGGAGCCTCATAAGGAGGTTGAAGGCTCAACCGTGTCCAAACTGCCACGGTCAAGCACTCCTTATATAACTCCTCCGGCCCCTGATTAAAAGACAAAAAGCCTGTGATTTTTGCATCACAGTGGGGTAGGCCGATGGGCATAGGCGCCGGAGCCGGGGGCTCAGTCGCCGCGGACCTCCTCGACCATGCCCTCCAGCCGCTCGAAGTCCAGGATGACCAGCGAGTTGCCGCGCCGCTCCACCAGCCCGTCGCGGGCGAGGTCGCTCAGCACCCGGGCGACCGTCTCGCGCGTCGTGCTGACCCGGCTGGCGATGTCGCTGTGGATGGGGACGGGGGTGATGGCGGCGGTGTTGTCGTCGCGCAGGGTGTCCTTGCCGAGTCGCAGCAGCTCCGCATGGACGCGGTTGTTGGCGCCCAGCGTGCTGAGGTCCATGATCCGGCCGGTGGAGGCGCGCACGATGCGCGTCAGCCGCCGCATCACGAACATGGCGAGCTCGGGGTGGCGGGTGACCGTCTCCTGGAACAGGCGCGGCGCCATGAAGGCGACCATCACCTCGGTCAGGGCGACGATGCTGGCGGAGCGCGGCTCGCCGTCGATGGCGGCCAGCTCGCCCAGGTAGCCGCCGGCGCCCACGTCGTCGAAGGTGATCTCGCGGCCGGAGAGGGAGTAGTTCACCACCCGCACCCGCCCCTCCACGATGAAGCAGACGTCGCGGCTGTCCGACGCGCGGTCGATGATCTGCTCGTGCGGGCGGAAGTGGCGCCAGCTGCACTGGCGGGCGAGGGCGGCCCGCTCCTCCGGCGGGAGGGGGGCGAGGAGCTCGATCCGGTCGAGCGAGGCGTTGTGGTGCGTGTCTGCCATGGCGGTGCGACGATACAGCCGAAGCCGCCGCTCCGCCAGGGTGTGGATGGGGAACGGCGGCACGCGGGAGGCGACCGCCGGCGGGCTCCTGCGCGCCCCGCGGGCCGCGCCGGGCGCATCGGTCTCAGGCGGCCTCGGCCGTGCGCCGCGGGGCCAGCGCCCCTTCCTCCACCCGGATGCGGTGCCAGAGCAGCGCCGCGTTGGCCGCGGAAAAGGCCAGCGCCAACTCCCACGCCCCGAAGGCCAGCGGCAGCACCGCGATCTCGCCCGTCACGACCAGGTAGTTGGGATGGCGCACCAGCCGGAACGGCCCGCGCCGGACCAGCGGTGCCCCCGGCAGGGTGATGATCCGCGTCGTCCAGTAGGGCCCCAGCGTCGCCACCACCCAGACCCGGCCCAGCTGCAGCAGCACGAACAGCCAGACCAGCGGCCAGGAAACCGGCGCGTCGGCCGGCACCAGCAGGAACAGCGCCGCCAGCCAGCCCCCGTGCAGCAGCACGAAGAGGGGATAGTGCCGCGCGCCGATCTCCACCGCGCCGCGGGCCAGCAGGGCGCGGGTGTTGCGGGCGGCGTAGGCCAGCTCGGCCAGGCGCTGGAGTGCCACCAGCAGCACGACGATCTGCGGGATGCCGATATCCATGGGGGCTCCCTAGAGGTCGACCAGCGCCAGCGCCGCGGTGAAGCCGGGGCCCAGCGCCGTCATCAGGTGGCGGCCGCGGCAGCCGCGCGCCAGGCGCCGCTCCAGCACGAACATGACGGTCGCCGCCGACATGTTGCCGTAGTCGCGCAGAACCTCGCGGGCGTCGTCAAGTCCCTCCGTCGCCGGCGCCAGCACCTCCTCAAGCGCCTCCAGCACCTTGGCGCCGCCGGGATGGCAGAGCGTGCCGTCGAGGTCGGCCTTCTCCATCCGCTGCTCCGCCAGGAAGCCGTCCACCACCGCGCCGAACCGGTCGCGCACCAGCCCGGGGATGCTCTGGGAGAAGATCACGCCCAGCCCGTCCGGCTCCACCCGCCAGCCCATGACATCGAGGCTGCCCGGCCAGGTGTGCTCCGCCCAGGCGCGCACGGCACCGCCGCCGGCCGGCTCCTCCGCCGCCTCCGCGCGCAGCACCAGGGCGGCGCCGCCGTCGCCGAACAGCGCCGACGCGATGATGTTGGCCTTGCTGAGGTCGCCGTGGCGGAAGGACAGGGCGCACAGTTCCACGACCAGGAACAGCACGTTGCGCCCCGGCATGCCGGCGGCCCAGCCGGCGGCGCGGGCAAGCCCGATGACGCCGCCGGCGCAGCCCAGGCCGAAGACGGGCAGGCGCTGCACGTCCCGGCGCATGCCCATGCGCTCCATCAGCAGCGCGTCCAGCGAGGGCGTGGCGATGCCGGTGGAGGAGACGGAGACGATGGCGTCCACGTCTCCCGCCGCCAGCCCCGCCCGCTCCAGCGCCGTCTTTGCTGCGCGCTCCAGCACGTCGAGCGCGCTCTCCAGGTAGATGGCGTTGCGCTCGGTCCAGCCGCGCGGCTCCATGTACCAGTCGATCGGCACGCAGGAGTGGCGCGCCTCGATCCCGGCGTTGGTGAAGACCGGCGCCAGCCGGTCGAAATCCCGGAGGCGGTCGGCGAACACCCGCCGGGCGGCGTCGCGCGTCATCTCCTGGGGGAAGCGGTGGGGCGGGGTGGCGGTCGCGACCGACCGTATTTTCGCCACGGGCGTCATGTTTCGTTCCAGGCTCCGGCGGTTGGGCATCCCTCCGCCACATAGGTCAAACCCGGCCCGTGCCCATTTGCTCCACATCCTAATCGCTTGTGCAATGCCCCCTCTGGCATCACCTTCCGGGTAGGATCGCCCTTGCCACCACGACCGAACACGCCCGAGGAAGAGACGTGAGCGACCCGACCGCGCCCCCGACCACGCCCAGTGCCGGCCACGACCCGCAGAGGCACCATGCCGGCATGACCTTCGGCGGGCGCCTGCGCGCCTACCTGCTGGCCGGCATCCTGGTGACCGCCCCCGTCGCCATCACGGTCTACATCGCCCGCATGGTGATCTCCGGCATCGACGGGCTGGTCGCCGCCGTGCTGCCGGCGCCCTACAACCCGGAGACGCTGCTGCCCTTCTGGATACCGGGCGTCGGCGTGCTGGTCGTGCTGGCCTTCCTGGTCCTGGTCGGCATGTTCACCGCCGGCTATGTCGGCCGGCTGGTGGTGAAGACCGGCGAGTCGATCGTCGCCCGCATGCCGGTCATCCGCGGCATCTACGGCGCCGCCAAGCAGATCTTCGAGACGGTCCTGTCGAAGAAGTCGAACAGCTTCCGAGAATGCGTGCTGGTGGAGTTCCCCCGCCGCGGCGCCTGGACCGTCGGCTTCATCACCGGCGAGCCCAAGGGCGAGGTCGGTGCCCGCCTGCCGCCCGGCATGCTGACCGTCTACGTCCCGACCACCCCCAACCCCACCGGCGGCTACATGCTCTACGTCCCGGAGGAGGAGGTGCAGCGCCTCGCCATGACGGTGGAGGAGGGGCTGAAGCTCATCGTCTCCATGGGCATCGTCATCCCCGCCGACCGCCAGACGGCCGCAGCATTGCCGCCGCCGGGGGACGGGTGAGGGGGCGCGGGCGGTCGCGTGGTTTGGCCGTCAATCCGGGGGCCGGGCGGTATTTTTGGCCGTCATTCCCGCTACTCGGATTTTGGCCGTCATTCCCGCGGAGGCGGGAATCCAGGCATTCAGCTTGCCAATCGGTTCAAAAGCGGGTGCCAACGTTGCCGCCGGCGCCCTTCTCCGGGCCGGATTGCAGGCTGAATGCCTGGACCCCCGCCTCCGCGGGGGTGACGGTCGAGGGGTTAGGAACGTGGTGCTTGAGCCGAGGCAGCGTCGGCGGTGTGCGGCCTTCGACAGGCTCAGGCTGAGGATCGTCGAGATGCTCCCCGGGAAGGTGGCTGCACTCCGCGGTTCCGCCGGGCCTGGCATCCCCCGCCCCTGAGGCTGAGGGGTGTCGAGATGCTCCCCGGGGAGGTTGCTGCTGCTTGGGGCACCGGGCCTGGCATCCACCGCCCCTCAGGCTGAGCTCGGTCAGAAGCCCGCACAGCACCCCAGCCGCATCCCGCACCCGCCCGCCAGCCCTCACCCCGACCTGAGGTACTTCACCGCCGCGTCGCGCTCGAACAGGTAGAGCAGGGTGCGCAGGGCGTCGCCGCGGGGGCCCTGGAGTTCGGGGTCGCGCTCGATGATGAGGCGGGCGTCGTCGCGGGCGGCGGCCAGCAGCTCGGCGTGGTGGGCGATGTCGGCCAGGCGGAACTCGGGCAAGCCGGACTGGCGGGTGCCCAGCACCTCGCCGGCGCCGCGCAGCTTCAGGTCCATCTCGGCGATCTCGAACCCGTCCTCGGTCTCGGTCATCACCTTCAGGCGCTGGGACGCCGTCTCGGTCAGCGGCGGGTAGTAGAGCAGCAGGCAGGCGGAGTTGCGCTCGCCGCGCCCGACCCGGCCGCGCAGCTGGTGCAGCTGGGCCAGACCGAAGCGCTCGGCGTGCTCGATCACCATGACGGTCGCCTCCGGCACGTTGACGCCGACCTCGATGACCGTGGTGGCGACCAGAACGTCCAGCTCGCCGGCGGCGAACTTCGCCATGACGGCGTCCTTGTCCGGCCCCTTCATCTTGCCGTGGACCAGGCCGACGCGCTCGCCCAGCCGCTCGCGCAGGGTGGCGTGGCGCAGCGTGGCGTTGGCGAGGTCGATCTGCTCGGACTCCTCCACCAGCGGGCAGACCCAATAGACCCGCTGGCCGGTCTTCGTGGCGGTGGCGACGCGCTCCACCACCTCCTCCAGCCGGTCGGCGTGGGCGGCCTTGGTGACCACGGGCTTGCGGCCCGGGGGCTTCTCCGTCAGGCGGGAGACGTCCATGTCGCCGTAGGCGGTCAGCGTGAGGGTGCGCGGGATCGGCGTCGCCGTCATGACCAGCGTGTCCACGCCGCGGCCCTTGGCGGCCAGCTGCAGGCGCTGGTGGACGCCGAACTTGTGCTGCTCGTCGATGACGGCGACGGCGAGATCCTTGAACTGCACGTCCTCCTGGAAGACGGCGTGGGTGCCGACCAGGATGTCCACCTCGCCGGACGCCAGCCGGTCCAGCACCGCCTGCCGCGCCTTGCCCTTGTCGCGCCCCGTGAGCAACGCCATGCGCACGCCGGCGGCCTCCGCCAGCGGGGCCAGGCTGTCGGCGTGCTGGCGCGCCAGGATCTCCGTCGGCGCCATCAGGGCGCCTTGCGAACCCGCCTCGACGGCCGTCAGCAGGCAGAGCAGCGCCACGATGGTCTTGCCGGAGCCGACGTCGCCCTGCAGCAGCCGCAGCATGCGCGTCGGCTCCGCCATGTCGGCGTCGATCTCCCGGATGGCTCCCGCCTGGGAGCCGGTCAGCGTGTAGGGCAGGGCGGCCAGCACCTTGGCCCGCAGCCGCCCGTCGCCCTGGATGGCACGGCCGGCCAGGCGCCGCTGGTGCCAGCGCACCAGCGCCAGGGCCAGCTGGTTGGCCAGGAGCTCGTCATAGGCCAGGCGGGCGCGGGCGGGGGCCATCGGCTCCATGTCCGGGTCGCCCTTGGGCTCGTGCACCTTGCGCACGGCCGTGCGCCAGTCGGGCCAGCCCTGCCGCTTCAGCCAGGCCGCGTCCTGCCACTCCGGCAGCTCCGGCGCCCGCTCCAGCGCGCCCAGGATGGCGGTGCGCAGCGGCTTGGGGTTCAGCCCGCCGGTAAGCGGGTATGTGGGCTCCGCCCCCACCGGCGGCGCGCCCTCCTCGGCCGGGGCGAAATAGTCGGGATGGGGGATCTGGAGCTGGCCGTTGAACCGCTCCGTCTTGCCCGACACGATGACCTTCTGCCCGACCGGCAGCCGCTTGGTCAGCCAGTCGCCCTTCACGTGGAAGAAGACCAGCTCCATGGTGCCCGAGGTGTCGGTGCAGCGGACCCGGTAGGGGCGGTTGCGCTGGACCGGGGGCACGTGGCTGTCGACGCGGACGGTCAGGGTGCAGACCCGCCCCTCCGGCGCCTCGGCGATGGTGGGGGCGAAGCTGCGGTCGATCAGCCCGCTCGGCAGGTGCCACAGCAGGTCCACCACGTGGGGCCCGGCCAGCCGCTCGGCCAGCGCGCCGAGGCGGGGCCCGAGGCCGGGGAGGCTGGTCACCGGCGCGAAGAGGGGATAGAGGATCGTGGGGCGCAAGGCTGGGACTGCTGACTTGTGGCTCGTGCGGTTCTATATCCTACGCCGTTCGTGAACGGGAGCACCCATCGATGGTCGACGCCATGCCGGTCCAGGCTTCAGAGGACGCCGTAGCGATCCGGCGCAAGCGCTTGATATTCCGCAGCTGGCACCGCGGAATCAGGGAGATGGACCTGCTGATGGGCACCTTCGCCGACCGGCACGTCCCCGGCTTCGACCAGGGCCAGCTCGACCGGTACGAGGCGTTCCTGCACATGAGCGACCCCGACGTCTACAACTGGATCTCCGGCCGCGAGCCTGTCCCACCGGAGTTCGACAACGACGTCTTCCAGCTCCTGAAGGTCCACCGCGTTGTCTGACAAGTCCCTGAACCGCCTTATTTCCTCGCCCCTGGTGCCGGGCGTGCCCAGGCGCGTCATGGTCGGCGGCGCGCCGGAGGGCCACGACGCCCGCGTGCTGGCGGAGCTTGCCGCGGGGGCGGGCGCCAAGGGCCTGATCCACGTGGCGCTGGACGACTCGCGCATGGCCCGGCTGGCGGAAGCGGTGGCCTTCTTCGCGCCGGGGCTGGAGGTGGTGCCGTTCCCGGCCTGGGACTGCCTGCCCTACGACCGCGTCTCGCCCAACGGCGACATCGTGGCGCGGCGCATCGACGCGCTGACTCGGTTCATGGAGCCCCGCAAGGACGCCAAGCCGTTCCTGGTGCTGACGTCCGTCAACGCGGTGCTGCAGAAGGTCCCGCCGCGCCTGTCCTTCCGCAACGCCACCTTCCGCGCCCGTGTCGGCGGCCGGGTGAACGTGGACGAGCTGCAGCGCTTCCTCGCCCACAACGGCTACACCCGCGCCCAGACGGTGCGCGAGCCGGGCGAGTACGCGGTGCGCGGCGGCATCATCGACCTGTTCCCGCCCGGCACGCCGGAGCCGCTGCGCCTGGACCTGTTCGGCGACGAGCTGGACGGGGTGCGCGCCTTCGATCCCATGACGCAGCTCACCACGGAGAAGCGCGACGGGGTCGACCTGAAGCCCATGTCGGAGGTGTTCCTGGACGAGGCCTCGGTCCAGCGTTTCCGCACCGGCTACCGCGAGCTGTTCGGCGCCGTGACGGGCGACGACCCGCTGTACGAGGCGGTCAGCGCCGGGCGCAAGCAGGCGGGGATGGAGCACTGGCTGCCCCTGTTCCACCCGCAGCTTGAGACGCTGTTCGACTACCTGCCCGACGCCGTCGTCGGCCTGGACGCGCAGGCGGAGGAGTCGCGCGACAGCCGCCTCGCCCAGGTCCAGGACTTCTTCGAGGCGCGCAAGAACCTCCAGGCCGCGGAGAAGCAGTCCGGCGCCCCCGTCTACAAGCCGGTGCCGCCGTCCGCCCTGTTCCTGGACGGGGAGGGGTGGGACCGGCACCTGGCGGTGCGCGCGGTGGCGCAGCTCTCCCCCTTCCAGGCGGTGGAGGGATCGTCCAACGCCGACCTGATCGACGCCGGCGGCCGGCGCGGCCGCGACTTCGCCGACGCCCGCGCCAAGCCCGACGTGAACGTCTTCGACGCGGTGCGCGAGCATATCGACCGGCTGCGCGCCGACGGGCGCCGGGTGCTGATCGCCGGCTACAGCGCCGGTGCGCGCGACCGCCTCTGCACCGTGCTGAAGGAGCACCGCATCCACCCGGTGGAGCCGGTGGACAGCCTGGCCGACGCGCTGGCCCTGCCGGCGAAGACGACGGCCGTGGTGGTGCTGGGCATCGACAACGGCTTCGTCGCCGGCGACCTGGCGGTCGTGTCTGAGCAGGACATCCTGGGCGACCGGCTGGCCCGCCCGGCCAAGAAGAAGCGCCGCGCCGCCAACTTCATCGCCGAGGCCGCCAGCCTGAACCCCGGCGACCTGGTCGTGCACATCGACCACGGCATCGGCCGCTACGACGGGTTGGAGACCCTCGACGTCGCCGGCGCGCCGCACGACTGCCTGCGCGTCATCTACGAGGGCGGCGACAAGCTCTACGTCCCCGTGGAGAACATCGAGGTGCTGTCGCGCTTCGGCTCCGACGAGGGGGTGACCCAGCTCGACAAGCTGGGCGGCGCCGGCTGGCAGGCCCGCAAGGCGCGGGTCAAGAAGAAGCTGAAGGACATGGCGGCGGCACTGCTGCGCATCGCCGCCGAGCGCGAGCTGAAGCGCGCCCAGCCCATCGAGGTGCCGGACGGCATCTACGAGGAGTTCTCCGCCCGCTTCCCCTACGCCGAGACCGAGGACCAGCTCCGCGCCATCGAGGAGGTAATGGAGGACCTGAACTCCGGCAAGCCGATGGACCGTCTGGTCTGCGGCGACGTCGGCTTCGGCAAGACCGAGGTGGCGCTGCGCGCCGCCTTCCTGGCCGCCATGGGCGGGCAGCAGGTGGCCGTCGTGGTGCCCACGACCCTGCTGGCACGCCAGCATGCCCGCACCTTCGAGAAGCGCTTCGCCGGCCTTCCCCTGCGCATCGGCCACCTGTCGCGGCTGGTGACGGCCAAGGAGACGGCGCAGACCAAGTCGGGGCTGGCCGACGGGACCGTGGACATCGTCATCGGGACCCACGCGCTCTTGTCCAAGACCATCCAGTTCAACCGGCTGGGCCTGGTCATCGTGGACGAGGAGCAGCATTTCGGCGTGAAGCAGAAGGAGCGGCTGAAGGAGCTGCGCACCGACGTGCACGTGCTGACGCTGACCGCGACGCCGATCCCGCGCACGCTGCAGCTGGCCCTGTCCGGCGTGCGCGAGCTGTCGCTGATCGCGACGCCGCCTGTGGACCGGCTGGCGGTGCGCACCTTCGTTCTGCCCTATGACGGGATGGTGATCCGCGAGGCGATCCTGCGCGAGCACTACCGCGGCGGCCAGACCTTCTACGTCTGCCCGCGCATCGAGGACCTGCCGAAGCTGCAGGAGCGGCTGGCCGAGCTGGTGCCGGAGGTGAAGGTCGTCACCGCCCACGGCCAGATGCCGGCCGCCCAGCTGGAGGAGGTCATGACCGCCTTCGACGAGAAGCGGTACGACCTGCTGCTGGCCACCAACATCATCGAATCGGGCCTGGACATCCCCAGCGCCAACACGCTGGTCGTGCACCGCGCCGACATGTTCGGCCTGGCACAGCTCTACCAGATCCGCGGGCGCATCGGCCGGTCCAAGATCCGCGGCTACGCCTACCTGACCTACGCGCCCAAGACGGTGCTGTCGCAGACGGCCCAGCAGCGCCTGCACGTGATCGAGACGCTGGACAGCCTGGGCGCGGGCTTCCAGCTCGCCTCCCACGACATGGACATCCGCGGCGCCGGCAATTTGCTGGGCGAGGAGCAGTCCGGCCACATCCGCGAGGTCGGGGTGGAGCTCTACCAGCAGATGCTGGAGGAGGCGGTGGCGGCCGCCCGCGGCGGGCTGTCGGAGGCGCAGGTGGCGGACACACAGTGGTCGCCGCAGATCAACCTCGGCATGCCGGTGCTGATCCCGGAGGCCTACGTCACCGACCTCGGCATCCGGCTGTCGCTCTACCGCCGCCTGGCCGACCTCGCCGACCGGCAGGAGATCGACGCCTTCGCCGCCGAGCTGGTGGACCGCTTCGGCAAGCTGCCGCCGGAGGTGGAGAACCTGCTGCGGCTGGTGGAGATCAAGCGGCTGTGCAAGGAGGCCGACGTGCAGGCGCTGGACGCCGGCCCGAAGGGCGCCGTCGTCGGTTTCCGCAACAACAGCTTCAGGAACCCGGCCAAGCTGGTGCAGTTCATCCAGGGCCAGGCCGGCAGCGCCAAGATCAGGCCCGACCACAAGCTGGTGCTGCTGCGCCCCTGGGACAGCCCGGAGAGCCGGATGGACGGGGTGCGCCACCTGATGGGCGTGCTCGCCAAGCTCGCCGCCGGCGCCGACGCCGACCTGCCGCCGCCCCCGCCGCCGGCCCCCCCGCCCAAGCCGCCCCCGCCGCCGCCGAACGCGCGCCGGCTGGGCAAGAACACGATGTACTCGCGGCGGTGAGGGGCGGGGGGCTAAATACCCCTCACCCTCCCACCGCTTCGCGGCGGGCCCCTCCCTCTCCCTCAAGGGGAGAGGGAAAGGAAGCGCGTCCCCTCTCCCCTGAGGGAGAGGGAGGGGCCCAAGCCGCAGGCTTGGGAGGGTGAGGGGGAACGCCGCCAATCTGCCGGCAATAGCCAAAGCCGCGCGCCTACGCGCTGACCGTCGCCGTGTCCTCGGTGAGGTCCAGCAGCGGCAGGAAGGCCGCCGGCTCCTGCGCGCCGGCCATCGCGTAGCGGCGGTTGAAGATGAAGCAGGGCACCGCCTGGATGCCGAGCTGGCGGGCCTGGACGTCGCTGGCCTTCACCGCCGCGACGTCGGCCTCGCTGCGCAGGTGCTCCATCGCCCCGTCGCGGTCCAGCCCGACATGGGCGGCCAGGGCCGCCAGCAGCTCGCGGTCGCCGATGTCGGCGCCGTCCTGGAAGTAGGCGTCGTAGATCGCCATGGTCAGCGCCTGCGAGCGGCCCAGGCGGTCGGCGTAGCGGATCAGCCGGTGGGCGTCCAGCGTGCTGGGCGTGCGGCGGATGCGCTCCAGCGCCAGCGGCAGCCCGTCGCGGGCGGCCGTCTGCTCGATCACCGCGTAGATCTGCCGCGCCCGCTCGATCCCGCCGAACTTCGCCGCGAGGTACATGAAGCGGTCCATGCCGCCGGCCGGCATGTCGGGGTTCAGCTGGAAGGGCAGCCAGCGCAGGTCCGCGCGCAGGCTGGGCCGCTCGGCGAGCGCCCGGTCGAGGCGGTACTTGCCGATGTAGCACCAGGGGCAGATCAGGTCCGCGAAGATCTCGACCAGCATGGGCGGCACTATATTCCGCGAATTGTCACGAGGCGAGAGGCAAACGCCGCCGGGTCCCGCCGCCCGGGCCGCCGCTTTTCCGTTCCGGTGCCGCACCGGATTGGGTAGGCTCATATCCATCCGTGCCGGCTGAGGGATGAGGGCGATGGCCGAGACCTATGTCAGCATGAAGGTGCGGGAGGCGCTGGCCGCCTCCCAGGGCAGCCGCGCGGCGGCGCAGCGGCTGCTGATCGTGTGGGCGCTCCAGGACGAGCAGCTCCTGGCCGGGCTGTGCAAGCCGTTCCTGAAGGCCATCACCGGCGCCGCCGTCCAGCGTGTCGCCCGCGGCCAGTCCCCGGCCCCGCCGCAGCCCGCCGTCCGCCGCGCCCAGCCGGCCAAGCCGCAGCTGACGCAGGAGCAGCTGGACGCCGTGCTCTCCCGCCTCAGCACGCGGCGCGCCGACCTGCCCCCCATCCTGAACGGCGCCCCGCCGCCCAAGGCCGAGGGCACCGCCAAGCAGGCCGGCTCCGTCCGGGCGCTCGCCAAGGCCTTCGCGCAGAAGCGGTTCTGAATTACCGCAGCAGCAGGCACGTGCGCTGCCAGCAGCGGACCAGGATCTCCGCCTCTTTCCGATCGGTGCAGGTGATCTTGTAGACGGTCTCGCCGTTGGAGCCGGTGGTGTGGCGGACGACCTCCACCTTGCCGGGCTTGCAGTTGGAGTTGCGCGCGACCTCCTTGGCGTCGGCCTCGGCGGCCGATGCCGGCGCGGGGAGGGCGAGGGCGAGGAGCAGGAGCGGCAGGGCAGGGCGCATGGCGGAACTCTGGCGGCACGGGTCGACCCGCGCCATCATGCCGTCACCGCCGGCCGGACGCCATGCCCTGGAACCGCCCCGGCCCCGGTGTCACAGGAGACACGTCAACCCATGAGCACGCCCTTCACCCTCCGCGGCCTCGACCACGTCGTCATCCGTGCCCGCGACATCGCGGCGCTCGAACGCTTCTACGTTGAGGTGCTGGGCTGCACCGTGGAGAAGCGCCAGCTGGAGGGGCGGCTGGTGCAGCTGCGGGCGGGGGCCAGCCTGATCGACCTCTGGGACGCCACCGGGGAGGCGCCGCCGGAGGGGCGCAACATGGACCATCTCTGCCTGGCCGTCGCCCCCTTCGACCCCGCCGCCATCGCCGCCCACCTGGCGCGCTTCGGCATCGACGCGGGCGAGCCGGTGTCCCGCTACGGCGCCGAAGGCGAGGGGCCGTCGCTCTACCTCGCCGACCCCGAGGGCAACGGGATCGAGCTGAAGGGACCGCCGGGAGGCATGCCGTGACCGTCCATATCGTCCCTGCCGCGGAGAATATGGAGGCCTGGGCCGACCTCCGGGCGGCGCTGTGGCCGCAGGGGCCCATCGAGGAGCACCGGGAGGAGATCGCCGCCATCGCGGCCGGGCCGGGCACGGAGGCCGGACTGATCGCCCTGGTCGGGGACGAGCCCGCCGGGCTGGTGGAGATGTCGCTGCGCCCGTGGGTGGAGGGCTGCGCCAGCTCGCCCGTCGGCTTCGTGGAGGGCTGGTACGTGGTGCCGCGCTTCCGCCGGCGGGGCGTGGGCCGCGCGCTCATCGGGGCGGCGGAAGCCTGGGCCCGCGCCCGCGGCTGCACCGAGATGGGTTCCGACACCGAGCTGGCGAACCTCGTCAGCCAGGAGGCCCATGCCGCGCTCGGCTACGAGGAGGTCGAGCGGACCGTGCTGTTCCGCAAGACCCTGTAATGCGGAAGGGCCGCCCTGACGGGGCGGCCCTTCGCACTCTTTGATGAACCCCCGGTCCGGATCAGACCGAGTAGTACATCTTGTACTCGATCGGGTGCGGGGAGGTCTCGAAGGCCAGGACCTCCTCCATCTTCAGGTCGATGTAGCTGCTGATCATGTCCTCGGTGAACACGTCGCCCTTGCGCAGGAAGGCGTTGTCGGCCTCCAGGCACTCCAGCGCCTCGCGCAGCGAGCGGCAGACGGTCGGGACCTCCTTCAGCTCCTCCGGCGGCAGGTCGTAGAGGTTCTTGTCCATCGCCTCGCCGGGATGGATCTTGTTCTGGATGCCGTCGAGGCCGGCCATCAGCTGGGCGGCGAAGGCCAGGTACGGGTTGGCGGCCGGGTCGGGGAACCGCACCTCCACGCGCTTGCCCTTGGGGCTGTTGACGTAGGGGATGCGGCACGAGGCCGAGCGGTTGCGCGAGCTGTAGGCCAGCAGCACCGGCGCCTCGTAGCCCGGCACCAGGCGCTTGTAGCTGTTGGTGGTCGGGTTGGAGAAGGCGTTGATGGCGCGGGCGTGCTTGATGATGCCGCCGATGTAGTACAGCGCCATGTCCGACAGGTCGGCGTAGCCGGAGCCCGCGAACATCGGCTTGCCGTCCTTCCAGATCGACTGGTGGCAGTGCATGCCCGAGCCGTTGTCGCCGTAGACCGGCTTCGGCATGAAGGTCGCGGTCTTGCCGTAGGCGTGCGAGACGTTGTGCACCACGTACTTGTAGAGCTGCATCACGTCGGCCATGCGGACCAGCGTGCCGAAGCGGATGCCCAGCTCGTGCTGGCTGGCGGCCACCTCGTGGTGGTGCTTCTCGACCGCGACGCCCATGTCGGCCAGCACGGTCACCATCTCGGCGCGCAGGTCGTTGCCGCTGTCCACCGGGGCGACCGGGAAGTAGCCGCCCTTCACGCCCGGACGGTGCGCCAGGTTGCCCTGCGGGTAGTCCTTGGCCGAGGTGTAGGGGCCTTCCTCCGAGGTGAACTCGTAGAGCACCCGGTTCATCGACACGTCGAACTTCACGTCGTCGAACACGAAGAACTCGGCCTCGGGGCCGAAGTAGCAGGTGTCGCCGATGCCGACCGACGCCATGTACTTCTCCGCCGCCTTGGCGATGGAGCGCGGGTCGCGCTTGTAGGGCTGGCCGGTGGAGGGCTCGTACACGTCGCAGAAGACGGTCAGCAGCGGCTGGGCGGAGAAGGGATCCAGGATGGCCGTGGACGGGTCCGGCATCAGGATCATGTCGGACTCGTTGATCGCCTTCCAGCCGGCGATGGAGGAGCCGTCGAACATGACGCCGTCGGCGAACATCTCCTCGTCCACCGTGCTGATGTGCTGCGCCGTGTGCTGCAGCTTGCCGCGCGGGTCGGTGAAGCGGAAGTCGACGTACTTGACGTCGTGTTCCTTGACGAGGTCGAAGAACTTGCTGATGTCGGACATGGCCTGTTTTCCGTGGTTTTCTGGGGGGTATCGGCCGTTGCCTGGGGCCGTTGCCGGGGGACTGGCGCGGCCGGGGCTGCCCGGCCGCGGAACTCGTGAGGGTGCGGGTCCGCGCTGCCGCGTCAGACGGCGTCGGAGCCGCGCTCGCCGGTGCGGATGCGGATGACCTCCTCCACCGGGCTGACGAAGATCTTGCCGTCGCCGATGCGGCCGGTGTGGGCGGCCTGCTGGATCGCCTCGATGGCGCGGTCCACCATCTGGTCGTCCATGACGATCTCGATCTTCACCTTGGGCAGGAAGTCCACGACGTACTCGGCGCCGCGGTAGAGCTCGGTATGGCCCTTCTGCCGGCCGAAGCCCTTGGCCTCGGTGACGGTGATGCCTTTGATGCCGACCTCGTGAAGGGCCTCCTTCACCTCGTCCAGCTTGAACGGCTTGATGATGGCTTCGATCTTCTTCATGGGTTCGGCACGCTCCTTCGGACACCGCGCGGCACCGGGGATGCCGCGCGTGCCCCTCTCGTTAGCATGCGGCGTGCCAACGTCCCCGGGCAGGCAGCCGGTCGGGTCGGGGTACTCCCCGCCGCCAGTATGATGCATTTTTAGGCATATGGCTGCCCAAGAAGTGACCTGCGGCCTCGGGTGTGGGCAGAACGGGGGCGCAGGCGGGGCAGGGGCCGGCGGATGGGGCCCGCCGGGGCGGGAAATCGCTGTCGCGGGGCTGATCCCTCATCACGGGGCTTGACGCGGACGCGCCGGTAGAGCATACACCACGCCCACGGCGGCGATGGTAGCTCAGCTGGTAGAGCCCTCGGTTGTGGTCCGAGTGGTCGTGGGTTCGAGTCCCATCCATCGCCCCACCTTCTTCCTATATGTACGCTGCCGAAGCCGGGCCGTCCCCAAGACGCCCGGCTTCCGCGTTTCTGGCACTCCCGCGTTCCTGGCGGCCGGCGCCGGCTTCGGGTAATGCTCGGGGCGGGCAACCGCGGCGGGGACGGAAGATGGCGCACGAGCTGCTGACCGTGGCGCAGATGTACGCGGCCGACCGCGCCGCCATGGAATCGGGCATACCGGGGACGGACCTGATGGAGCGGGCGGGTGCCGCCGTGGCGGACGCCGTCATGGCGCGCTGGAGCCCGCGGCCGGTCGCGGTGCTGTGCGGGCCCGGCAACAATGGCGGCGACGGGTTCGTGGCGGCGCGGCGGCTGGCGGAGGCCGGCTGGCCGGTGCGCCTGGCGCTGCTGGGCGAGGTCGCCGCGCTGAAGGGCGACGCGGCCTGGGCCGCCTCCACCTGGGACGGACCCGTGGTGCCGGCGGAGCCGGCCGCGCTGGACGGCGCCGCGCTTGCCGTCGACGCGCTGTTCGGCGCCGGGCTGGCACGGCCGCTGGAGGGCGCCGCGCTGGCGCTGGTGCGCGGGCTGGAGCGGCGCCGCCTGCCCGTGGTCGCCGTGGACGTGCCGAGCGGGGTGTCCGGCGACGACGGCGGCGTGCGGGGGGCCGCCGCGCGGGCCGCGCTGACCGTGACCTTCTTCCGGCGCAAGCCCGGCCACCTGCTGCTGCCCGGCCGCGCGCTTTGCGGGGAGGTCGTCGCGGCGGACATCGGCATCCCCGAGCGGGTGCTGGACGCCATCGGCCCGACCGCCTGGGAGAACGGGCCGGCGCTCTGGGGTGACCGCTTCCCCGTGCCGGGCGCGGAGCAGCACAAGTACGACCGCGGCCACGCCCTGGTGCTGGGCGGGGCAGTCATGACCGGGGCGGCGCGGCTGGCGGCGCGGGCGGCCATGCGGGTCGGCGCCGGGCTGGTCACGGTGGCGGCCCCGCCGGAGTCGGTGCCGGTCTACGCGCTGTCGCTGGCCAGCCTCATCGTGCAGCCGGCGCCTGATGCCGCCGCCTTCGCCGCCCTGCTGGACGATCCAAGGCGCAACGCCGTGCTGCTGGGCCCCGGGGCGGGGGTGGGCGAGGACCTGCGCGCCGCGGTGCGCGCGGCGCTGGACCGCGGACGCGCCTGCGTGCTGGACGCCGACGTCTTCGCCGCCTTCCGCGGCGACCTCGCCGCGCTGAGGCCGGGGCTGGACGCGCGCTCCCTGCTGACCCCGCACGAGGGAGAGTTCGCGCGGCTGTTCGGCGACCTGCCCGGCAGCCGCCTCGACCGGGCCCGGGCGGCGGCCGCGCTGTGCGGGGCGGCGGTGCTGCTGAAGGGGGCGGACACCGTGGTGGCCCATCCCGACGGGCGGGTGGCGGTGAACGCCAACGCCCCGCCCGACTTGGCCACGGCCGGCAGCGGCGACGTGTTGGCCGGCCTCGCCGCGGGGCTGATCGCCCAGGGCGTGGAGGGCTGGGAGGCCGGCTGCATGGCCGCCTGGCTGCACGGCGAGATGGGGCGGGAGGCCGGGCCGGGCCTGGTCGCCGACGACCTGCCGGAGGCGCTGCCGGCGGTGCTGCGCCGGCTGCGGCCGGCCCTGGGGCCTTCCCTGGGTCCGGCGAGCCCGACTTTGGGATAACCCCACCCGGACGGTGCATGCCGGACGGCGGATGCGGCTTTGCGGGGTTGCGGGGGCGGGGCCCGCCCGCGACACTGCGGCGATGGACCCCTCTGTGGAAGGAAGGCCCATGGCCGACACCAGCCCCGACGCGACGCTGGCGCCAGCGCCCACGCTCATCGACCGCACCCTCGGCAACCTGCGCACCGTCTGGCGCGACATCGCCAGCTCGGCCAGTTCCGCGCTGGAGGCGGTGGGCGGGCTGCGCGGCGCCCGCGGGGAGGAGCGCTGGCGCGAGCAGATCCGCGCCTGCCTGGAGGCGCGCGGCGGCGAGGTTTCCGCCCGCGCCCGGGCGGCGGAGCTGGGCCGCACCTACCTCGGCCTGGACGCCGACGGGCGCCGGCGCTTCCTGATCCTGCTGGCGCGCGACTTCGACGTGGACAGGGCGGCGGTCGACCGGGCGGTGGAGGTCTTCCACAAGGCGGTGGACCCGGTGGCGCGCGGCAAGGCGGAGCGGGCGCTGCGCCACGTGCTGGAACCGGGCCGGCTGCGCCTGCTGACCCAGTTCAACGGCCTGCCGGAGGGGGTGAAGTTCCTCGTCGACATGCGGGCGGAGCTGCTGGAGCTGGCGGCGGGGGAGCCGCTGCTGGCGGCGCTGGAGGCCGACCTGAAGAGCCTGCTGAAGAGCTGGTTCGACGTCGGCTTCCTGGAGCTGCGCCGCATCACCTGGGACAGCCCGGCCTCACTGCTGGAGAAGCTGGTCCGCTACGAGGCGGTGCACGAGATCCGCAGCTGGCAGGACCTGAAGGACCGGCTGGACAGCGACCGCCGCTGCTTCGGCTTCTTCCACCCGCGCATGCCGGACGAGCCGCTGATCTTCGTGGAGGTGGCGCTGGTGGAGGGGATGAGCGCCTCGATCCACGCGCTGCTGGACGAGGACGCGCCGGCGCTGGACCCGGCGGAGGCGGACACGGCGGTCTTCTACTCCATCTCCAACGCGCAGAAGGGGCTGGCCGGGATCAGCTTCGGCAACTTCCTCATCAAGCGGGTGGTGGACCTTGTCGCGGACGAGTTCCCCAACGTCCGCACCTTCGCCACCCTGTCGCCGATCCCGGGCTTCCGCAGATGGCTGGACAGCGAACTGGCGCGCGAGGGCGACGGCATCCTGGCGGGGGCCGAGGCACTGCGCCTGCGCGCCGTCGTTGCGGAGAAGGAACGACCCTTGCTGGCCGCCGCCCTGGCGCGCCCTGGCTGGCACGAGGATACGGAGCTGGAGGCGGCGCTGAAGCCGGTGCTGCTGCGGCTGTGCGGCCGGTATCTCGTCGCGGCGAAGGCCGGGCAGCGCGCGCTCGACCCCGTCGCCCACTTCCATTTGACCAACGGGGCCCGGGTGGAGCGGCTGAACTGGCTGGCCGACCGTTCCGGCAAAGGTCTGACCCAGTCGGCGGGCATGATGGTCAACTACGCCTACAGACTCGCCAATATCGACTCCAACCACGAATCCTATACCGGCGACGGAAAGGTCATTGCCTCCAACGGCATCAAATCCTTGCTGAAGCCGCAATCGTGAGGTAATCTCTTTTTCGAATCAAAGTCCTCTCCCTTCGGGCGAGGGACTCGCCTTCCGGCTTGTGCCGGTCCGGCGGACATGGGCGGCCCGTGGACGGTGCCAAGTCTTCGCCGCCTTTACTTGAAGGGGGGCTTAGGGGTGGGCTTCTCGTTCTTCAAGAAATCCCGGTGCGAGGAGGCCGTCGTCGTCGGCGGCACCTACCAGCGGGTGGTCACCGGCGGCATCGTCGAGACCGCCAGGATCCTGGCCGTCACCGCCGACCGGATGAGCATTCCCCACGTTCGTTTCGTGGTCCGGAACAACCTGCCGGAAGGCAGCGTCGCGGACGAGCTGCGGACCCTCTCGGTCGACAGCTTCACCCGCCTGTTCAGCGAGCGCGTCCCGAACTGAGGGAAGGACCGGGGGAAGGTGGGGCGCTCCTCCATTCGGGCGCGTCGAGCCGGATCGCACGGTCGCTGCGTGGTGTCGCTGGTCCCTCACGGCCGGGCGCGGCGCTGTCTGGTTCTTCCCCTGCGAGGCCATGAAGCATCCGGAGGACGCCGGATCGCTGGTGGATTTCCAATCGACGCCTCGACCGGGCAGCGCCGCGGAACTGCGCATCCGGACATCGGGCCGCCAACCCGCCGCGGCCACCGTTCCGCGCGGGAACGGGTGCGGGCCCTTCCTTCCGCAAAGTCCTTCGGGAAAGGGTCGTGCGTTCGCTTCCGATCTTAGCCCTTCCGGTCTTTGCCCGTTCGACCCATGCCCTTCCAGCTCCGGACCGTCATTCCGGCGCAAGCCGGAATCCAGGGGCCGTCTGCCGTCGCGCCCGTAGCCTCAACCGATGTGAGGCGACGGAGAATGGATGGGGCGGGAGCGGCTTGCGCAAGTTTCTTCACGGTGCGCATCAGAATCGATCCGTACGACATTGTATATAAGCGTGTTTTCGGCTGAAGCTAAGGTATCAGGTGGAAAGCCTCTCTCAGGCTGAGAGCCTTGAAAGGTCTGCTCCCCCAATTCCTTGTTCGTCACCCCTGCGGAGGCGGGGGTCCAGGTATTCAGCGCGCTATCCGGCCTGGGCTAGGGGCGCCCACGGTGACGGTTGCGCCCGTCGGCCCGGCACATTGCATGCTGAATGCCTGGATGCCCGCCTCCGCGGGCATGACGGCGGAGTTGAGTTCGCCGTGGCGCGTTGCCGCCCGGCCCCGATCCCGGACGTCCTGCACTCTGCTTAGCGGGCCCGCGCACCCACTCCGCGCGGACGGGGGCCGCCCACATTCGGTTTCCCTGGCGGCCCGCCAGCGCCTATATAGGCGGCAAACGACGTGCGGGCGCCGGGACAGGCGCCGCCTCCGGAGGAACAGCCGAGCATGCCCGACACCACGACGCTTTCCCGCTCCCCCGCTTCCCGCGCGCACCCCGACGCGCGGCACCTGGAGCTTCTGCGGGCGCTGGAGCGCAAGGTGCTCTGGCTGTCGAGCTGGATGATCCACAACGCCAACCACGTCCGCCCCTCGCGCGACGGGCTGAAGGT
>DASPKT010000019.1:0-3408 GCA_035627915.1 Azospirillaceae bacterium
GGGGGCGGACGCCGGCGCCGTGGAGCGCACCGCCACCGCCGCCTACCTGGTGCGCGACCTCATCAACACCCCGGCGGAGGACATGGGCCCCTCCGACCTCGCCGCCGCCGCGCGCAGGCTGGGCGACGAGTTCGGCGCCGCGGTGGAGGTGATCGAGGACGGCGACCTGCTGACCCGCAACTACCCCGCCGTCCACGCGGTCGGCCGGGCGGCGGCCAAGCGCCCCTGCCTCATCGACCTCACCTGGACGGCGCCCGGCCTGGGCGCCGACGCGCCGCTGGTCTGCCTGGTCGGGAAGGGCGTCTGCTTCGACAGCGGCGGGCTTGACATCAAGGGCGCGGCCAACATGCTGCTGATGAAGAAGGACATGGGCGGCGGCGCCCACGTCCTCGGCCTCGCCCGCATGGTGATGATGGCGAAGCTGCCGGTGCGGCTGCGCGTGCTGGTGCCGGCGGTGGAGAACGCCGTGTCCGGCAACGCCTTCCGCCCGATGGACGTGCTGCCGACCCGCAAGGGCCTGACCGTGGAGATCGGCAACACCGACGCCGAGGGGCGCCTGATCCTGTGCGACGCGCTGGCCGAGGCGGACGGCGCCAAGCCGGCCCTCATCCTGGACTTCGCCACCCTGACCGGGGCGGCACGCGTGGCGTTGGGCACCGAGTTGCCGGCGCTGTTCGCCAACGACGACCGGCTGGCCGAGGACCTGCTGGCGGCCGCGGCGGAGGCCGACGACCCGCTGTGGCGCCTGCCGCTGTGGCAGGGCTACCGCAAGCAGCTGGACAGCAAGGTGGCCGACCTCAACAACGCCCCCTCCGGCGGCTTCGGCGGCGCCATCACCGCGGCCCTGTTCCTGGAGCAGTTCGTCTCCAGGGAGACGCCCTGGGCCCACATCGACCTGATGGCCTGGAACCAGAGCGCGCGGCCCGGCCGCCCCGAGGGCGGCGAGGCCATGGCCCTGCGCGCCGCCTTCGCCATGCTGGAGAAGCGCTTCGGGCGGAAGGGCTGAGGCATGTCCGGAATGGTGGCAGGAGAACCGGAACGCCTGCCGCCTCCACCATTCTGGCGGACACGCTATTTCGCTTTCGTGGTGATGGCAAAGCCGGGACGTCGTAAGATTGATCCGCTGGCGATCAAGGCGATCCTGGCTTCTCCTGCCCGCCGGCAAAGGGAGCCCAACGGCAGGGTCAGGTTCTGGGGGTGGGATACGGACCTCAGCACCTGGATCAGGGTTGTTACGCTGGAAGACGGCGAGACCGTCCACAACGCGTTCGAGGACCAGGACTTCGTGCCATGACCGCGCAATCCCCCGTCTTCTACGACCCCTCGACGGACAGCATGTACGTGACGCTCGGCCCGGGACCGGCGGCACGCCAGCGGGTCGAGGACGACCGCGACCTCGTCATCGACCTGGACGCCGAGGGGCGGCCGGTCGGCTACGACATCCAATTCGCCTCGCAGCACATGGACGTCGTGGAGGAAGCCTTGAGGCTGCTGCGGCGGTCGGCCACCCGGGCGGCCTGACGAAGGACGCCCGTCCCCGGCTTGCAGCGCCAGACCCCTTGCCCAACCGCTGGTTCTTGGGCACACTTCGTTTCGCGTCCGAATCAACTGGACGCGGGGTTGGGGGGCCTGACATGTCGCGGAACCTGGATGCGCTGGAGCTCTGGCGTGGCGCGTTGGTGGCCAGCGTGCGCCAGGACGGGCCCGACCTGTCCGCGCGCCAACTGGCGCTGCTGCTGACCGTCTACATGACGCCGCCGCCCCATACCGTGCGCGGCCTCGCCGCCACGCTGAACGTGTCCAAGCCCGCCATCACCCGCGCACTCGACCGCCTGGGACGCCTCGGCTTCACCAAGCGCAAGCGCGACCAGGAGGACCGGCGCAACGTGCTGGTCCAGCGCACCGTGAAGGGTTCCGTGTTCCTCACCGAATTCGCCCAGCTGGTCATCGACGCCGGCGCCACCGCGGCCGCCTTCCAGGGCGGCGGCGCGCTCGCGGCCACGGCCGCCGCCGCCCCCGCCTCCCGTCCGGAGCCCGTGGCGGCCCCGGCATGACCGCGGCGCTCGATCCCCGGGTCAATCCCTACCGCCCCGACCTCGCCGCCTCCTCCCTGAAGGGACAGGTGGAGGCCGCGCGCTTCGTGGACGGCGTGCCCTGCCAGGTACGCGCCGGCTTCGCCTCCCTGGCCGAGAGCCCGTCGCCTGAGTCGCGGCAGTCGAGCCAGCTCCTGTTCGGGGAGACCTTCACCGCGCTGGAGGAGAAGGACGGCTGGGTCTGGGGCCAGAACGGCACCGACGGCTATGTCGGCTACCTCCGCATCGAGGCGCTGGACATGGAGGTGCAGCCGGCGACCCACCGGGTGGCGGCGCTGCGCAGCTTCCTGTTCCCCGAGCCCGACCTGAAGACCCCGCCGCTCGACGTGCTGAGCCTGTCCTCGCCGGTCCAGGTGGTGGCCGAGGACAAGGGCTATGCCGAGCTGGCCGGCGGCGGCTGGATCTACGCGCGCCACCTGGCGCCCCTGGACGCGGCCCCGCTCGACCCGGTGGAGACGGCGCTCAGGTTCCTCGGCGTGCCCTACCTCTGGGGCGGGCGCACCAGCCTGGGGCTGGATTGCTCCGCCCTGGTGCAGCTCTCCCTCGCCATGGCCGGGCTCGACTGCCCGCGCGACAGCGACCAGCAGCGCGCCGCGGTCGGCACGCTCGTGTCGGAGACGGGCGAGGGCCACGCCTACCGGCGCGGCGACATCGTCTTCTTCCCCGGCCATGTCGGCATCATGGCGGATGCCACCGACCTGGTGCACGCCAACGCCTTCCACATGATGGCGACCCGCGAGCCGCTGGCCGACGTCGTCGCCCGCGCCGGCGCCAAGGGCGTCAACGGGGTGCGCCGGCTGGGGTGAGGGGGCAGGACGCCGCTTCCCACGGCAGGGGTCGTCACCTCGCGGAGGCGGGCGTGGCGAGGACAGGTGGAGCGGGGCGCCTTATCCACACCGCAGGCCGGGCATTCCCGCGCCCGCCTCCCCCTCTCGACCGTCACCCCCGCGTTTGCGAAGCTGGCGCGAAGCGCCTAGGCGGGGGTCCAGGCATTCAGCCTGCTATCCGGCTTGGATTGGGGCGCCGGCGGTGCCGTGGGCGCCCTTGTCCGGGCACCATTGCACGCTGAATACCTGGATGCCCGCCTCCGCGGGGGTGACGTGGGAGAGGGTCGGGACGCTGACGGCTCCCGCCCCGGCGCCCCCTCACCCGAGCCGGCGCACCCCGTTGACGCCCTTGGCGCCGGCGCGGGCGATCACGTCGGTCAGCGGCTCGCGCGTCGCCATCATGTGGAAGGCGTTGGCGTGCACGAGGTCGGCGGCGTCGGCCATGATGCCGACATGGCCGGGGAAGAAGACGAGATCGCCGCGCCGGT
>DASPKT010000020.1:0-22548 GCA_035627915.1 Azospirillaceae bacterium
ACGACGACGGGCTCGACCGTGCTGACCGGCCTGGACACGATGCCGCCGGGGGTTCTGCTGTGGCGCTCGCTGCTGCACTGGTATGGCGGCGTCGGCATCATCGTGATCGGGATCGCGATTCTGCCGATGCTGCGCGTCGGCGGCATGCAGCTGTTCCGCACCGAATCGTCCGACCGCAGCGAGAAGCCCTTCGCCACCCTGCGCGACACCGCCAACGCCATCGCGCTGATCTACGTGACGCTGACGGTCATCTCCGCGGTCGGCTACCGGCTGGCGGGCATGCCGACCTTCGACGCCATCTGCCACGCCATGTCGTCGGTCTCGACCGGCGGCTTCTCCACCAAGGACGCCTCCATCGGCGCCTTCGGCTCGCTGAGCGTCATGTGGGTGACGACGTTCAGCATGATCGCGGGCTCGCTGCCGCTGACCTGGTACATCCGCATGACCCGCGGCTCCGGCCGCTTCTGGGACGAGCAGATCCGGGTGTTCTTCGCCGTCGTGTTCATCGCCGGCGCCGTCATCAGCGTCTATGCCTGGCAGTGGGTCGGGCTGCCCTTCGCCCAGGCGTTCGGGCACGGATTCATGAACGCCGTCTCCATCGTGACCGTGACCGGCTTCGTCTCCACCGACTATTCGGCCTGGGGCAGCTTCGCGGTGGGCGCGTTCTTCTTCTTCGTGTTCATCGGCGGCTGCACCGGATCGACCTCCGGCTCGGTCAAGATCTTCCGCTGGCTGATCCTGTTCAAGGGCATGTCGATCCAGATGACCCGCATGGTCCAGCCCAACCGCGTGGTCATGCCGCTGTACGAGGGCAAGCCCATCAGCGACGACGTCATCGAGTCGGTCATCAACTTCGTGATCGCCTACATCGTCGCCTTCGCCGCCCTGTCGATCCTGCTGTCCTCGCTGGGGCTGGACTTCCTGACCGCCAGCAGCGCCGTCGCCTCCTCGCTGGCCGGCGCCGGCCCCGGGCTGGGGCCGCTGGTCGGGCCCGCCGGCACCTACGCCCCGCTGCCCGACGCGGGGAAATGGATACTGACCGTCGCCATGGTGCTGGGCCGGCTGGAGGTCTTCACGGCGCTGGTCCTGCTCAGCCCCGGCTTCTGGCGCAGCTGACCCCTTCCGGTCCGGGGCCGGTTTGTCCTAAAAGCGGTAACCCCCGCAGAGATCAGGAGATTAGGCGTGGCACTCTCGGTGAAGCTCATCCGCCTGGGCGCGGCCTCGCTGGTGGCGGGCACCCTCTTCTCGGGCGCCGCGCTGGCCGAGCCGGCGCGCATCCCGGAGCAGGCGCTGCCCGTCGCGCGCCAGCTGCAGCAGAAGGCGCTGGCGGGGTCGGGCGCCTTCCAGATCGTCGAGTCGCTGTCGACCGAGGTGGGACCGCGCATGTTCGGCACGCCGGGCGACGCCGCCGCCGTCGCCTGGGCCGTCGCCAAGCTGAAGGAGCTGGGCTTCGACAAGGTGTGGACCGAGCCGGTCGCCTATCCCGGCTGGGTGCGCGGCACCGAGCGCGCCACCGTGACGGCGCCGTTCCCGCAGCCGCTGCACGTCACGGCGCTGGGCTACACGCTGCCGACGCCGCCGGGCGGGGTGGAGGCGGAGATCGTCCGCTTCGCCAGCTACGAGGACATGCTGGACGCGGCCCCCGGCTCGCTCGCCGGCAAGATCGTCTTCATCGCCCAGCCGATGGTCCGCCACATCGAGGGGCTGGGCTACGGCCACGCCGTCGCCATGCGCGGCGACGGCCCCATCGAGGCGGCCAAGCGCGGGGCGGCGGCGCTGCTGATCCGCTCCGTCGGCACCGACCACCACCGCTTCCCCCACACCGGCGTCACCGAGCATGACGAGGGCGTGCCGCGCATCCCGGCCGCCGCCCTGTCGGTGCCGGACGCCGAGCAGCTGGAGCGGCTGCTGGCCCGCGGCAAGCCGGTCACGGTGAAGCTGGAGCTGACCCCGGAGTTCCCCGGCCCGACGCAGAGCTTCAACGTCATCGGCGAGGTGCGCGGCCGCGAGGCGCCGGAGGAGGTGGTCGTGCTGGGCGCCCACCTGGACAGCTGGGACCTGGGCACGGGTGCCGTGGACGACGGCGCCGGCGTCGCCATCGTGACGGCGGCGGCCAAGCTGATCCGCGACCTGCCGCAGCGCCCGCGCCGCACCGTGCGCGTCGTGTTGTTCGCGGCGGAGGAGATCGGGCTGGTCGGCGCCAAGGCCTATGCGGAGGCGCACAAGGGCGAGATGGCCCGCCACGTCATCGGGGTGGAGGCCGACTTCGGCGCCGGCCCGGTCTACGCCTTCAACAGCACCGCCAACCCCGCCGCCGACGAGGCGCTGAAGGTGATCCGCCGGGCCCTGTCGCCGCTGAACGTGGTGCCGGGGGGCGAGAAGGCCAGCGGCGGCCCCGACGTCGGCATCCTGCGCCGCGCCGGCATGCCGGTCGTGGACCTGGAGCTGGACGGCACCGACTATTTCGACGTCCACCACACCGCCGACGACACGCTGGACAAGGTGGACCCCAAGAAGATCGACCAGGCCACCGCCGCCTTCGCCACCTTCGCCTACCTGGCGGCGGAGTCCACGGGCAGCTTCGGCCCGATCGAGATCCCGCCGGCGAAGCAGTAGCCGGCGGCGGGGCCGGCACATGGGACAGGGCGGGGAGGGCGGCGAGCGATGTTCCTGAAGCTGCTGGCGCTGGCCGCCATCCTGGTCGCCGTCTGGTACGTCTTCCGCCTGGGCATGGCGGCGCAGTCGAAGCGCGACCGCGTGGCGCGGCGCAAGGGGGCGGTGCCGCGCGCCTCCGACGCCGCCCGGCCCGCGCCACCCGCCGACGAGGCGGAGGAGATGCGCCCGTGCCCGGCCTGCGGCACCTACGTGCCGGCGTCGGGCGCCGCCCGCTGCGGCCGCGCGGACTGCCCGCAGCGCGGCTGAGAGACCCCGCGCCGACGCATAAGCATCGTGCCTTCCGTCGCCTTGATTCCGCCCGACCGCCCCTTTAAGGTGCGCCGCACTGCAACAAAACCATAAAGCGGTCCCGGCATGGCCACCGGCGGACGGAGCAATCCCCTCAGCTTCCAGGAGCTGATCCTCACCCTGCACCAGTTCTGGTCGGAGCAGGGGTGCCTGATCCTGCAGCCCTACGACATGGAGGTCGGGGCGGGCACGTTCCACCCGGCCACCACGCTGCGGGCGCTGGGCCCCGACCCGTGGAAGGCCGCCTTCGTGCAGCCCTCGTGCCGGCCCAAGGACGGCCGCTACGGCGAGAACCCGAACCGGCTGCAGCACTACTACCAGTACCAGGTGATCCTGAAGCCCTCGCCGAAGGACGCGCAGGAACTGTACCTGCAGAGCCTGTACCGGCTGGGCATCGATCCCGCGCTGCACGACATCCGCTTCGTCGAGGACGACTGGGAGAGCCCGACGCTGGGCGCCTGGGGCCTGGGCTGGGAGGTCTGGTGCGACGGCATGGAGGTGACGCAGTTCACCTACTTCCAGCAGGTCGGCGGCATCGAGTGCGACCCGGTCGCGGTCGAGCTGACCTACGGGCTGGAGCGGCTGGCCATGTACATCCAGGGCGTGGAGAACGTCTACGACCTGGACTTCAACGGCCGCGGCGTGAAGTACGGCGAGGTCTTCCTGCGCGCCGAGAAGGAATACAGCGCCCACAACTTCGAGCATGCCAACACCGACATGCTGCTGCGCCACTTCGAGGACGCGGAGAAGGAGTGCGCGGCGCTGCTGGCCCAGGGCCTGTCGCTGCCGGCCTACGACCAGTGCATCAAGGCCTCGCACCTGTTCAACCTGCTGGATGCGCGCGGCGTCATCTCCGTCGTGGAGCGCCAGAGCTACATCCTGCGCGTCCGCACCCTCGCCAAGGCCTGCTGCGAAGGCTGGCTGGCCGGTTCCAGAAAGGCCGCCTGACCCATGGCCGACCTGCTCATCGAGATCTTCTCCGAGGACATCCCCGCCCGCATGCAGGCGCGCGCCGCGGACGATTTGAAGCGCCTCGTCACCGAGCGCCTGGCGGCCGCCGGCCTCGCCTTCGAGGGGGCGGAGGCGCACTCCACCCCGCGCCGCATCGCGCTGTCGGTCACCGGACTGCCGGTGCGCCAGGCCGACGTGCGGGAGGAGCGCAAGGGCCCCCGCGTCGGCTCCCCCGACCAGGCGGTGCAGGGCTTCCTGCGCGGCGCCGGGCTGGAGAGCCTGGACCAGTGCGAGCAGCGCGACACCGGCAAGGGCGTGTTCTGGTTCGCCGTGGTGGAGAAGCCGGGCGGCGCCACCGCCGACGCGCTGCCGGCCCTGCTGGAGGGCGCCATCCGCGACCTCCCCTGGCCGAAGTCCATGCGCTGGGGCAAGGGCCAGTTCCGCTGGGTCCGCCCGCTGCACTCCATCATCGCGCTGTTCGACGGGCAGGTGGTGCCGGGCTCCCTCACCATCGCCACCGAGGAGACGGCGCCGGAGCAGGCGGAGGGCAATGTCTGCCTCGCCGGCGAATTCTCCGCCACCACGGTGCGCTTCGGCGACACCACCCGCGGCCACCGCTTCCTGGCACCGGACGCCTTCGCCGTGACCGGCTTCGCCGACTACGCCGCCAAGCTGCGCGACGCCAAGGTCGTGCTGGACCGCGACGAGCGCAAGCGGCTGATCCTGGAGCAGGCGACCGCGCTGGCGGAGGGCGAGGGGCTCCGGCTGCGCGACGACCCCGGCCTGCTGGACGAGGTCTGCGGGCTGGTGGAGTGGCCGGTGGCGCTCATCGGCACCATCGACGAGAAGTTCATGGACGTGCCGGCCGAGGTGCTGACCACGTCGATGAAGACCCACCAGCGCTATTTCGCTCTCGAAACGAAGGACGGGGCGCTGGCGAACCGCTTCGTGGTGATCGCCAACCGGCCCACGGAGGACGGCGGCAAGGCCGTCGTCGCCGGCAACGAGCGCGTGCTGCGCGCGCGCCTGTCCGACGCCAAGTTCTTCTGGGACCTGGACCGCAAGACCCCGCTGGAGCAGAACGCCGCCAAGCTGTCCGACATCACCTTCCACGCCAAGCTGGGCACCGTCGCCGACAAGGTGGCGCGGGTCGAGGCGCTGGCCGCCGAGATCGCCAATGCCATCCCCGGCGCCGACGAGGCGAAGGTGCGCCGCGCCGCCCGCCTCGCCAAGGCGGATCTGGTGACCGGCGTCGTCGGCGAGTTCCCCGAGGTGCAGGGCATCGTCGGGCGCTACATCGCCCGCGCCCAGGGCGAGGACGCGGCCGTCGCCGAGGCCATCGCCGACCACTACAGGCCGCTCGGCCCCTCCGACCGGTGCCCGCGCGAGCCCGTCCCGGTCGCGGTGGCGCTGGCCGACAAGATCGACACGCTGGTGGCCTTCTTCGGCATCGACGAGAAGCCCACCGGCTCCCGCGACCCCTTCGCGCTGCGCCGCGCCGCGCTGGGCGTGATCCGGCTGATCGTGGAGAACGGGCTGCGGGTGCGGCTGAATCCGCTACTCCGTCTTGCTGGTCGTCTTCGCCTAGAGCAGACTTACAATTCGGATTGTCTTCTGGCGCAGGAAGAAGCTGATAAAATTAAGGCGGCGCTTCTTGCTGACTATTCGCAGGAAGATTCTGCAAAGATTAACTTTGTCATTGGCGCATCGGTTCCTCGTGAGAGGGTGGCGGTCTATACTGAAAGGCTGCTAAGCGGCATAATTGCGACGCAGAGTGTCGCTGCTGACCTCCTTGATTTCTTCGCTGACCGTTTGAAGGTGGCGCTCCGCGAGAAGGGGGTCCGCCACGACCTCATCGACGCCGTGTTCGCGCTGGGCGGGGAGGACGATCTGGTCCGCCTGCTGGCCCGGGTGGACGCGCTGGCCGGCTTCCTCGGCACCGACGACGGCGCCAACCTGCTGGTGGCCTACCGCCGCGCCGCCAACATCCTGCGCATCGAGGAAAAGAAGGACGGCCGCGCCTACGGCGAGGCGCCCGACGCCGCCCTGCTGCGCCAGGGCGAGGAGACGTCGCTGGCCGCGGCCCTCGCCGCCGCCCGCTCCGCCGCCGAGCCGCTGCTGGCGAAGGAGGACTTCGCCGGCGCCATGGCCCAGCTGGCCGCCCTGCGCGGCCCGGTCGATGCCTTCTTCGACAAGGTGACGGTCAACGCGCCGGAACCGGAGCTGCGCGCCAACCGGCTGCGGCTGCTGTCGGCGATCCGGTCGGTGCTGAACACGGTCGCCGACTTCTCCCGCATCGAGGGGTAGGCGGATGGCCGGACACGCACCAGGGCGGAACGCGATGATGAGCGCTCCGCCCGGTGCGGTCCCGGCCGGTAACTCCGCTACCTGCTTTCCGGCTGCGATCCGGTACTTCCGCTATCCGGACCGATCCCGCCCTCTCCCCATATCCCCTCTCCCCTTGAGGGAGAGGGAAGGGGCCCGCCGCGAAGCGGTGGGAAGGGTGAGGGGTCCCCGCCGTGAGGCAGCGGTGCCGGCGTGCGGGCTTCGACAGGCTCAGCCTGAGGGGCGTATCGCTGCTCCCGCACGACGCCCGGCCTGGCATCCCCCGTTCCTCATGCTGAGCCTGTCGAAGCACGCACAGCCTCTCAGCCGCACCCGGGCTCAGCGCCCGGCGTCCCGATTCCCGGACCCCTCACCCTCCCGTCCCTTCGGGCCGGGCCCCTCCCTCTCCCTCAAGGGGAGAGGGGACGGGCGGCCGGCCGGATGCCGGGGGGCACCCCCTACGCGACCCGGGGCTGCGACCTTTGGCCCCGTGCCATCGCTCCCCCTTTCGCGTTCCCATGCCCGTGGGCGCGCCGCGGTTGCGGCGGCCGGCGAGAGCTATTCCCCTGACCGGAATTCCCTAGAACAAGGTGAACCATGGACGGTGCCGTCATGACCAAGTGGGTCTACAGCTTCGGCGAGGGCAAGGCCGAGGGCCGCGCGGACATGAAGAACCTGCTGGGTGGCAAGGGCGCCAACCTGGCGGAGATGAGCAATTTGGGCCTGCCCGTGCCGCCCGGCTTCACCATCAGCACCGACGTCTGCACCTACTACTACGCCAACGGCCGCAGCTACCCCGCCGACCTGCGCACGCAGGTGGGCGACGCGCTGGCGAGCGTCGAGCGCATCATCGGGGCGAAGTTCGGCGATCCCGCCGACCCGCTGCTGGTCTCGGTGCGCTCCGGCGCCCGCGCGTCCATGCCGGGCATGATGGACACGGTGCTGAACCTCGGCCTCAACGACGTGACGGTGCAGGGCCTCGCCACCCGGTCGGGGGACGCGCGCTTCGCTTACGACAGCTACCGCCGCTTCATCCAGATGTACGGCAACGTGGTGCTGGGCGTGGACCACCACCACTTCGAGGACATTCTGGAGAACCACAAGCGCGACCGGAACCTCGACTACGACACCGACCTGGCGGCGGCCGACTGGCAGACGATCATCGAGGGTTACAAGGCCGCGGTTGAGCACGAGCTGGGCCGGCCCTTCCCCCAGGACGTGCAGGAGCAGCTCTGGGGCGCCATCGGCGCCGTCTTCGGCAGCTGGATGAACCAGCGCGCCATCACCTACCGCAAGCTGCACGACATCCCGGCCGAGTGGGGCACGGCGGTGAACGTGCAGGCCATGGTGTTCGGCAACATGGGCGCCGACTGCGCCACCGGCGTGGCCTTCACCCGCAACCCCTCCACCGGCGAGAACGTCTTCTACGGCGAGTACCTGATCAACGCCCAGGGCGAGGACGTGGTCGCCGGCATCCGCACGCCGCAGCACCTGACGGTGGCCGGCAAGGAGGCCAACGGCTCCACCCTGCCGGCGATGGAGGAGAGCATGCCGGAGGTGTTCCGGCAGCTGGATGCGGTGCGCCTGAAGCTGGAGCGGCACTACCGCGACATGCAGGACATCGAGTTCACCGTGCAGCAGCAGAAGCTCTACATGCTGCAGACCCGCACGGGCAAGCGCACCGCCGCCGCGGCGCTGAAGATCGCCGTCGACATGGCGCGCGAGGGGCTGATCGACGAGGCGACGGCGGTCCAGCGCATCGACCCGAAGTCGCTGGACCAGCTGCTGCACCCGACGCTGGACCCGAAGGCCCAGCGCACCATCATCGCCAAGGGCCTGCCGGCCTCGCCCGGTGCCGCCAGCGGCAAGGTCGTCTTCTCCGCCGACGAGGCGGAGAAGTTGTCGGAGATGGGCGAGGCGGTCATCCTCTGCCGGGTGGAGACCAGCCCCGAGGACATCCACGGCATGCACGCCGCCCGCGGCATCCTGACCACCCGCGGCGGCATGACCAGCCACGCCGCGGTGGTGGCCCGCGGCATGGGCCGCTCCTGCGTGGCGGGGGCGGGCGAGCTGCGCATCGACTACAAGACCGGCGTCATGATGGTGCGCGACGTCAAGGTGAAGGCGGGCGACACCATCACCATCGACGGCTCCACCGGCGAGGTCATGCTGGGCGAGGTGCCGACGATCCAGCCTGAGCTGTCCGGCGACTTCGCCACGCTGATGGGCTGGGCCGACCGGTTCCGCCGCATGAAGGTGCGCACCAACGCCGAGACGCCGCTGGACGCCCGCACGGCGGTGAAGTTCGGGGCCGAGGGCATCGGCCTCTGCCGCACCGAGCACATGTTCTTCGACGCCGACCGCATCGTGGCCGTGCGCGAGATGATCATCGCCGATTCGGAAGCCGGCCGCCGCGCCGCGCTTTCCAAGATCGAGCCGATGCAGCGCCGCGACTTCGTGGAGCTGTTCAAGATCATGAAGGGGCTGCCGGTCACCATCCGCCTGCTGGACCCGCCGCTGCACGAGTTCCTGCCGAACTCCGAGGCCGAGATGGCGGAGGTGGCGAAGGCCGCCGGGACCGACGTGCAGAAGGTGCAGCAGCGCGCCATCCAGCTGCACGAGGCCAACCCGATGCTGGGCCACCGCGGCTGCCGCCTCGGCATCTCCTACCCCGAGATCTACGAGATGCAGGCCCGCGCCATTTTCCAGGCCGCGGTCGAGGTCTTCAATGACACCGGCGACACCGTCACGCCGGAGATCATGATCCCGCTGGTCGGCAGCAAGAAGGAGCTGGACATCCTGAAGGCCGTCGTCGACCGCGCGGCCGGCGAGGTGATCCAGGCGTCCGGCCGCCGGATCGAGTACCTGGTCGGCACCATGATCGAGCTGCCGCGGGCGGCGCTGCGCGCGGCCGACATCGCCAAGACCGCGCAGTTCTTCAGCTTCGGCACCAACGACCTGACCCAGACCACCTTCGGCATCAGCCGCGACGACGCCGCCAGCTTCCTGCCGGACTACCAGCGCGCCGGCATCTTCGAGCACGACCCGTTCGTCACGCTGGACACCGACGGCGTGGGCGAGCTGGTCGGCATCGCCGCCGAGCGCGGCCGCGCCACCCGCGCCGACATCAAGCTCGGCATCTGCGGCGAGCATGGCGGCGACCCGGCCTCCATCTACTTCTGCCAGAAGGTCGGGCTCGACTACGTCTCCTGCTCGCCCTACCGCGTGCCGATCGCCCGGCTGGCGGCGGCGCAGGCGGCGCTGATGGGCGAGAAGCCCCCCAGCGAGGCGTGAGCGCGCCCCCGCTGGCGGAGCTGCGCGCCGCCCTCTCCCGCGGGGAGAAGGCGGCGCTCTCCCGCGCCCTGGCCCTGCTGGAGCGCGAGCCGGACGCCGCCTCCACGCTCGCCCTGCTGGACGAGGCCTATGCGGCGCCGACGGCGGAGGTCGTCGGCCTCACCGGCCCGCCCGGGGTGGGGAAGTCCACCCTCACCGGCGCGCTGATCCGGGCCTACCGGGCGCGCGGGCGCACGGTCGCGGTCATCGCCGTCGACCCGTCCTCGCGGCGCAGCGGCGGGGCCTTGCTGGGCGACCGCACGCGCCTCTCCACCGATCCCGACGACACGGGCGTGTTCGTCCGCTCCATGGCGGCGCGCGACCGGCTGGGCGGCCTCGCCACCCTGACGGTGTCGGCCATGGTGCTGATGCGGGCGCTGTTCGACGTGGTGCTGATCGAGACGGTGGGGGTGGGCCAGTCGGAGACCGACGTGGCGGGTGCCGCCGACACGGTCGTCTTCTGCGTCCAGCCCGGCTCCGGCGACAGCCTCCAGTACATGAAGGCCGGCATCGCCGAGATCCCCGACGTGGTCGTGGTCACCAAGGCCGACATGGGCCAGGCCGCCGCCCGCGCCACCGCGGACGTCAAGGGCGCCCTCAGCCTCGCCGCCGGGGAGGAGGAGAGGGACGGCTGGCCGGTGCCGGTCCTGATGGTCTCCGCCACCACGGGGGAGCGGCTGGAGCGCCTGCTCGACGCGCTCGACGGCCACGCCGCCCACCTGCGCACGGTCGGCCGCCTCACCGCCCGGCGCCACGCCCAAGCGGAGGGCTGGCTGCTGGACGCGGTGCGCGACCGCTTCGGGCGCGAGGGCGTGCGTCGGGCCGGCGACCTGACGCTCGCGCCGGGAACGTCGCCGTTCGGGCGCCTGGCGGAGATTGCGGAACGGCTGGGGTAGGGGCGGGGGGCTGCTCCGGATGGCGGGCCTTCCGACCGAGCTCAGGCCGGGGCGTTTGAGAGGCTCCCCTGCAAACGGGGCCAAGCCTGTCCCGCGCCGCGTGCTGACAGATTTTTCCCCCTCGTCTTGCCCGCGGAGGCGGGCATTCAGGTATTCAGCGTTCAATCCCGCCGGGCCGACGGGCGCCCACGGCACCGCCGTCGCCCCACTTCGGACCGGATAGCCGGCTGAATGCCTGGACCCCCGCCTCCGCGGGGGTGACGGATGGGTGAGTGAAGCCGGGTGTCCTGTTGGCAGCAGGGACGGCGTGCGGCCTTCGACAGGCTCAGGCTGAGGAGTGTCGAGATGCTCCCGGGGGCGCTGCCGATCCGTTCGACGCCGGGCTTGGCATCCGCCGTCCCTCATGCTGAACCTGTCGAAGCACGCACCACGTCGCAGCCGCACTTGGCGTCCCGCTGGCAGCGGGGGCGTGGTGCGGCCTTCGACAAGCTCAGGCTGAGGGATGTCCTGCTGCTCCCGATGGACATCGGGCCTGGCATCCCCCGTCCCTCATGCTGAGCTTGTCGAAGCACGCACCACCCCCCAGCCGCATCCATAGACGAGAGCGGAGGCAGGTGCGTCCCCGCCTCCGCCCCGCCGCCTTGATTACCGCCCGCCGGACCCGCCCGAGGTACCGGTCGAACCGGTGCCGCCGCTGGAGCCCGCGCTACCGCCCGTGCCGGAGGCCGAGCCGCCGCTCTTGGCGCTGCCCGAGGCGGACTTAGACTCGCCGCTGCGGTTCAGCGAGACGGTCTGCTCGTCGTACTCGAACTCCTTCATCGACTTGACCTGGTCCTGGGTCAGGCTGCCGACCTTGATCTGGTCGGCGCCGGGGGTGACCTGGGCGTTCTTGAAGTCGACGGCGACGTTCTTCTCGCCGATGCCGAGGAAGCCGCCGCTGGAGATCACCAGCTGGCGCGCCTGGCCGGTCTGCGGGTCGAGGACGATGTCGTTGACTTCGCCGATCTCCTCGCCGCCGGCGCCGACGACGGTGCGGCCCAGCAGCTTCTCGGCGCTGGCGCGGTCCATCGCCATGCTGGTGCCGGGCGACGCGCCGGTGACGCTGCTGGCCGGCGCGGAGTCGGCCGCCGAGCCGTTGCGGTCCTTGCCCGACTCGGTCGTGCCGGCGGTGCCGACGCCCTCGGCCGGGTTGCTGCTGGTGGCGGTGCCGGCGCGGCCGGTCTCCTGCGCGGCGGCGCTGGCGTCGGTGCCGGCGTTGGGGTTGGCGGGCTGGACCGCCGACCCGGTCGGCGCCGGCGTCGCGGACGGCGCCGGACCCTGGCCCTGGGCCGCCGACCCCTGGGCCGATCCCTGGGACGATCCCTGGGCCAGGGCCGCGCCGGACAGCAGCGCGAGGGCGGAGACGGCGCCGATGAGTTCCTTGCGCATGGGACTGGACTCCTGCTGTGAAACGGGGGGTGCGGGGGCCGCACCTGCAGCAGGAGGAACAGCGGGCGCGGCCGGGCTATTCCCGGCGGCGTACCGAATCGTGGGTGGACACGGTCAGCGGCCGCCGCCGCCGTTGCGCAGCTGCTGGGCGATCACGGCCAGCTTCTCGCCGAGGTCGCGGGTGGCGGCGGCGGTCGCCGCGGCCTCGCCGCCCGTCTCGATGAGGCGGTCCAGGGCCTGGGTCAGCTCGGCCAGACCCGACGTCGCCTTGTCCACCGTCTCCAGCCGGTCGCGCAGCGACTCGACCAGTTCGGTCAGGGCGGTGACCATCGGGTCCTGGTGCGGCTCCAGCGCCGGGGCCAGCGTGACGGCGATGGCGTTCAGCCGCTCCGTCGCCTCGTCCTGGCGGGCCAGCGCCCGGGTCAGGGCGTTGGCGGCGCTGCCGGCGTCGGTGGCGATGACGCGGCCCTGCTGCTCCAGCGCCGTGACCGTCTCGCGCAGGCGCCCCGTCGCCTCGTCGATGCCGTGGCCGAACAGCTGGGCCAGCCGCTCCGCCGTGTCGCCGATGGACTCCACCCGCTGGCCCAGCAGGGCGGCGGTCTCGTGCAGCCGGGCGATGGTGCGCTCGGCCTCGGCGCGCTGGTCGGGGTCGGCGCTGCGCCGCTCGATCTCGCCCACCAGGTCCAGGCTGATGCGCTTCAGCATCTCCAGCCCGTCGCGCAGCGTGCCGGTGCGGCTGCCGATCTCGGCGACCGAGCCCGCCAGCGCCTCGTGCATGCCCTGGAGCTGCGCCACGACCGGCTCCAGCCGGCCGTTGTTGGCCTCCGCCGTCTCCTCCACCAGCCGGCTGGCGCGGTGCAGGTCCTCCAGCGCGTCGCCGAACTGGCGGCCGGCCTCCTCGGTGCGCTTCTGCAGAAGGTCGGCGGCGCGGTCGATCTGGATCGACACCTCGTCCAGCCGCGCCGAGGCGCTGGACAGCGCCTGCTGGAGCGCCCGGTCGCTGTCGCCGACGGCGCCGACGGCGCGGTCCAGCCGCTCGCCCGCGTCGCCGGCGGTGCTGGCCAGCATCTCGCCCGACGCGCGCAGCAGCTTGACCGCGGAGAAAAGCTTCTCCTGGAGGTCGCCCATGGCCTCGGTCAGCTGGCGGGTGGCGTCGCGGGCGTCCGCCGTGGTGCGCTTGATCTCGCCCTCCGAGGTGGCGAGGCCGCGCAGCACGGCGCCGACCTCGTCGCCGGCGGTCGCCATCGTCTCCGCCAGCGTCTCGGAATGCCGGCGCATCTCGCCGACGATGCGGTCGAGGCCGCCGCCGGCCCGGTCGTCGAAGGCGCGCACCTGCGCCGCCGCGCGGCCCAGCAGCTCGGTCGCCTGGCGGATCTCCTTGTTGCTGTCGGAGGCGCTGCGGGCGACGGCGGCGCACAGCGTCTGCAACTGGCCGATGGCGCCGGTCAGCTCCGCGCGGGCGGTGGTCACCAGCGCCGCCACCTCGGCACCCGTGCCGGCCAGCTCCCGGCCCGATTCGCGCAGCGTGCGGCTGACCACCTCGAACAGGTCGGCCGACTCGCCCTCGAACTTCAGGCGGAAGCGGCCCTTGTCGGAGAGGATGGAGACGTCGGGCAGGCTGGCGGCCTGGAGGCGGAAGCCGTCCACCGTGCGGGCCAGCTCCCCGAACTCGTCGGTGCGGGCGGTGCCCCAGACGGGGGCGCGCCAGTCGCCCCGGGCGAGCGCGCCGAGGCTGCGGGTCAGCTCCGCCAGCGGCGCCAGCGCGCGGGCGCGGACCAGCCAGAGGGCCAGCAGCAGCCCCGCCAGCATGACGACGACGGCGCCGACGCCCAGCCAGAAGCCGCGGCGGGCGAGGTCCAGCAGCACGTCGCCTGATACCACCGCCTCCTTGCGCCGTAGCTCCGCCACCCGGTCGGCGAGGGCGGCGTGCTGGGTCATGAGCGCGATGCCGCTGCCGCCGGCGAAGGCCTGGGGGCGGTCGCCGCCCGCGGTCATGGCGGTGCGGTAGCGGTCCACCAGCCGCCGCAGGTCGCGGGCGAGGTCCGATTCGGCCGGCGTCAGCCGGTTCGCCTCGTAGGCGCGCAGAGCCTTGTCGGCGGCCTCCAGCGAGGCCGCCATGTCGGCGCGGCCCTTGGCGCTGCCGGTCTCCGCGAACAGCGCCAGGGCCTGGAGGAAGCCGCCGTGGCCCAGCGACTCGCGCGCCTCGTCCAGCGCCCGCGCCTTGGCGGCGGCCGACGCCGGCGTGTCCGCCAGCGAGCGCTCCACATGGCTGAACCAGGCGATGTTGAAGGTGGCCAGCGCGACCAGAATCAGGGCGGCGACCGCCACCGCGGTGGCGATCAGGGTGCTCAGACCGCGCAGCGATCCAGCCGCTGACAACATCCGCCGGGACATACCGCCTCAAACCCAAACCGATCCCTCATGTTGAGGGTAGGGCTAGGCAAGTCAACGAAATATTGGGTGACAAGGAGTAGCCCATCCGGGCGGGCCTCGACAGGCGCCGCCGCTTCCGTCACACCAGGAGCCCATGAGGATCCTCCAGTGCATCCTGTCCCGCGGCTTCCGCGGGGCCGAGCGGCATGTCGCCGAACTCGCCACCGCGCAGGCCGCGCGGGGGCACGAGGTGCTGCTGGCGCTGCGCCGCGACTGCGCGGAGGAGGGGCGCTCCATCCTGCCGCACCTGGGCCCCGGCGTCCGCGTGGCGGCGCTGTGGCCGCTGCTGTGGCGGGCGCAGCTGCGCGCCGTCCTGCGCGGCTTCCGGCCCGACGTCGTGCACACCCACGGCGGCCGGGCCGGCAAGCTGCTGGGCGGCATGGCGGTGGGGGCGCCCAGGCTGGCGACCATGCACCTGGACTACCGGGCGGGCTGGTACCGGGGGCACGACCTGCTGGTGGCCTCCACCGACCGGCAGCGCGACATGGCCCTGGCGGGCGGCTTCGCCGGGCGGGTGGAGCGGGTGGACCCGTGGTTCCTGCCGCATCCCCGGCCGCCGGAGGCGCGCGTCGCGGCGCTCAGGGCGGAGATGGGGGCGGGGCCGGGCGACCGGCTGGTGCTGGCGGTGGGGCAGCTGATCCCGGAGAAGGGCATGGACCGGCTGGTCAGGGCCTTCCGTTCCGTGCCCGAACCGCGGGCGCGGCTGGCGGTCGCCGGGCAGGGGCCGCAACGCGCGGCGCTGGAGGCGCTGGCGGCGGGGGACGCGCGGGTCCGGCTGCTGGGCTTCCGCGAGGACGTGCGCGACCTCTACCACGCCGCCGACCTGTTCTGCTCCCCCTCGCGGTACGAGCCGTTCGGCCTCGTGTTCCTGGAGGCGCTGGACGCCGGCCTGCCGGTCGTCGCGGCGGAGACGGACGGGGCGGCGGCGATCCTCGGCGGGCTTACCCAGTCGCGGCTGGTGGCGCAGGGGGAGGACGCGGCACCGCTGGCGCAGGCGCTGTCCGCCATGCTGGACGCACCGGGGAACCGACCGGACCTGTCGGGCTGGTCGCGGGACGCTGCGCTGGACCGGCTGGAGGCGCTCTACCGCGACCTCGTCAGTCGCGCGCCCAGGCGGCCTTGAGGGGGCGCAGCACGGCGCCGCCGGCGGTCAGCGGCGTGCCGGCCTCCGCCGCCTTCGCCACCTCCTCGGTCCGCAGCAGCGCCAGGGCCTGCGCGCCGAAGCCGCTGCGCACCTCGCCGGCGTCGCGGTCGCCGGCCATGACGACGGTGCCGGGCTCCGGCAGGGGGCCTTCCACCGACACGGGGGTCAGGCGCTTCTTCACCAGGCCGCGGTAGCGCGTGCGGGCGGTCAGCTCCTGGCCCATGTAGCAGCCCTTGTCCCAGGAGACGCCGTTCAGCTCGTCGAAGCCGTTCTCCAGCAGGATGGACTTCTCCGGCACCAGGTCGCGGCTGCCGTCGGGCACGCCCAGGGCCAAGCGCAGCCGGTCCCAGGCATCGAACGGGGCGGCCGGGAAGCCCGGCGCCTCGCCCGCCGGCAGGATGAGGCGCAGGCCCAGCGCCGCCAGCCGGGGGTCGACGCAGGCCACGCCGTTGCCGAGGGGGGCGGTGGCGCCGGGCTCGGCACCCAGCTCCGGCACCGCGGCGCCGGCGCCGATGACGGCGTGGACGGCGTAGCGGTCGGCGGCGTCGGCCAGCTCCACCTTGGAGCGCAGCCGGTACATGCGCAGGCGGCGCAGCAGGTCGTCGCGCCGCGCCGCCTCGCAGTCGATCAGCAGGCGCTCGCCCAGCGGCACCAGGAACAGGTCGTGCAGGAACTTGCCCTGCGGCGTCAGCAGGGCGGCATGGACGGCGAGGCCGCGCTCCGTGCGCGCCACGTCGTTGCTGACCAGGCCCTGCAGGAAAGCCACGCGGTCGGGACCGGAAAGCTCCAGCACGGCGCGGTTCTCCAGCGCGACGGCGGCGGGCGCCGGGGGCTGGTGCGGGAGATCGGCTGTCAATCCAGGCCTCATCCATTCGGTGCCCGCATCAGTTAAGCCCCTTCCGGACGGGTGGCAACCCCCCGCACGGCTTTGCAAGCCGGGGATGCAGGTCTATAAAGCGGCACCCCCGGGGCCGGCCGTCCGGCCCGCGCCCGTTTGCCCTGGCCCGCTCCTTGGACATCCTGTTCATCACCTCGAACCGTCTCGGCGACGCCGTGCTGACCACCGGACTGCTGGGCCACCTGCTGGAGGCGCACGGGCGTGCGCGCGTCACCGTTGCCTGCGGCCCGATCCCGGCGCCCCTGTTCCGCGCCGTGCCCGGGCTGGAGCGCCTGATCCCCCTGCCGAAGCGGCGCTGGGGGCTGCACTGGCTGGACCTCTGGCGGGCCGTGGCGGGCCGGCGCTGGGACCTGGTGGTGGATCTGCGCGACAGCGCCGTGTCGCGCCTGGTGCGGGCGCGGCGGCGGGTGCTGCACCGCTCCTCGCCCGACCGGGTGCACAAGGTGGTGGAGCTGGGCCGGCTGCTGTCGCTGGACCCGCCGCCGGCACCGCGCCTGTGGATCGACGAAGCGGCCGACGCGGCGGCGGCGCGGCTGATGCCGGGGCCCGGCCCCTGGCTGGCCCTGGGGCCCGCCGCCAACTGGACGGGCAAGGAATGGCCGGCGGAGTGCTTCGCCGAGCTGGCGGAGCGGCTGACCGGGCCCGGCGGGGCGTTGGCCGGCGCCCGCGTCGCCGTGCTGGCGGGGGCGGGCGAGGAGGCGCGCTGCCGCCCGGTGCTGGACCGGCTGGGCGCCCGCGCCGCCGACCTCGCCGGGCGCACCGACCCGATGACGGCGGCGGCCTGTCTGCGCCGCGCGCGGCTGTTCGTCGGCAACGATTCCGGCCTCATGCACCTGGCCGCCGCCGCCGGCACGCCGACCTTTGGCCTGTTCGGCCCGACGCCGGCCGCGATCTACGCCCCCTGGGGCCCGCGCGCCGGCCTGGTGCTGGCACCGGACGGAGCTGCGGCACCCGAGGCGCGCATGGCGTCGCTCACCGTGGAGGCGGTGCTGCAGGGCGCGCTGGCGCTGCTGGCGCGCACGGGGGAGGCGGCGGCATGCTGAAGCCCGTGGATGCCGGCATCGCCGCCGCGGCGGGGACGCGCCCCGACCCCTACGGGCGTCCATTCCCGGCCATCGCCGCGGCGCTGCTGGCGCTGCTCGGCCCCTTCGCGGCGCTGGTGCCGCTGGGCATGGCGCCGCTGCTGATCAGCCTGGGCGTGCTGGCCGGCGGGAGCTGGCTGCTGCGCGGCGGGCGCCCGGCGCCGGACCGGCCGCTGCTGCTGGCCTTCGGGCTGTTCTACGCCGCCGGCATCCTCAGCCTCGCCTGGACGCCGGTGCCCAAGGACGGGCTGGCGCAGGTCATCACCTTCGCCTACGAGCTGGTGCCCGGCTACGTGCTGCTGGCGGCGGCCGGCGGGATCGACGCGGAGCGGCGCCGGCGCCTCGTCACGGTGGCGCTGGCGAGCGTGCTGGCGGGCCTCGCCCTCTTCTCGCTGGAGGTGCTGTTCGACCAGCCGATCTACCGCTGGGCCAAGCAGATCGAGGGCACCGTGGTGGCCCAGGACCGCGCCATCAACCGGCCGGCCGTCATCTTCGGCGTGCTGGTCTGGCCCGTCGCGCTGATGCTGCGGCGGCGCGGGCTCGGTGCCGCGGCGTGGCTGCTGCCGGCGGCCTACCTGGTGCTGAGCTACTGGACCACCAGCCAGTCCGCCGCCGTGGGCATGGCCGCGGGGCTGCTGGTGCTGGCGCTGTCCAGCCTGTCGGCGCGCGTGGGCCGCGCGGCGGTGGCGGGGCTGCTGGTGGCGGGGTTCGTGCTGGCGGTGCCGCTGTCGCACCGGCTCTACGACTCTGGGTTGGCGCAGGCGGAGTGGCTGCCCTTCAGCTTCCGCCACCGCATCGAGATCTGGGACTTCACGGCGGAGCGCATCGCGGAGAAGCCGCTGCTGGGCTGGGGCCTGGACAGCTCGCGCGCCATCCCGAACGCCGGTCGCAGCTCCTCCTTCCTGGACGGGAACATCGTGCCGCTGCACCCGCACAATTTGTTCCTCCAGTCCCTGCTGGAGCTGGGGGTGGTCGGCTCGGCGTTCCTGCTGGCCCTCGGGCTGGTGCTGGTGCGGCGGACGAAGCGGCTGCCGGAGGACGCGCAGCCGGCGGCGCTGGCCTGCTTCGCGGCGGCAGTGGTGATCGGCTGCTTCGCCTACGGGGCGTGGCAGACCTGGTGGATATGCAGCCTGCTGACGGCGGCGTTCCTGCTGCTGCTGGCGGCCGGCGACCGGCCCGCCGGCGCTTCGAAAATCAGCGCTTTTGCGGAAGGCAGTCCAGCCCGCCGCGCTTGAATTCCTCGCAGCGCGCGGCCGCCGACTTCCGGTCGGGATGTGCGCCGACCAGGATGCGCGTGTAGAGGCCCTTCGGGCCCAGATCGACCTCCACGAAATCCGGTTCGGCACCGGACAGGGCGCCGGCGTGCTTCGCCTTCAGCGCGCGCCACTGCTTCTCCGCCTCCGCCCGGCTGGGCAGGGCGCCGAACTGCACCGCGTAGGCGCCGGCCGGGGAGGCGGCGGGCGGTGTGGCGGGCGGCGCGGCCGGGGGAGGTACGGCGGCGGCCTGCTGGACGGCGGGCGGCGGCGGCACGGGCACGACCGCGACCGGCGTGCGCCGCGGCTCCGACGGAACCGGCGGGGGCGGGGCCGACGCCGTCTGCTGAGCGGCAGCCGGCGCCTCCACCCGGGGGGCGGGAGCCTGCGCCGGCGGCGCCACGGCGGCCCGGGCGGCCTGCGCCGGGGCGGTCTGCGCGGGGGAGGGCTGCACCGGTGTGGCCTGCGCCGGGGCAGCCTGCGGCGGGGTGATGCGCGGCGGGGCGGCCTGCACCGGGCCGGGCGGCGGGGTCGCGGATGCCAGGGCGGTGCTTTGCGGGGCGCCGGTCTTCGGGGCCGCGGGCGGCGCCGACGCGGTCTGCTGCGGCGACGGGGCGGGCCCGGCGGGCAGGGCGGCCTGGCGGAGCGCCTCGGCCTTCTGGGCGACGGTGGCGGTCTGCTCGATCTCCTGGCGCAGGCGGATGGCCTGGACGAGGCCCTGGCGCTCGGCGCGCAGCACCCAGGTCAGCGCCTGCACCGGGTCGGCGGCGGCGCCCAGGCCGAAATGGTAGAGGACTGCCAGGTTGTTCTGCGCGTTGGCGTCGCCGGCCTCGGCGGCGCGGCGCAGCAGCGGGAAGGCCTTGGCATAGTCCGCCGGCACCCCGTCGCCGTAGGCGTAGACGGTGCCCGCCGCCGACAGCGCGCCGATGTGGCCGGCGGCCCCCGCCTTCTCGAACCAGCGTAGCGCCGCCGGCACGTCGCGGGTGATGCCGGTGCCCTGCAGCAGCATCTGCGCCACGTGCACCTGGGCGGAGACGTCGCCGCCCTCCGCCAGGGGGAGCAGCTCTCGGAAGGCGCCGGCATAGTCGGCGGCGGCGAAGGCGCGCCGCGCCGCCTCCATGTCGGCATGCGCCGGTGCCGCCGGCAGCGACAGGCCGGCGGCGAGCAGAAGGGCGGCGAGCGGGAAAGGGCGGCGGGTCATCGCGGGGTCCGGCAGAAGCGGCGTGACCCTATCATGCCGGGGCGCCCCCGGCGCGCAACCTTTCTGGCGCCGCGGTCGCGGCTTGACTTGCACTCGGGCCGGGCGTTCAAGTGGCCGCCCCGGCCGCAGGACGGCCGCCCGCAACGGAGAGCCCGCGCATGCCGCCCAGGAACAACCCGCTGAAACTGAACCCCCTGCAGCTGAAGACGCTGACCCTGTTCCAGGTGCTGGCGCGCATGGAGGAGGTCGGCGTGCCGCAGGAGGACGGCGGCATCCTGGTCGACCAGTTCCCGCATGCCCACGGCAACCATTTCCACCTCGGCCCCTACGTCGTCTCCTCCAGCGACGCCACCGGCCTGTCCAACCCGTCGGTCTGGGTGGCGCTGGAGCGCAAGGGCCTGATCCGCCAGGTCGACGGCGGCGCCGTGGTGACCCCGGCCGGACTGGAGTACGACACCGGCCTCAGGAACCAGATCCTGCACGGCTCCGACCACTGACCGCCTGCCGGTACCAGGCCGCCGTGGCGGCCAGCTGTTCCGCGAAGGGGACGGGCGGCGACCAGCCGTAGGCGGCGCGGAAGCCGCCGTCGTCCACCGCCAGCGAGCCCGTCAGCCGCGCCGCCGCCCCGCCGATCCCCGGCAGGGCGCCGGCGAGGCGGGCGAGCGCCGCCGGCACCGGGAACAACCGCGCCGGCCGGCCCAGCGCCGCGGCGACGGCGCGCACCAGCTCCTCCGTGGACAGGGCCGGCCCGTCGGCGACCAGGAAGGCGCCGCCGGGCCCCGGCACCGCGGCGGCCGTCGCCGCGGCGTCCGCCAGGTTCGCCACGCCGATCAGGCTGCGGCGGTTGCATATCCCGGCCAGCGGCAGCGGCACACCCCGGTCCACCAGCCGCATCAGCCCCAGGAAGTTGGCCCTGACCCCGGGGCCGTAGACCAGCGGCGGCCGCAGCGCCACCGCCGCCATGCCCGAATCCCCCGCGATCCGCGCCAGGACCCGCTCCGCCTCCAGCTTCGAGTCGCCGTAGGGCCCCTCCGGCGCCGGCGTGTCGCCGTCGCGCAAGGGGACCGCGCCGCTGCGCTCCCCCAGCGCCTTCACGCTGCTCATGTAGACGAAGCGGCGCACGCCCGCCCGCGCCGCGGCCTCCGCCAGCCTCCGGGTCGCCTCCACGTTGACGGCGCGGTAGGCGGCGGCCGCGCCGGCCGGGTCCTCCCGCGTCACATGGGCGCGGGCGGCGAGGTGCACCACCGCCTGCACCCCCTCCAGCGCCGGCGCCCAGTCCACCGGCCCGGTGAGGTCGCCGGCGGGCCACGCCTCGGCCCCCGGCACCACGACGCCGGCGCCGCGTACCGCCGCGCGCACCGCGAATCCGCGGGCCAGCAGCGCCGGCACGACGGCGCGGCCGACGAATCCGGTCGCACCGGTGACGAGGACCAGCGGGTGCGTGGGAGCGGGGGCGTGGGAGACGGGCATGCGCGCGGCTATAGCGCGGCGGCGCGTCGGCTTCCAGGCGGATGTTGGGATCGGGACCGAACGGAGGCCCTCGATCGAGGGCGGGGCGGATGGTGCTGCCAGAGAGGATTGAACTCTCGACCTCTCCCTTACCAAGGGAGTGCTCTACCACTGAGCTACGGCAGCGCCGGTCCGTTCGTGGGCGGGGTAATTGCCACACCCCTGACCGGGATGCAAGCCTGTTGATGCGGGTCGGTGCGACAAAATCGAGATGCTTGACGCAAAACCCGGGGGAACCCCTGAATCCGCGCGCATCTGCCGGAGGAGGAAATCTGCCATGACCAGCGACGGGGGCAAGGGGAAGCCGAAGGCGCCGGCGGGAAAGGACGCCGACCGCCAGGAACGGCTGGCCGCGGCGCTGCGGGAGAACCTGCGCAAGCGCAAGCTCCAGGAGCGCGCCCGCGAGGCGGAGCCCGACCCGAAGCCGGCGGACGACGCGCCGTGACCGAGACGGCCGACGCGGTCGTCGTCGGCGCCGGAATCGTCGGCTTGGCCGTCGCCCGCGCGCTGGCCCTGCGCGGGCGCGAGGTGCTGGTGCTGGAGGCGGAGCCGCTGTTCGGCAGCGGCACCAGCTCCCGCAACAGCGAGGTCATCCATGCCGGCATCTACTATCCCGCCGGCAGCCTGAAGGCCCGGCTCTGCGTCGCCGGGCGCGAGGCGCTGTACGCGTTCTGCGCGGAGCGGGGCGTGGCGCACCGCCGCTGCGGCAAGCTGATCGTCGCCGCGGACGCGGGCCAGCGCGACCGGCTGGGCGGCATCGCCGCGCGCGCCGCCGCCAACGGCGTCACCGACCTGCGCCCGCTGACGGCGGCGGAGGCGCTGGCGATGGAGCCGGCGCTTTCCTGCGCCGCGGCGCTGCTGTCGCCCTCCACCGGCATCGTCGACAGCCACGGGCTGATGCTGGCGCTGCTGGGCGAGGCGGAGTCGCGCGGGGCCACGCTGGTGCTGAACAGCCCCATCCTGTCCGGCCGCGCCGTGGCGGGCGGGGTGGAACTGGCGGTCGGCGGCGCCGACCCGGTGACCCTGCGCGCCCGCCTGGTGGTCAACGCCGCCGGGCTGCAGGCCCAGGCGCTCTCCCGCGCCATCCGGGGCCTGCCGCCGGACCTGGTGCCGCCGCTGTACCTCGCCAAG
>DASPKT010000021.1:0-4628 GCA_035627915.1 Azospirillaceae bacterium
CAGCGTGCCGGCCAGGGTGCGGCCATCGGCGGCGGCCAGGGCCAGGGTCTCGGTCTGGACGGTGTCGGGCACGGGAGCGCCTCCGTTAGGGGTTGGGGCGGGTGCGGCTGTTGGGTGGTGCGTCCTTCGACAAGCTCAGGATGAGGCTTCGACAAGCTCAGGATGAGGCTTCGACAGGCTCAGCCTGAGGGACGTGGGATGCCAAGCCACATGCAGGCCGGGAGCAGTACGACTCTCCCCGGCCAGAAGCGCCTTTTACGGTTCGCTCCCCCTGGATTTTCCTCCGTCATTCCGGCGAAAGCCGGAATCCAGGGGAGGTTCGCCGCAGCGCCTGCGTCCCCTGGACCCCGGCTTTCGCCGGGGTGACGGCAAAGAACCAACGGTTTCTTCGACCGCGGAAACCTTCCTCATCCTGAGCCCGGTCAGAAGGACGCACGACGCCACCGCCGCCCCCGACTCTCTACCCCGGGCCCGCGTCCCGCAAACGAGGAATTCTCCCCCACGCGTGAACTGGATTCACGCGACCCGCGGCAGGGCCGCCACGGCATCCCGCAGCCAGTCGCGCAACGCGGCCACGTCCGGCCGGCCGCGGTCCTCCGGCCGGCAGACCAAATGGTAGGCGTAGCCGGCGACCCTCAGCCCGGGGAAGGGCAGGGCGAGGCCGCGCAGGTCGGCCAGTTCCAGCGGCGCGTAGGCGACGCCCAGCCCCTGGGCGGCGGCGGACAGCGCAGCCTGCAGGCTGTCCACCGCCAGCTCGGCCCGAGGCGCCAGCCCGGGATGGCCGGCGGCGGCCAGCCATTCGCGCCAGCCGTCGGGCTTGGCGCTATGCTGGATCAGCACCTCGCCGGCGAGGTCGGCGACGCCCGACAGGCGGGCCGCCACGGCGGGTGCGCAGACCGCGGTGAAGGTGAGGGGCAGCAGCACCTCCGATGCCAGCCCCGGCCACCCGCCGCGGCCGAAGCGGATGGCGACGTCGACGGGGTCGCGGGCGAAGTCGGCCAGCCGGTTGGCGGTGTCCAGCGCGATCTCCACGTCCGGCAGCGCCGCCTGCAGGGCGCCCAGGCGCGGCAGCAGCAGCGCGTCGGCGATCATCGGCAGGGCGCTGATGCGCAGGCGCGGGCGCCGCCCGGCGGTCAGCCGCTCGGTCCCGCGCGCGATCTCGGCGAAGGCGCGGTCCAGCAGCTCCCAGTAGTCGCGGCCCTCCGCGGTCAGCGACAGGCTGCGGTGGCCGCGCACGAACAGGTCCAGGCCCAGCTGCCGCTCCAGCGCCCGGACCTGGTGGCTGACGGCGGACGGGGTCAGCAGCAGCTCCTCGGCGGCCGCCTTCATGCTGAGGTGGCGGCCGGCCGCGTGGAAGGCGCGCAACGCCGTCAGCGGCGGCAGGCGGCGCAGCGGGAGGTTCACATCGATGTCCTCACGCCAGACCCGCCGGCCGCCGCTCCACCCAGGGGCGCGCCGCCTCCATCTGCGCCGCCAGGGAGAACAGGGTCGCCTCCTCCCCGAAGCGGCCGACCGCCTGCACCCCGATGGGCAGCCCCTCGGCCGTCCAGTGCAGCGGGATGCTGGCGGCGGGCTGGCCGGTCACGTTGAAGGGCGGGGTGAAGGGGATGAAGGCGAAGGTGCGGTCCACCACCTCGTCCAGCATCGGCGTGCGGCGGATCAGCCCGCCCAGCCGCAGCGCCGCCGCCGCCTTCTGCGCCGCCGCCTCGAACCCCCGGGGCGCCAGCGCCCCCACCGGCAGCGGCGGCTGCGCCAGCGTCGGGGTCAGCAGCACGTCCACCTCTTCGAAGAAGGCGGCGATCCGGCGCGACGCGCGGTACAACCGCTCCTTCGCCGCCGCCAGCTCGTGCCCGGGGATGCTGCGGCCGATGAGGACGGCGAGCGCCGTCGGCGCCTCCAGCTCCGACAGCGCCGGGCGGATGCCGGTGGCGGCCTCCGCCTCCTCCAGCTCCAGGGCCGCGGCGGTGAAGAACAGGGTCATGAAGTCGTGATAGAGCCCCGCGTCGATCGGCGGCGCCCCCTCCGCCACCTCGTGGCCCAGCTCCGCCGCCAGGCGTGCCGCCGCCTCCACCGCGGCGCGGCAGTGGGCGTGGACGGGCGCGCCGTTGGGCGCGTCGGCCGACCAGGCGACGCGCAGCCGGCCGGGCGCCCGGTGCGCCGCCTCCAGGAAGGTGCCGGCGGGCGGCGGCGCGTGGTAGGGGGCGCCGGGGTCGGCGCCGTGCGTCGCGTCCAGCAGGGCGGCGCTGTCGCGCACGCTGCGCGTCACCGCGTGCGCCACGGACAGCCCGTGCCAGGCCTCCCCCACCTGGGGGCCCAGCGGCGTCCTCCCGCGCGTCGGCTTCATCCCGAACAGGCCGCAGCAGGAGGCGGGGATGCGGATGGAACCGCCGCCGTCGGTGGCGTGCGCCATCGGGACCCAGCCGGCCGCCACCGCCGCCGCCGAGCCGCCGCTGGAGCCACCCGGGGTGCGGCCTGTGTCCCAGGGGTTGCGCGCCGGCCCGAAGGAGCCGGGCTCCGTCACCGGCATCAGGCACAGCTCCGGCGCCTTGGTGCTGCCCAGCAGGACCAGCCCGGCGCGGTGCAGCCGCTGTACCAGCGTGCTGTCGTGCTCGGGCGACCAGCCGCGCCAGATGCGGCTGCCGTTGTGGTAGGGGATGCCGGCGGCGGGGGTGAGGTTGTCCTTCAGCAGGAAGGGGACGCCGGCGAAGGGCCCGGCCGGCACGCCGCCCGCCGCCTCCAGCCGGGCGCGGTCGAAGCGGCGCTCCATCATGGCGCCCAGCGCCTTGTCCTGCCGCTCGATCCGGGAGATGGCTTCTTCCGCCAGTTCCCTGGCCGTCACCTGGCGGGTGCGCACCAGCTCCGCCAGCGCCGTCGCGTCGTACAGCGCGTAATCCTCGACCAGCCCCATGATCCCCCCTCGTCGGCCTTTGCGGAGAGGGTACGAAAATCCGCGCCGGTCCGCCATGCGGGCCGGCGCGGGAAGTTACTCAGGCTTGGGAGGAAAAGACGCCGAAATGGCAGGGGCCGGGACGATGTGTCGCCGGCCCGAACCGCCTCGACGGCTCGGCCGCGGCCCGAACTGGGAGGGGACCGCGGCACAGGGTTGGGAGGGGCGGGGCGGCGCGGGGATGCCGGTCCCGCCCCCTCCATACCGGGCACGGAGGCCCGGGTGCTTCAGGGGAAGGCGGCGCGGTGCGGGGATACCGGCGCCGCCTTCCCCAGCCGGGCCCGAGGGCCCGGATCGTTCAGGAGGAGACGGCGCGGGCGCGGGGATGCCATCGCCGTCTCCCCCAGCCGGGCCCGAAAGCCCGGATGGTCTGGGAGGGAGCGGTCCGGTGCGGGGATACCTCGCCGCTCCCTCCGGCCGGGCCCTGGGGCCCGGGTCTCGTCGCCTCAGTCCGCCGCGGCGGTCCAGAGGCCGTATTCCGTCGCGGTCCCCGCGACCGCGTGCCCGATGCCCACCAGCGCCACGCCGGCGATCAGGGCGATGAGGAGGGAAGCGGCGAAAAGGGCCTTGCCAATCCGTGCCGGCGCCATGTCCGCTTCCGTCTTTCCCCGAGTTCGTTCAAGCGAGGCGGAAGCTAACGCTTGACCCTTTCGGGCGAATGTCGGTGATGTATCCTGTGTTGCCGGGCGCGTTTCGACTGTTTCAGCCCGCCGGGCCGGTTTGCTAGGGAGCGTGCGCATGGCTGAGGGCCAGCGGATCCTGGTGGTGGACGACGAGGCGGAACTCCGCGACCTGCTGGTCGCCTACCTCGCCGACTACGGATTCCGGGTGGAGGGCTGCGGCAGCGGCGCCGAGATGGACAAGCGGCTCGCCGGCGGCACGGTGGAGCTGGTGCTGCTCGACCTGGGCCTGCCCGGGGAGGACGGCTTCTCCATCGCCCGCAGGCTCAGGGCGCTGCCGGGCGGCGGCCCCGCCATCATCATGATCACCGGCGCCGGCACGGTCGTGGACCGCGTCGTCGGGCTGGAGGTCGGGGCCGACGACTACGTCCCGAAGCCCTTCGACTACCGCGAGCTGCTGGCCCGCGTGCGTGCCGTGCTGCGTCGCGCCGCCGCCAAGCCGGCCGTCAAGCCCGGGTCGGAGGAGCTGGTGTTCGGCCCCTGGCGCCTGGACATCGGCGCCCGCACGCTGACTCGCGACGACGGCAACGCCGTGGTGCTGACGGCGATGGAGTTCGACCTGCTGGCGGCACTCGCCAAGCGGCCGAACCGGGTGCTGACGCGCGACCAGCTGCTGGACCTCTCCACCTCCGCCGCCGCCAGCGCCGCGGCGGAACCCTTCGACCGCGCCATCGACGTGCGCATCACCCGCCTGCGCCGCAAGGTGGAGGCCGACCCCGGCCGCCCCCGCTTCATCCGCACCGTGCGCGGGACGGGGTACATGTTCACGCCGGGGGGCGGGGAGTAGGGGGCGGGGTTCTTGCGGGTGCCGGGCAGCGGGAGCGGGGTGCGTCCTTCTGACCAAGCTCAGGATGAGGATCGTTGAGATGCTCCCGAGGGAGGTTGCTGCTCCCGGTGGCTGCGCCGGGCCCGGCACCGCACGGTCCCCATGCCCAGGCATTTTGCATGGTTGAATTTCCCCAATCTGACCGTCACCCCGGCGAAAGCCGGGGTCCAGGGGC
>DASPKT010000022.1:0-2385 GCA_035627915.1 Azospirillaceae bacterium
CAGCGGCGTGCGGCCCAGCGCCCCCTCCGGCAGCGGCTGGTGCAGCAGGTCGAAGTCGAAGAACTCCGGCCGCGGCGCCGGCGGCTCCGCGTCGCCGGGGCGGCCGTGCACCGCCTGGGCCGGGGGCAGGGGCAGGCGCAGGCGCGCGCGCGGCGTCTCTCCCGGGACGGCCTCGCTCCAGAGGTCGGCGCCGTGGTGGTCCAGGATGTCGCCCAGGGACAGCCCGGCAAGCGCCCCCTCCAGCCGGTCGTCGCGCCAGCTTGCCACCGTGTCGGCCGGCAGCGGCGCCCCCTCCCAGGCCAGGTCGACATAGACGAAGCGTCCCGCCGCCTCGGCCTCCGCCGACACGTCCAGCCGCGCCGCCCCGGCCGCGTGCCCGGCCCGGCAGGCGAGGTGGGACAGCAGCAGCACCAGGCTGTAGCTGTCGCCGTGCAGCCAGCAGGGCAGGCCGACGGGGGTGAGGTCGGGCGCCGGCCCGCCGCCGGCCGCCCGCAGCCGCTCCGCCACCAGCGCGAACAGGTTGCCGGAGTGGACGTCGTTCATCGGCCAAGCCGACGCGATGCCGGCGCGGTAGTCCTCGGTGATGCGCTCCAGCGTCCGCACCAGCCGTTCCGTCTCCGTAACGACCACGGCGTCGAAGGGCGCGCGCTCCTCCGCGGTCAGCTCCGGGTGCGCCGCCAGCATCTCCGCCGCGGCGCTCAGCGCGGCGATGGGGCCGCGCGCCTCGTCGGTGGCGGCGCGCAGCAGGGCGTCGCGCCGCGCCAGGGAGGCCAGTTCCTTCGTGGCGTCCTCGAAGGTCACGACGTAGCCGGTGACCTCCTCCGCGGCATCGAGGATGGCCGCCATGCGGCACTGGAGCAGGCGGCCGTCGGCGGCGGCCGTGACGAAGCCGGCGGCGATGCCGTCGACATGGGCGCGGTGGCGCCCGTCGCGGATGCGCCGGCCCAGCCGGTCCAGCGTGTGGCGCACCGGGGCGGCGGTGACCAGGTCCAGCAGGCTGCGCCCCAGACCCAGCCCGTCGCCGGGCCCGACCAGCGTCCGCGCCGCCTCGTTGTAGAGCAGGACCTGGTGGCGCAGGTTGCAGACCAGCACCCCCTGGTGCAGGTCGCGCAGCAGGGCGGCCAGGCGCCCGCTCTGCTCCTCCGCGCGGCGCGCCGCCTCAACCGCGCGCGCGCCGGCCTCGGCCTCGGCCGACGCGATGCGGCCCGCCAGCCCCGCCACGTCGCCGGCCAGCTCGTTCAGCGCGCCGAAGCCGGCCGGCTCCAGCGCCCCCTCGCCGCCGCCGTGCGCCAGGATGCGCGCCGCGGCGGACAGGCGCCGCGCCGGGGCCAGCAGCAGGCGCTCCACCGCCGCCCAGGCGAGGCCTGCCGCCGCGAGGGCCAGGAAGGCGGCGGCGAAGGCCAGGGTCAGGAGGGGATCGGGGCTGCCCCCGACCAGCCGGGGCAGGGCGAGGATGCCCGCGGCCGCGGCGGCCCCGGCCCCCAGGATCGTCAGCCGCAGGGCCCGCCGCCCGTCCATCCCCTCATCCCTCGCCCAGGTGGCGCCTGACCGTGTCCAGCAGGTCGCGGGTGGAGAAGGGCTTGGTGACGTAGTCGCTGGCCCCCATGGCGAGGCCCTTCTGCCGCTCCACCTCGCGGCTGCGGGCGGTCAGCATGACCACGGGGACGGCGGCCCAGGCCGGGTTGCCGCGGATCGCCTGGCAGACGGAGAAGCCGTCGCGCTCCGGCATCATGGCGTCCAGCAGGATCAGGTCCGGCGGCGCCTCCGCCATGGCGGCCATGACGGCCGCCCCGTCGCGGGCGACGCGCACGGCGTAGCCGGCCTTCCTCAGCATGAACTCCAGCGACATGACGATGCTGGGCTCGTCGTCGGCGACCAGGACGGTCTTCTGCATGGGGTCCCTCCTCCGGCCGGCAGTGTAGGACCGTCCCCTCAACGCCTTCAAGGGCTTGGCGGTTCAGCCCCAGAGCCGGTGCACCATCTCCATGATCAGGCTGGCGAAGCCCAGCACGACCAGCAGCACGACGATGACGGAGACGGCGCCGGTGACGTAGCCCACCACCATGGCGACCCCGTCCTGCTCCATCAGCGCCAGCCCGATGACGGCGATGGCGATGGCCGGCAGCATGTTGCCGAGGAAGATCGGCAGGATCAGCACCGCCGCCAGGATCAGCACGACGAGGCCGGCCACCCGCTCCGCCGGCCCGTCCACCAGCAGGGTCAGGCGCGGGCGCGACAGCCGCTCCAGCTTGTGGACGTAGGGCATGGCGCGCCGCACCAGCCCGGCCAGCGAGCCGCGGTCGAAGGACTTGGCCCTGAGCGACTTCGGCAGCCAGGGCTTGTGGAACCCGGCCAGCAGCTGGATCGCGAACAGCAGGATCGGCG
>DASPKT010000023.1:0-6829 GCA_035627915.1 Azospirillaceae bacterium
GCGCGCTCCGGCAACGTGTGGGCGGGTGCCAAAACCCCAAGATGTCCCGGGGCTTGCCCGCGCCTCCGTCTTGACGCTCGCATCCGCCCCGTGCAGATGTAAAGCATCACTTGCCAGTTCCGTCAGGATCCCATGCCCTCCGCCGTCCCCGCCCTAGACCGTTTGTCGCGCGTTTGCCGCGCCGCGGACGTCCTCGCCACCGAAGTGGGTGGGGAGATGGTCATGATGGACGTGGAGGCCGGGCTCTATCTCGGCCTGGACACCATCGGCACCGACGTGTGGAAGCGGCTGGAGACGCCGCGGTCGGCGGCGGAGCTGGCGGACGAGCTTTCCCGGGACTACGACGCCGCTCCCGCCGTCATCGAGCGGGACGTGCTGGACCTGCTGACGCAGTTGGCGGAGCGGCGGCTGGTGGTGGTGTGCTGACGCGCCGCGCCGTCCGCTTCGCGCGGCTGGACGCGCGGGAGCGGCGCGCGGCGCTGGAGGCGGCCGCGGTGCTGGCGCTGGTGCGGCTGCTGGTGGCGGTGCTGCCCTTCGCGCGGGTGATGCGCCTGCTGGGCCTGCGGCTGGCGGACGGCGGAGCCGCCGGCACAGCTGCCGGCGCCGCCGACGGGGCCGCGGCGCGCGCCGTGTCGGACGCCGTGGCGCGGGCCAGCCGGAACCTGCCCCTGCGCGCCGTCTGCCTGCACCAGGCCGCGGCCGCCGCGGTCATGCTGCGGCGGCGGGGCCTGCCGGCCGAGGTCCGGTTCGGCGTCGCCAGGCGTGCCGGCACGGTCGAGGCGCACGCCTGGAGCCTGTCCGGCGGCGTGCCGGTGACCGGCGCGGCCGAGAGCCGCGACTTCGCCCCCATCGCGGTGTTCCGGGCATGAGCTACGCCCTGTGCGGCCTGCGCGTCGCCTCCGACCTGCCGCTGCCCGACCTGCTGCCCTGGACCGGCGACGCGCGCCCGCCCGACATAGAGGTCCGGCTGGGCGACGTGCCCGACCGGCTGGAGGCGCCGACGTTCGAGGGGCCGCTGCTGCAGGTCGCGGCGGACGGCACCTGCCGCTACGACGTGGAGGGCGTCGCCGCCTACCTCGCGGAGGGCGGGCGGCAGGTGACTGTGCGGCCCCGGATGCCCGAGGATGCGCCCGACATCCGCGTGTTCCTGCTGGGCAGCGTGTTCGGCATCCTCTGCCACCAGCGCGGGCTGCTGCCGCTGCATGCCGGCTGCGTGGAGATCGGCGGGAAAGCGGTGGCCTTCGCCGGCCCGTCCGGCGTCGGGAAATCCACGCTCACCGCCGCCTTCCTGCGCCGCGGATACCGGGTGCTGGCCGACGACGTAACGGTGGTTGACGTCAAGGCGGCGGGCGGGCCGCTGGTGCTGCCGTCCTTCCCGCGGATCAAGCTGTGGCGCGACGTGATGGATGGCCTCGGCGTGGTGCCCGACGGGCTGGAGCGGGTTTGGGAGGAGATGGAGAAATTCCGCCTGCCGGTTCCTGGCGTGCATTTCCTTACTGAACCCCGGCCCCTGGCGGCGGTCTACCATCTGAGGGTCGTCGGAGACGATCGTCACGCCGGGATCGAACCGCTGCGCGGGAGCGTCGCGGTGAGTGCCCTGGTCGAGGCGGTCTACCGGCAGAACGCGGCGCTGCATATCAGGGGAAAGGCAGCCCTGCTGCGAGACGTCATGGAGATCGCCCGGCAGCCGGCAGCCGCGTTCGGGCGCGTGTCGGACCTGTCGGCGCTGGACGCCGCCGTGTCCACCATCGCCGCCCGCCACCGCGCGGACGGTGCGGAAGCGGGGAGATGAGCGGCTTCCACTGGATCGCCGCCTATCCCAAGTCCGGCAGCACTTGGCTGCGCCTTCTACTTGGGAGCCTGTCGCTGGGGGGAGGGGCGGTCGATTTTCGCCGCCGGGTGGAGATGGCACCGGTGGCCTCGGATCGGGCCAGCCTGGACGCCCGACTCGACGCGCAGTCCGGCGACCTCGACCCCGACGCGGCGGAGGCCTTGCGTCCTCGTTTCTACGAGGCCGAGGCACGGGCGGCGTCCGGTCCGCTGCTGCGGATGGCATATGACGCCTGGGTCCTGACGCGCTCCGGCGAGCCCCTGTTCCCTCCGCACCTGACGCTGGCGGCGGTCCATCTCGTGCGTGATCCGCGCGACGTGGCCGTATCGCTGTCTCACCATCTGAAACTGCCGCTTGATGGTGCCATCGATTTCATGTCGCGCCCGGACGCGGCATTCTCGGGCAACCGGCGCGCCGGCACCCTGCAACTCCGTCAGCGCCTGCTGACCTGGAGCGAGCATGCGCGGAGCTGGCTGGAGGCGCCGTCGGTTCCCCTGCTGGTCCGCTATGAGGACCTGCTAGCGGATACGCCGGCCGAACTCGGGCGGGTCGCCCGCCATCTCGGCTGGGATGCCTCCGCGACCGCGCTCGAGGGTGCCGCCGCCGCCACCCGGTTCGATAGTCTTCGCAACCAGGAGGAGCGGCATGGCTTCCGCCACAACCCCATCAGTGGTGGCCGGTTCTTCCGCCAGGGCGCTGCCGGCGGCTGGCGCGCCGTTCTGTCGGGCGCGCAGTCCGCCCGGATCGAGCGGGAACACGGCTCCGTCATGGGCCGGCTGGGGTACCGATGAGCATCACTGGTTGCCGCCTTCGAGCCAACGGATGAAGCGGCCGGCGTGGAGGGCGCGGAACATCCGGTGCTTGGTGAACCACTGGGTACGAAGCGCTTCCTCGGGATCGGCCGGCCAAGTCTCCATGATCCGCCGGATGCGGGGGACGTCCAGCATTCGGCTGGCCAGGGGAGAACGCTCAAGCGCGTCCACCTCCGCCATGAACTTGTCACGCAAGGGCGTCAGGCGCTGGTGCCAGTCGCCGTTTTGCGTCCCCTGCCGAGGATTGTTCGTGATCGACGGAGGCACACGGTCGGCGAAGACTCGCCGCGCCAACGAGCGGGTCTGACCGCCGCGCAGGAACTGGTCGTCCGGCAAGGACAGACAGAACTCGATGATGCGGCGGTCGGAGAAGGGATCGGAGATGGTGACGCCGCTGTGGTTCCTGTTCGCGGCCTCCGCCTCCATCGCCATGCGTGTCCTCAGAACCGCCGTCCGCAGGTCTCTGGTTCGCGCGCCCGCCACTGATCCATCATTGAGGCCGAAGCTGAAGCGGGCGTGATGCTCCTCGAGCCCAGCGCTTCTGAAATAGTCGGGGTTGATGACATAGTCACGCTGCCATGCCGGCTCGCTGCCCCCGCGCAGCCGACGCACCGTGGTTCTCAACCAAGAGGGCGCCATCGATGAAAGCTGGCCGCGGACCAGGCCGGACCACTGGCCGTCCGGCAATGACGGCCGGGCCGCCAGCAGTTCCCATGCGAAGGTCAGCCACGCTCCGCGATTTCGCAGGGACGAGAGGCGGTTTAAGCCCTTCGCGCTGAACGTCATGTTCCCCAGGTCGCCCTGCAGGATCGTGCTCGCCCCGAGTTCTGCCGCACGCCGGTAGAGACGCAGGAACCAGCCGGTGCCACCGGGCGACCAGTAAGGCGCTCCCATGGTCAGGAAATGGGCCGACGGGTCGCGTTCGAATTCCTCCGGTTCGATGGAGACGAGATATTCCAGCTTCAGGTTCGGGTACATCCCCGCCAACGCATCGACATAGGGCCGCTCGAACGGATACCAGCCCGGGCGGGTGATAGGCGGGGTGCCGTCGACCGGCGCGATGCACAGGGCATGCACCGCATCGGGTACCCGCAGGCGGGCCGCGGTGGCGGTGACCGCGCTGGAGTCCAGACCTCCGCTGACCGACGAGACCACGGGCCCGGCAACGCGTAGCCGGCAGCGAACGGCTTCATCGAACAGGGAACGGGCAGCCTCCACGGCGTCACCGTCGGAGATGCGAAGTATAGGTCGTGGCCCCGGTTCCCATATCCGGTCCCGCCGGACGCCATCTGCCGTCGCGACGACGCGCATCGCCGATCCGACCCAGGAGACCGCCTTGTAGTAGGATCGCTCGCCTTCCTCCGGCGCCATCAGCAGGAGGCCGGCGACCGCGACCTCGTCCATCTCGCGCGGGATGTCGGGCAAGGCCAGCAGCGGGCGGTAACCGGTCGCAAATGCCAGGGCATCGCCTGTACGGGCGTAATAGAGGGAGCGATGCCAGCTATGGTCGCGGGCCAGCATCAGCCGGCAGGCACGGCCGTTCCAGACGGCCCAGGCGAAATCGCCGAGGAGGCGAGGGACCGCGCCCTCTTCCCAGCGCTCATAGGCGAGCCGGACCAGATCCCCGTCCGGGATCGGTCTCTCTGCCGGACTCGTGAGGCCGAGCGCGTCGAGAATCTCGCCGCGGTTGTCGAGGCGACCATCGAACAGCGAGACGATGCCTCGGCCGCATGAAGGCTGCTGTTCGAAAGCGTCTTCGGGAGAGACAAGCCGCTGGCGGAAGACGAACACGCAGCCGTCACCGCGGTGGACCTGCGGACGCCGGAGACGTGCCCCGTCAAGGCTACGGATAAGGCGCTCTTCTGTCCCCGGCGCCACGCCAGACGGGCCGAACGAAACGTAGCCCGCGAAAGCACTCATTCATCGATTCTCGATGGCGCCCAAGTCGATGTGGCGATCCCCGGCGACCGACCTCGACCGCAGGCACCGCACCGGCATCCGTTCAGGACTGCGAGTTGCTGGCGTCGTGATTATTCGTCAGCGCATTCCGAGTGATGTCGTCAATGGCATGGGTCATGAGGACCGGCGCGGTCCAGGGCCTGCGCCCTGCGCCCGGATTGCCCTCTTCCTCGTGCGTCTCCACCAAATTCGGCTCCACGATCCACTTCCCCATCAAGGCCGACTGTCCACCAGCAATGATAGCAAGTCGGGTTGCCGCTGTAAATTCATGCCCTCACCCAAAGCCCCGGCGTAGGAAATTTTCCTGAGAGCAGAGTGTCGGGCACCGCTATCCCATAGAAGGAGCAGCGGCGGCACGCTCAGCCAATCGCATTAGGGTGTATTGTAGCACAAGCCAATACCATTGACATATATATCCCGGCGGTTAGGCCAACTGGTTGTAGACCGTTCTGCATATCTATGCACACTGACTGTCCGAGATCGGCGGCCAACTTGTTCGCGTATGCCGGTTTCCGTGTCACCGATGGAGGCAGATGTGGACCCCTTTCTGGGTGAAGTTCGTATTTTCCCGTGGAGTTGGGCGCCGGATGGCTGGGCGTTGTGCAATGGCGCACAACTGCCGGCGCAGCAGAACGCAGCCCTGAACGCATTGCTGGGCCAGACATTCGGCGGAAACGGTTCCACGATGTTCAACCTACCCGACCTGCGGGGCCGCACGCCCATTCACGTCGGCCAGGCCCCGGACGGGACATTCTACCAAGCGGGGCAGTCCGGCGGTTCGGAAGCAGTGACGCTGTCGGTCCAGACCATGCCGCAGCACATGCACTCCGTGAACGCGCTCAGCACGGGCAGCAATTTCGGCCCCCCGAAGAGCGCGCTGCCGGCAACGGTCACGCCGCCGACCGGAACGGTGAACATCTACGGTCCGCCGACGAGCGGGCCCCTGACGGCGATTGCCGGCGACACCTTCTCCACGGAAGGCAGCAGCGCTCCGCATAACAACATGCAGCCGTTCCTCGTGATGAACTTCTGCATCGCCACCCTGGGCATCTTCCCGCCCCGGAACTAATTTCCCGGAAAACCCGGAGCCTCGGAGGACCTTAGATATGTCCGAATGCTTTCTCGGCGAGATTCGCATGTTCGCCGGCAACTACAATCCCGAAGACTGGATTCTCTGCGATGGCCAGGCACTGAGCGTTCAGCAGCAGCAGGCACTGTTCTCCCTGATCGGCGTCACCTATGGCGGCGACGGCGTCAACAACTTCAACGTGCCGGACCTGCGCGGCCGCATTCCGATCGGCCAGGGGACCAACACTACGACGAACCCGCCGCTCTCCGCCCGTACGCTCGGACAGACCGGCGGTGAAGAGACGCATACGCTGGCCATGGGCGAGATGCCCGCCCACAGCCATACGGTTTACACGGTAGCGGCCAACGCGACGAGCAAGACGGTCGGGCCCAACATGGTCTACGCCCAGGTACAGCAGTCCGGAACGATCAACGGCCTCTACACGGCGGCCGTGCCGCCAGCCGCCAATATTGTGCAGCTTGACACCAAGGCAGTCACCTACGCCGGTGGCGGCCAAGCGCACGCCAACGTCATGACGACCACCGCTATCAGCTTCATCATGGCCATCCTGGGCAATTACCCAACGCGGCCGAACTGAAAGGAAATCCGGAAATGGATGCATTTTACGGGGAAATCCGGATCTTCGGCTTCAACTTCGCGCCGCAGAACTGGGCCCAGTGCAACGGCCAGACTATGAGCATCATGCAATACCAGGTGCTTTACACCGTCCTGGGGATTCAATTCGGCGGCGATGGGCAGAACAACTTCAAGCTGCCGAACCTGATGGGCAGCGCCGTGTGCCAAGCGGGCCAGGGCACGGGCCTGACGAACCGCATTTTCGGCAAGACGGTGGGCGCGTCCAGCGTGACCCTGGTTGAAAGCCAGATGCCGAACCATCAGCATACGGTGACCTGCTACGTCCCGACGAGCACCAGCGGCTATACGAACATCCCGAACAGTGCGACGCACTTGGCCCGGACGGTCGGCCAGAACAACTACACAAATACCGACACCTACGACACCACCCTGGCCATGCAGATGGTCGGCATCATGGGCGGCGGGCAATCGCACGAGAACCGCCAGCCGTTCCTGGCGATGAACTTCTGCATCTGCCTGTACGGCGAGTACCCGCTGAAGGCATGAGCACGCCCGCCAGCA
>DASPKT010000024.1:0-7890 GCA_035627915.1 Azospirillaceae bacterium
CCTTCAGCACCACCGCCGACAGGACGGTGCCGAACAGGACGCTGCTCTCCCGCACCGCGGCCACCGGCGCCATGGGCAGCACCGCGACCGCCGCCAGGAAGGCGAGGTAGCCCAGCACCGACAGCACGCCGGCCCCGAGCCCGACTGCCCAGCACTCCCTAAGGAAGGGGCCGACGGCGGCGCGCCAGTATAGGAGCGCTCAGGCGGTCACGCTGGCGTTCGAGTCGCTCGATGTATCCGACCCTCTCCTTATCGAACGGGCAGAGCGTCACCTGCTGTCGTGGCAAATCTAAGTAGAGCATTGCTTCCGCGTCTGATCACGGAGGTGGAGGCCCTGCCTGCGCCGAAGAGCCTCCGGAGGGCAAGCGTAGGGTTGGCTCCACATCTACTAGCTCAGTCTGCTAGCTAGGCGCCACTAATGCACGACTTTGAATAATGCCTAAATCAACGCACTTCCTCAATCCAATGAATCCCACTACAGTGGCAGCTTGAGTGGCGGACAGAACAAAAATTTCATCTTCTGGCTTCTCAGCCGAAACAACGTTCGCCATCTTGCTTACGATGATATCGCAAGCAACACCATTTTCGACGAATCCCTTGACGCCATCTACTTCAACACGCCGTGGCAGTTCGCATGGTCCATCCAGAAACACACCATTCGCTGCGGCAGAAGCAGCAAGGGCGGCGGCTTGCCTGAGTGACGGCGCAAAGGATTTCCTATTTGGCTGTGTTTTTTTTGGTATGAAGCTTCTGTTCAGGGGCTTCAGAACAACCGATTTCATTGATGCAATTGCGAGGACGAAGCGGTTCAGTGTTGCTCGCTCTGGATCATTATCCGGGATACCTCCGAGCGTAGCTGAATGCTTTTCTTTCGAAAAAGGCGATGGTTCTTCAAGAGATCTTCCGCCTGGTGCGCGATTCGTCAGCGGTCCACCTTCATGCAAGCGCCCGAATTGCCGGATCAGTTCCTCTTCTCTTACGTTAATCGAGATTTTATCGCGACTTACAAAATCAATCTCATACAAGACGCTATCGCCAGATCGCCATATAGATCTGATAACATTTAGCTTATGGTCATTGGTCCTCCAGTTATTCTCATGCCTGGCCTCGTTTTCATGCTGGAACGCGCGGGGGCCAGTCCCTTGCCCGACATAGAATGGTCTGCCATCCGGGCGTCGAAGGATATAAATGTAGCTTGAAGATATATTTCGAATGAATGACTTACATTCCTCCTGCGACCCGATGAATAGCTTTCCTGTATCCACAATCATTTTATCCATCTTGCGCTAAAGAGTGGCGGAAATGCCGAAGTTGTGTCGTTCGTTCTCCAAACCAGCAAGATTCGGCGTGCAGTATGTCCAATTCAGGTGCGCTCACGAGTGGAAGTACCACAAAGACATAACACAAACCAGGAGCGCGCTGTACCCGTCGTGTTGTTGTATTCTCCGTTTTCTCTCTCAGTCAGGACTCCTGCCGGCCCTCGAATGCCGCCGCGCTTCCGTCCGTCCTCCGGGCCTTGCGCCGGGAGAGGATGCCGAGGCAGCAGCCCCGGCCTGGCGAGCTGGGCTGAAGCCAGCGCTCTATTTGCGAGCTGCACGCCGGATCGCCACCAGCATCATCGCCCGGTCCGCCGCAGCCTTCACCGCCAGGTTCCACAGCGCGTGCGACAGCGCGGCCAGCAGCACCAGCCCGTAGAGGACCGCCGGGTCTGTCACCGGGGCCGCGTCAGACCGACCGGGTGATCCCGCCGTCCACCCGCAGGCTCTGCCCCGTCACGTAGGAGGCGCGGTCGGACAGCAGGAAGGCGACGACGTCGGCGATCTCGGCCGCGCGGGCGTAGCGGCCCAGGGGGATGCGGGCGCGCCGCTCCGCCTTCTCCGGCAGGCTGTCGACGAAGCCGGGCAGCACCGCGTTCATGCGGATGCCGTGGCGCGCCTCTTCGTCGGCGTAGAGCTTGACCCAGGCCCCCAGCGCCGCCCGCAGCGTCGTCATGGGGAAGTCCGGCTCCGGCTCGTAGGCGGCGTAGGAGGTCAGCGCCACGACCGCCCCGCCGCCGGCCGCCCGCAGGTGCGGCGTCACCAGCCGCGTCATGCGCACGGCCGACAGGAACAGCATCTCGAACCCGGCGCGCCAGTCGGCGTCGGTGAGGGTGAGCAGCGGGCCCTTCGGCGGGTGGCCGGCATTGTTGACCAGCGCGTCGATGCGCCCGAACCGCTCCAGCGCGGCTGCGACCAGCCGCTCCTGGTCGGCGGCCTCGGTCACGCTGCCGCGCACGGCGACGCCGCCCAGCTCCGCCGCCAGCGCCTCCACCCCCTCGCCGGGGGAGAGCAGGGCCAGCCGGTACCCGTCCTCCGCCAGCCGGCGCGCGACCGCCGCTCCGATGCCACGCCCCGCCGCCGTGACCAGCGCCACCTTCTCCATGCCGTCCCTCCGGTTCCAGGAGGCCCCAGCAGACCCGTTTCGGGGCGCCGCGCCAAGAGGCGATCGATGCGGCACGACCGGCCAGGGGCATCCGCGCGCCCGAATTAGTCCCACCGGGCCTACCCGGACAGAGGGGGATCGCCGGCCCGATCCTGCCGACTATCGCGCCACGGCCCACCCGGGCTGCCGACGACAGTCACCACATCTGGGAGATGAGAAGATGCGCTTCACCTTGGCCTTCCCGACCGCCGCCCTGCTTGCCGCGGTCCTGGCGAGCGGTCCGTCCAATGCCGGCACGTCGCTGAACGGCACGAGCCTCAACGGCGTGAGCTTCAACGGGATCAGCTTCAACGGCGTGAGCTTCAACGGCACCAGCCTGAACGGCGTCAGCTTCAACGGCGTCAGCTTCAATGGTTCCAGCCTGAACGGCGTCAGCTTCAACGGCGTGAGCTTCAACGGGCCGCGCTCCGCCGCGCCCGCGACGGGGGCCCTGCGCCTCGTTGCGGTCCAGCCCGCGAAGTGAGGGGAGCGCTGGCGGCCGGCACCGACAAGGAGAACCGGCCGCCAGCCTTCGACGGAGCGTCATGCCGGAGGGAAGAATGCGCAGATGGGGCAGGGCCATGGCCGCCGGCGTCCTGGGTGCCGTCCTCTGCCTGCCGGGCGCCGCGCGGGACGGGGCGGCGGGCGGGCCGAGGCTGACGGTCAAGGGAACCGAGTTCGAGATCGTCCATGCCGACGGCACGATCCAGCGGGGAACCGGCGTCGTCGGCGCGACGATGGACCTCGCCGCCGCCGACGGGTCGTCGCTGCGCCTGCGGATCGATGCGGCATGGCACGACCCGCGCGACGCGGACGGCGACGTGCTCCTCTACCGGATCAGCGTCTTCGATCCGGCGGGCGGGCAATGGTCGGACCTCTGCCCCGCCGACCAGGACGGCCTCCGCGCCGCCCTTCCCATGGCGGGCAGCTGGACCGAGGCGGGAGAGCATCTGCCCACGGAGGAGTTCAGTCTGTCCTGCACCGGCGGCGCCCAGGCGAAGTGCGTCCGCCTGGGGTACAAGCCCTGGAAGTCCACCCCGGGCGGTGCCTCCCTCTGGAAGCATCACCAGGCCTGCGTCCGGCTGCTGCGCGCCGACTATTGCGGGGACGGGCGCTCCCATACCGTCGACGGCACCGCGGTGAACATCTTCGACGACGCGGCGATCCAGGTCAGGGCGGATGCCGGGATGAGCTTCGAGGCGGGCTGGGGTCCGGAGGGCGCCGTCTGCCTGCGCAAGGTCCGGATCCCGGACATCGCCCGCCTGCAGGACGTGCGGGCCGCCTGCCCGCGGCTGGCCGCGCAGCCGGACTGCACGGAGGCGCGGGCCCGGGGACTGGGCGCCCTCCTCTTCAACGAGAGCGCCGACGGGGAGGGCGGGCAGGCCGGCCTTCCCGCGGAGGCTAATCCCTAAGAAGTACCCCCTGTGGCGGAGCTGCCACCATGCGTTCGTTAAATGCGACGCATTCGCAAATCTATCTTGAGAGTAACTCGCAACCTCATTATCAGCAGCCGGGCCCCGGCGGGAGACCGGGGAAGGAACTGCAAGGCAGACAAGCTAGAGGTTGTCGCGATGAAGAAGGTAACGGCGCGCGCCGCGCTGACGGTGGTCCTGATGGCGGGCGCCTCGGCGCCGGCTTTGGCCCAGCAGGCAGCGCAGGGGCAGGCGGCGCAGGGCCAGGCGGCCCAGGCCGCGGTCGTGCCCGAGGTGGTCGTGGTGGGCAACCGCATGGCCCTGCCGACCATCCCGGGCTCCGCCACCATCCTGGGGGCCGAGGTGCTGGAGCGCAGCCAGGTCTACTCGGTCAACGAGGCGCTGCGGAAGGTGCCCGGCGTCATGCCGCGCGAGGAGGAGGGGCTGGGCCTGCGCCCCAACATCGGCATCCGCGGCCTGAACCCGACCCGGTCGTCGAAGACGCTGCTGCTGGAGGACGGCATCCCGCTGACCTTCGCGCCCTACGGCGACAACGCCAGCTACTACCACCCCTCGCTGGAGCGGTTCGAGCGGATCGAGGTGCTGAAGGGCTCCGGCCAGATCGCCTTCGGGCCCCACACGGTCGGCGGCGTGGTGAACTACATCACGCCGAACCCGCCGAAGGAGACCTCCGGCGCCATCGGCCTGCGCGGCGGCAACCGCGACTACTACGAGGCGACGGCCAACATCGGCGGCACCTACGGCCAGACCGGCCTGCTGCTGAACGCGCTGCGCAAGGAGGCCGACGGCGCCCGCGACAACATCCATGTCGGGGTGACCGACGTGACGGGCAAGCTGGTGCAGCCGCTGGGCCGCAACCAGGCGGTGACGTTGAAGCTGACCCGGTACGAGGAGAACAGCCAGATCACCTATTCCGGCCTGACGCTGGCGGAGTACAGCGCCGACCCGCGCCAGAACCCGTTCCGCAACGACCGCTTCGACAGCGAGCGCTGGGGCGCCTCGCTGACCCACCGGGTGGACTTCACGGACACGGTGGCGCTGACGACGGCCGTCTACGGCTCCACCTTCGACCGCTACTGGTGGCGCCAGTCCTCCAACTCCGCCCAGCGCCCCAACGACAGCAGCGACCCGCGCTGCGGCGGCATGGCGAACCTGGACACCACCTGCGGCAACGAGGGGCGCCTGCGCGAGTACGTGGCCTTCGGCGTGGAGCCGCGCCTGTCCGCCAGCTACCGCACCGGCGCCTTCGACGGCGACTTCCTGGCCGGCGTGCGCGCCCACTACGAGGACCAGGACCGGCTGCAAGTGAACGGCGACACGCCGACCGCCCGCAGCGCCGGCACCACCGCCAACGGCGGGGTGCGCGAGGATAACGAGCGCAAGGTCGACGCCTATTCCGCCTTCGTGCAGAACCGCTTCGACTTCGGCCGCTTCGCGCTGACCCCCGGCGTCCGCATGGAGGCGATCGACTTCGAGCGCACCAACCGTCTGACCGGCCAGCAGGGCTCCACCGACCTGACGGAGTGGGTGCCGGGCCTCGGCGCCACCGTCCAGGCGACGGAGGAGGTGACGCTGTTCGGCGGCGTGCACCGCGGCTTCTCCCCGCCCCGGGTGGAGGACGTGGTCTCCAACGCCGGCGGCACCGTGGACCTGGAGGCGGAGCGGAGCTGGAACTGGGAGCTGGGCCTGCGCGGCGCCGCCGTGCCGGGCGTGGAGTTCGAGCTGGCCTGGTTCCGCATGGACTTCGACAACCAGATCGTCCCGGCCAGCGTCGCCGGCGGCACCGGTGCGGCGCTGACCAGCGCCGGCGAGACCCTGCACCAGGGCATGGAGCTGGGCGCGCGGCTGGACAGCGCCGCGATGTTCGGGACCGAGGGCTACAGCGTCTACGCCGCCGGCGCCTGGACCTGGCTGTGGGACGCGGAGTTCAAGGGCCGCCGCTTCTCCAGCGTGTCGGGCTTCGGCACCGTCAGCGTGACCGGCAACGACCTGCCCTACGCGCCGGAGCACCTGCTGAGCCTGACGCTGGGCTACCAGCGCGACGCCGGGCCGGGGCTGGAGGTGGAGGCGGTCTACACCGGCTCCATGTACACCGACGACCTGAACACGGTCGCGGTGACCGCCGACGGCCAGCGCGGCCGCATGGACGCCTACTGGCTGTTCAACGTCCAGGCCAACTGGACCGTGCCGGGCACGCCCGTCACGCTCTACGCCACCGCCAAGAACCTGTTCGACCGCACCGTGGTGGTGGACCGCTCCCGCGGCTCCATCCCCAACAACCCGCGCCTGCTGCAGGCCGGGGCGAAGTGGACGTTCTGACGGCTTCCGTGGACCTGCTCCCCTCCTCACGGGGGGGGGGAGCGGGCAAGACTGAAAGACCGTTACGGTCAGGAAATCCTCGATCCATTTTCCGTCACCCCGGCGAAAGCCGGGGTCCAGGGATCACGGGCGCTACGGCGAACGCCCCTGGATTCCGGCTTTCGCCGGAATGACGGAGGAGGAATGGGGAAACGGAAACGCCGCGCGGACCCTTCAGAGGACGGGACACCGCCCCGCGGCGACAGCGCCGCGGGGCGGTTCCGCTTCAGCTTCCCTTCACCGACCGGACCCAGTCGTCCACCACCTGCTCCAGGATCGGCATGCTGACCGAGCCGTTGGTCAGGATGGCGTCGTGGAAGCCGCGGATGTCGAAGCGGTCGCCCAGCTCCCGCCGGGCCTTCTCGCGCAGCTCGACGATCCGGTTCATGCCGATCTTGTAGCCCAGCGCCTGGCCCGGCCAGACGAAGTAGCGCTCCACCTCGGTGATGTTGTCGTTCTCGGGGTTGGATGTGTTCTCGTTCATGTAGCGGATGGCCTCCTCGCGGCTCCACCGCTTCAGGTGGATGCCGGTGTCGACCACCAGGCGCGAGGCGCGGAACAGCTCCGAGGCGATGCGGCCGGCGTCGGAGTAGGGGTCCTCGTAGTAGCCGTTCTCCCGGGGGAACAGCTCGGAATAGAGCGCCCAGCCCTCGATGTAGGCGGTGTGGCCGCCGAATCGGCGGAAGGCGGGCAGGCCGGTCATCTCCTGGGCGATGGCGATCTGCATGTGGTGGCCCGGGATGCCCTCGTGGTAGGCGAGGCTCTCCAGCAGGTAGATCGGGTTGACCGACATGTCGAGCAGGTTGGCGTAGAACACGCCCGGCCTGGACCCGTCGGGCGAGGCAGGCTCGTAGAAGGCGCTGGGCGTGGCCTTCTCCCGGAACGGCTCCACCGCCCGCACCTCGATGGGCGCCCTGGGCTTGGTGTGGAAGAAGCGGTCGAGGTCGGCGTTCATGCGGGCGATGATGCGGGTCGCCCGGTCCATGTAGGCCTTGCGCCCCTCCGGCGTGGCCGGGTCGTAGAACTGCGGGTCGGTGCGCAGGAACTGGAAGAAGGCCCGCAGGTCGCCCTTGAAGCCGACCTTGTCCATGATCGCCTTCATCTCGCCCTGCAGCCGCGCCACCTCGCGCAGGCCCAACTCGTGGACCGCCTCGGGCGCCAGGTCCAGGGTGGTTGAGGACTTCGCCATGGCGGCGTAGTAGGCGTCGCCATTGGGGAGCGACCAGACGCCCCGGCTCTCCGCCTGGCGCGCCCGTATCGCCTCGACGCCCTCGATGAAGCGGCGGAAGGCGGGGCCCGCCTGCTCCAGCAGCGCCGCCTCGCCGGCCTTCACCAGCTCCTTCTTCCGGGTCTCGGGCAGGTCCAGCGCCGCGACCTTCTTCTCCAGGTCGGCCAGGATGGGGCTGGCGTCCGGGCCCTGGTCGAAGGGGCGGCCGGTCACCACGTTGCGCGCCGCCGTCACGATGGGCGCGTAGGAGAAGGCGGGCGGCATGACGCCGGCCTCGGCCGAGCGCTTCAGGTTGTCCAGCGCCGCGTCGATAACGGCGGGGATGCCGGCCACCCGCGCCACGTAGTCCCGGGCGTCGGCGGCGGTGCGCACCCGGTGGTAGGCGATCAGGAAGGAGGCGATGCCGGTGTG
>DASPKT010000025.1:0-11925 GCA_035627915.1 Azospirillaceae bacterium
GGCCCTGGCGGCGCGCGACCCCGGGACGGCCGCGCGCCTCTTCCCCGGCGACACCCAGCGCCTCATCCGCGCTTGGGAGGTGCTCGACGCCACCGGCCGCTCCATCACCGACTGGCAGGCCCGGGCGGGGGAGGGGCCGCCGCCCGGCCTGTCCTTCCATACCCTGGTCGTGGAGCCGCCGCGCGACCGGCTCTATGCCGCCTGCGACGCCCGCTTCCTCACCATGCTGGAGCAGGAGGCGCTGGAGGAGGTGCGGGAACTGGCCTCGCTCGGCCTCGATCCCGGGCTTCCCGCCATGAAGGCCCTTGGAGTGCCCGAGCTGATCGCCCACCTGCGGGGGGACATGGAGCTGGGGGCGGCAGTGGTGCGGGCGCAGCAGCTCACCCGCAACTACGCCAAGCGCCAGACCACCTGGTTCCGGCATCAAATGACCGCGGCGCGGCGGGTCGATCCCGGTGCGCATGCCAGCCTTGCGGCCCGCGCGCAACTTTATGAAGGAATCGCGGGCGAAATCTTTTCGATAATTCGCAAAACACGTTGACCCCACGCAAAGTTCGGTCTAGGGTCCCGCTCCGCCCGGCCTTTCGCACCCGCGAAGGATCAAGCGGCTTAACCTTAACGGATCGATTACGTGGATAAGAGTGCTGCCATGTCCGGAACGAAGCTCACCGGTGCCGACATCGTCATCAAGGCGCTGCGGGACCAGGGCGTAGAGGTCATCTTCGGCTACCCGGGCGGTGCGGTACTTCCCATCTACGACGCGATCTTCAAGCAGAACGAGATCCGCCACATCCTGGTCCGGCACGAGCAGGCGGCGGTGCACGCGGCGGAGGGCTACGCCCGCTCCACCGGCAAGGTCGGCTGCGTGCTGGTGACCTCCGGTCCCGGTGCCACCAACGCGGTCACGGGCCTGACCGACGCGCTGCTGGACAGCATCCCGATCGTCTGCCTGACGGGGCAGGTGCCGACCCACCTGATCGGCAACGACGCCTTCCAGGAGGCCGACACCGTCGGCATCACCCGGCCCTGCACCAAGCACAACTACCTGGTGAAGGACGTCGACCAGCTGGCGCGCACCCTGCACGAGGGCTTCTATGTCGCCAGGAACGGCCGGCCGGGCCCGGTCGTCATCGACATCCCCAAGGACGTGCAGTTCGCCGAAGGCGTCTACAAGACGCCGGCGGAGTGCCAGCCCAAGAGCTACCGCCCGCAGGTGAAGGGCGACCTCAACCGCATCGAGGAGGCGGTGGAACTGCTGGCCAACGCCAAGCGCCCGATCTTCTACGTCGGCGGCGGCGTCATCAACTCCGGCCCCATCGCCTGCCAGTTGCTGACCCAGCTGGTGCGCATGACGGGATATCCCTGCACCACCACCCTGATGGGGCTGGGCGCCTACCCGGCCGCCGACCCGCAGTGGCTGGGCATGCTGGGCATGCACGGCACCTACGAGGCCAACCTCGCCATGCACGGCTGCGACGTGATGGTGGCGGTGGGCGCCCGCTTCGACGACCGCGTGACGGGCAAGGTCAGCGAGTTCTCGCCGGGCTCCAAGAAGATCCACATCGACATCGACCCCTCCAGCATCAACAAGAACGTCAGCGTCGACGTGTCCATCGTGGGCGACGCCGCCCACGTGCTGGAGGACATGATCCGCATCTGGAAGGCGCGCCAGAAGCGCCCGGACGAGCGGGCGCTGAAGGGCTGGTGGGACCAGATCAACTTCTGGCGCGCCCGCGACTGCCTGCGCTACGACCGCAGCTCCAAGGTCATCAAGCCGCAGTACGCGCTGGAGCGGCTGCGCGCCGCCATCGAGGGGCGCGACGACGTCTACATCAGCACCGAGGTCGGCCAGCACCAGATGTGGGCGGCGCAGTTCCTGCCCTTCCAGAAGCCGAACCGTTGGCTGACCTCGGGCGGCCTCGGCACCATGGGCTACGGCCTGCCGGCCGCCATCGGCGCCCAGATCGCGCATCCCGACGCGCTCTGCATCGACGTGGCGGGCGAGGCGTCGATCCTGATGAACATCCAGGAGATGTCGACGGCCCTGCAGTACCGGCTGCCGGTCAAGGTCTTCATCCTGAACAACCAGTGGATGGGCATGGTGCGCCAGTGGCAGGAGCTGCTGCACGGCGCCCGCTACTCCAACAGCTACTCCGAGGCCCTGCCGGACTTCGTGAAGCTGGCGGAGGCGTTCGGCGGCGTCGGCCTGCGCGCCACCAAGACGTCGGAAGTGGACGACGTCATCCGCGAGATGATCGAGGTGAGGCGGCCCGTCATCGTCGACATGTGCGTCGACCAGAAGGAGAACTGCTTCCCCATGATCCCCGGCGGCCGGGCGCACAACGAGATGCTGCTGGGCCCCGAGGAGCCGATGGGCGACGCCACGCCGGAGGACGGGATGGTCCTGGTCTGACGACCGGCCGAACCCGACCCCGCCAGACCCCGCAAACGGAGCCAATACCGTGCAGCAGCAGATCACCGAGCGCCACACCATCGCCGTGCTGGTGGACAACGAGCCGGGCGTGCTCGCCCGCGTCATCGGCCTCTTCTCCGGCCGCGGCTACAACATCGAGAGCCTGACCGTGGCCGAGGTGGACGCGAAGGACAATCTGTCCCGCATCACCATCGTCACCTCGGGCACGCCGATGATCATCGAGCAGATCAAGGCCCAGCTCGACCGGCTGGTGCCCGTCCACAAGGTCCGTGACCTCACGCTGGAAGGCCCCTACGTCGAGCGCGAGATGGCGCTGGTGAAGGTCGCCGGGACAGGCGAGAAGCGGGTGGAGGCCCTGCGCATCGCCGAGGTCTTCAAGGCCCGCGTGGTGGACGCCACCATCACCAGCTTCGTGTTCGAGATCACCGGCACCGGCGAGGAGCTGGGCCGCTTCATCGACCTCATGGGCCAGCTCGGCCTCTCCGACGTGTCCCGCACCGGCTCCGTGGCGCTGAGCCGCGGGGCGTCGGGGCTGTAACCCAATTCCCCGTCATTCCGGCGGAAGCCGGAATCCAGGGAAGGCCGCCGCAACGGAAGGCGGCTCCTGGACCCCGGCGTCCGCCGGGGTGACGACGGTAAGAAATCCAAGTGGCCCGAAGGGCTCCAACAAGAGGCAAAGAAGGACCAGTCCGATGCGCGTCTACTACGATCGTGATGCCGACGTGAACCTGATCAAGGGCAAGAAGGTCGCCGTGGTCGGCTATGGCAGCCAGGGCCACGCCCATGCCCTGAACCTCCGCGACAGCGGCGTCGGCGAGGTCGTGGTGGCGCTGCGCGCCGGCTCCGCCACCGCCAAGAAGGCCGAAGGGGCCGGCTTCCGGGTCCTGACCCCGGCGGAGGCCGCCGCCTGGGCCGACGTGGTCATGATCCTCACCCCCGACGAGCTGCAGGCCGAGATCTACGCCCAGGATCTGGCGCCGAACCTGAAGCAGGGGGCGGCCATCGCCTTCGGCCACGGGCTGAACATCCACTTCCGCCTGATCGAGCCGCGCCCGGACCTGGACGTGTTCATGATCGCGCCCAAGGGCCCCGGCCACACGGTGCGCGGCGAGTACCAGAAGGGCGGCGGCGTGCCCTGCCTTGTCGCGGTGCACCAGAACGCGTCCGGCAACGCGCTGGAGGTGGCGCTGTCCTACGCGTCCGCCATCGGCGGCGGCCGCTCCGGCATCATCGAGACCACCTTCCGCGAGGAGTGCGAGACCGACCTGTTCGGCGAGCAGGCGGTGCTCTGCGGCGGCGTGACCAAGCTGATCCAGGCCGGGTTCGAGACGCTGGTCGAGGCCGGCTACGCCCCGGAGATGGCTTATTTCGAGTGCCTGCACGAGGTGAAGCTGATCGTCGACCTCATCTACGAGGGCGGCATCGCCAACATGCGCTACTCCATCTCCAACACGGCGGAGTACGGCGACTACGTGACCGGCCCGCGCATCGTGACGGCCGAGACCAAGGCCGAGATGAAGCGCGTGCTGGACGACATCCAGTCCGGCCGCTTCGTGCGCGACTGGATGCTGGAGAACAAGGCCGGCCTGCCCAGCTTCAAGGCGACCCGCCGCCGCGAGGCCGAGCACCCGATCGAGGAGGTCGGCCAGCGCCTGCGCGGCATGATGCCCTGGATCGCCGCCAACAAGCTGGTGGACAAGAGCCGGAACTGAGTTCCGGGGCTACCGGGGGGAGTTTGCCCTGTAGCCCCTTGTCCTCTCTGTCCGTCACCCCGCCGCAAGCCGGGGTCCAGGGGACCGGGCGCCGCGCCCCAGGAATCCTGGATTCCGGCTTCCGCCGGAATGACGGGGAAGGGCAGGCATCCAGGCAGCCCATGACGTGACCGGACGCCCTCTCCCCCTGCGGGAGGGGGCGTTTGCGTCTGCGCGCGGGACTTGAAAGTCCTTCTCCTTCCGGTACACTGCCTCCACCCGCAAAAGGCGTGGAGCGAAGACCATGTTCGGTCTGCTATCGGGTCCAAATGACCCGCTGAAGATGAAGAACCAGCTCGCCTACCAGATGGAGGCGGGCCGGAACGCGTTCTTCTCCGGCGGCGGCAAGCGCGAGAAGAACGTCTCCCTGGCGGACCGGCTGAAGGAACTCGGCGTCGACGACGACCGGGTGATGGAGGCCGCGAAGATGTATGAGGGCGGCGGCCGGCTCTCCTCCACGATCCGCACCCAGCAGGTGGAGATCGTGAAGAAGGCGGCGGTCGAGAAGATGCGCGCCTACCAGAGCCGCATGAAGGAGATCGAGAGCCACGCCCGCCAGGCCGCCGCCAGCGGCGACGTGAAGAAGGCGGCCGGGCTGGCGCGGGAGGCCGCCAAGATGGCCCGCGGCCTCGCCGGCACCGCCAAGGAGCTGGGCGAGGAGACGTCGGGCAAAGCAGGCGCCGCCGACATGGCCGACACCGCCGCCTCCGACCCCTCCACGCTCAGCCCGGAGCAGATGCAGGCCCGCCTCCAGGCGCAGGCCCAGGGGCAAGGCGCGCCGGGGCAGGGCCTGCCAGCCGGCTACACCGCCCAGGGCGCGCCGGTCCCGGCGGCCGCCCAGGGGAGCGAGGCCGGGTCGGCCTTCCTGAAGGCCTTCGTGGAGGAGACGCGCGGCTTCGTCGGCCGCGCCCGTAAGCTGGTGGAGGAGGCGGAGCGGCTGCGCCGGCTGAACGACCCCGACGACCGCCGCTCCCGCAAGGAGCTGCAGGCCGCCCGCGAGGACATCACCGCCGCCGAGGCGGCCCTGCGCTCCATGGGTCCGGTGGCGGAGGGCGCCGTCGGCGCCTCCGCCTCGCTCCAGGGCGGGGGCGAGGTGGAGATCACCTACACCTCGGTGTCGGTGGAGACGGTCACCATCGCCATCGAGGTCACGGAAAGCTTCGTCGACATAACGGTCTGACCCCGGGCCCGGGCCGGGTTTCCGGCGGCCGCGGATTTGTAACGGGTCTGTTACGCGGGTTGTCCAACCGCCCTTCGTACCTATCCTTGCCTCCGGAACGAATGGAGGACAGGGACATGCTGACGCGTCGCCAGATCATCGAGGCCGGCCTCAAGGGCGGCGCGGCCGCGGCGACCCTGTCCTGGGCGCCCGCCTCCCTCGCGGCCGACCCGGCGGCGGAGGGGCGGCGGCTCCACGCCTTCCTGGAGGCCGCCTTCGAGGCGGCGGCCGGGCGCCGGCCGGAGACGCTGGCCCGCCTCGGCCGCGGCCACGAGCTGACGACCTGGAACGACGAGAGCGACGCCTTCGACGCGGCCGAGCAGAAGATCGTCCAGGAGGAGCTGGCGCGGCTGCGGCGCGAGTTCGACCCGAACGCCCTGTCGGAGACGGACCGCCTGTCCTACCGCCTGTTCGAGTGGCAGGCGGAGCAGTCCGCGGACAATTTCCGCTGGCGCTTCCACGACTACCCGGTCAGCCACCTGCGCGGCGTCCACACCGACGTCCCCTCCTTCCTGGTGAACCAGCACCGGATCTCCAGCCCGGCGGAGGCGCGCGGCTATATCGGGCGCATCGCCCAGGCCCGGACCAAGATCGAGCAGGTGATCGCCGCGGTGGACGCGCGGGCGGCGAAGGGCGTGCTGCCGCCGCGCTGGTCGCTGGCCAAGGCGCGGGAGGACGCCGCGGTGCTGCTGGCCGGCTCGCCCTTCGAGCCGGGGGCGGAGGACACGGCCCTGCTGGCGGATTTCCGCGCCAAGGTGGCGAAGCTCGACGTCCCGGCGGCGGAGCGGGCGCAGCTGGAGGCCGACTGCGTGGCGGCGCTGCGCCATTCGCTGGGCCCGGCCTACCGCGGCTTCATCGAGGCCGTGACGGGCTGGGAGGCGAAGGCGACCGACGAGGACGGGGTGTGGAAGCTGCCGCAGGGGGCGGAGTTCTACCGTCACTGCATCCGCCGCAATACCACGCTCGACCTGGCGGCGGAGGAGGTGCACGCCTACGGCCTGTCGGAGGTCGCGCGCATCCATGCCGAGATGAACGCCATCCGCGGGAAGGTCGGCTTCCAGGGCGACCTCGCCGCCTTCTTCGTGTTCCTGCGCGACGACCCGCGGTTCCTGTTCCCCAACACGGACGAGGGGCGGGCGGCCTACATCGCGGAATCGCAGAAGGTCATCGACGCCATGGCCCCGCGCCTGCCGGAGATGTTCGTGACCCTGCCCAAGGCGCCGGTCGTCATCAAGCGGGTGGAGCCCTTCCGCGAGCGCACCTCACCCGGCGCCTTCTACAACGGGCCGACCCCCGACGGCTCCAAGCCGGGGACCTACTTCATCAACCTGTTCAACACCAAGGACCGGCCGCGCCACGGCATCGAGGCGCTGGTCCACCACGAGGCCATCCCCGGCCACCACATGCAGATCGCCATCGCCACCGAGATGAAGGACCTGCCCAGCTTCCGCCGCTTCGGCGGCTATTCCGCCTTCTCCGAGGGCTGGGCGCTCTATTCGGAGAAGATGGTGAAGCCTTTCGGCTTCTACGCCGACCCCTACAGCGACTACGGAAGGCTGGAGGCGGAGCTGTTCCGCTCCATCCGCCTGGTGGTGGACACCGGCATCCACGCCTTCCGCTGGGGCCGCCAGCAGGCCATCGACTACATGACCGCCAACTCCGCCATCACGCCGACCCGGGCGGTGCGCGAGATCGAGCGCTACATCGTCAATCCCGGCCAGGCGCTGGCCTACAAGACCGGCATGCGCAAGATCGAGGAGCTGCGCGCCCGGTCCGAGCAGAAGCTGGGCTCCCGCTTCGACCTCCGCCGCTTCCACGACGCCGTGCTGACCGGCGGCAGCGTGCCCCTGCCGATCCTGGAGGACCGCATCGACGGCTGGATCGCGTCGCATACTGCCTGAAAGGTATAAGCCGGATTGGGGCCCTCCGAATCGAATCCGCCCTTTCTTGCGGATATTGACTTTCTGCGCTAATCTTGATCTCGCAGTCGAAAGGGGGCTGCACATGATCGGCGCAAAAGGTGCCCTCGACGCGGTAGGCGCGGGTCTCCAGACCCTGCGCGCTCCCCAGCCGAACCTTGCCAGACCCGCTGAGGCGGCGGCTGGCGAGGCCGCATCCGTTTTTGCGCGCGTCAAGGAAAGCACCGAGCGTCCGGAGGAGGCCCGCCGGGCCGAGAGGGCGCCGCGCAACGAGCCCGACATCCGCTCCGACCGGGTCGACCTCGGCCGCTCCGCCCTGGTCGCCTCCGAGGCGGAGGCGCCGAAGCCGGACAAGCCGGCCGCCGAGGTGGCGTCGGAAGTGTCGGACGCCGACAGCGACATGAAGCAGCGCCGCGCCGAGCTGGAGAGCCGCGAGGCCGCCCAGCGGCTGGAGCGGGCCAAGCAGCGCATGCGCGTGCTGCAGCTCCAGGCCCGCCTCGCCGCCGCCTCGGGCGATCCGCAGGAAGCCGCGCGGGTGGCGCGCGAGGCGTCGGTCGTCGCGCGCGAGGTGGGGCTCGCCACCCAGGAACTCTCCAACTCCAAGCTGGGCGGCGGCGCCGGCGGCAAGTCGCCGGCCAAGCCGGACGACGAGGACGGCCCGCCGGCCGACGTCAGCGAGGTCGCCGCCCGCGCCCAGGCGGAGATCGCCGCGCGCGAGGGGCAGGGCGGCGGGCAGGTCGGCGCCTATTTCAGCGACGCCCGCAGCCTGGCGGCGCAGGCCCGCACCCTGATCGACCAGGCGAACCGCGTGCGCCAGGACGGCTCCGCCGACGGGCGTTCCATCGGCGAGGAGCTGGCGGAGCTGGTGAGCGCCACCGGCAAGATGGCCGAGGAGGCCGAGCAGGCGCTCTCGCCCGAGGCCGCCTCCATCGGCCGGGAGTTCGCCGACCTCGCCGCCGCCGCGGACGAGGAGGCGGAGGAGGAGGGGCGGACCCTGCTCCGTCCCGAGGACGCCAAGTCGATCGGGGAGAAGCTGGCGGAACTGACCGCCGCCGCCGCTGAGGACGAGGCACGGCCGGTGCTGGCCCCCGGGACGGCCCGCACGCCGCTGTTCCCGGCGGAACCCGCCGCGGTAGAAATCCCCGGCGTGCAGGCGGCCGCGCAGGAGGCGCGCCGGGGCGACGCGGGCGGGCGCGAGGCGCCGGCCCGGGCGCTGGCGCCGCTGCCGGAACGCGCCGGCCAGCCGGGCGGCACGCCCAGGCCCGGCAGCCTGTTCGAGGCCACGGTCTAGGCCACGGTCCAGGCCCCGCCGAAATCGTGGCGCCAGCGTAACGATCAAGCGAATCCGGGGGACCCGCCAGCCAGGTCCCAAAAATGTCACGGCTTTGCCGACCCGATGCCGGTCCGCCCGCCCGCTCCCGTCGTTTAAGCAGCAAAACGAAGGTCAGGAGGGGCTCCACGATGACGAACATGTCCAGCTATCTCGACCGCGTCGAGGCCCAGGTCTGCCGCGACGGCTTCATGACCAACGTGATGCGCCGGCACCTCGACGGGCTGGTCCGCATGGCTCCGGACGCCGAGAACGGCCGCCGCATCAAGAAGCTGATCGCCCGCTTCCACCGTCCCTACGCCGCCACCCTGCGGCCGCTCGCCGTCGCCTGACACGGACCCCGCGCGGGGGCCCACCCGCGCGGTTCGCGCCGCCATGCGCCCGTGGCAACCATGGGGCGCGCGACAAAGGCGTTGCGGATAAGGACATTGCGGAATAGAAGTGGGTCCGGACATACAGTTGCGCCGCGCGACCCGCGGACTGCACTGTTGTTGACGGCTCCGGTGCGGACCGCACCGGCGTGACAGGAACGCAGGACGGACCCCGTGGCGACGACCCGCCCGACCATGAGCAGCCCCGCGACCGCCGGCCACAAGGCCCGGGCGGCGCTGCTGCCGTGCGTCCGCCTGACGTCGCTCCTTCTTACCGGCTCCCTGCGACTTATCGGCCCCTGAGCGCCGGTACCCGTCACCACCGGGCGTTCAGGGGGAAAGTCCGCGCCATCCGCGCGGCGTGATCCGGTCCCGCGGGACCAGCCGATCCCACAGACATGCCGACGGCCCCGGACGCCAAGCGAGAGCGCGGGGCCGCGCCGCCAGAAGGAACACAGCCATGACCGCCCGCCCCGCCGATCCGGCCGCCATCCCGGTCAACGACCGCAACCGCGTCGTCATCTTCGACACCACCTTGCGCGACGGCGAGCAGTCGCCCGGCGCCTCCATGAACCTGGAGGAGAAGATCCGCATCGCCCAGACCCTGGAGGAGATGGGCGTCGACGTCATCGAGGCCGGCTTCCCCATCGCCAGCAACGGCGACTTCGAGGCGGTGCGCGAGGTATCCAAGGTCGTGCGCAACTCGGTCGTGGCCGGCCTGGCGCGCGCGGCGCGCGGCGACATCGACCGCGCCGCCGAGGCGCTGGCGCCCGCCGCCCGCAAGCGCATCCACACCTTCATCTCCACCAGCCCGCTGCACATGAAATACAAGCTGCAGATGGAGCCGGACGCCGTGGTGCAGGCCATCGCCGACAGCGTCGGCCACGCCCGCAACTTGGTGGACGACGTGGAGTGGTCGGCCGAGGACGGCTCGCGCACCGAGCTGGACTTCCTGTGCCGCTGCGTGGAGACGGCGATCAGGGCCGGCGCCACCACCATTAACATCCCCGACACGGTCGGCTACGCCGTGCCGGAGGAGTACGGCGCCCTGATCCGTGCCCTGATCGACCGCGTGCCCAACATCGACAAGGCGATCCTGTCGGTGCACTGCCACAACGACCTGGGGCTGGCGGTCGCCAACTCGCTGGCCGGCGTCGCCGCGGGGGCGCGCCAGGTGGAGTGCACCATCAACGGGCTGGGCGAGCGCGCCGGCAACGCCGCGCTGGAGGAGCTGGTGATGGCGCTGCGCACGCGCCACGACGCCATGCCCTTCACGACGGGGATCAGGACCGAGCACATCACCCGCGCCTCGCGCCTGGTCTCCACCATCACCGGCTTCGTGGTGCAGCCGAACAAGGCCATCGTCGGCGCCAACGCGTTTGCCCACGAGTCGGGCATCCACCAGGACGGGATGCTGAAGAACGCCCAGACCTACGAGATCATGACGCCGGAGTCGGTCGGCCTGAACCGCTCCACCCTGGTCATGGGCAAGCATTCCGGCCGCGCCGCCTTCCGCGCCAAGCTGAAGGAGCTGGGCTACGAGGAGATGGGCGAGAACGCGCTGAACGACGCCTTCCGCCGCTTCAAGGACCTGGCCGACCGCAAGAAGGACGTGTTCGACGAGGACATCGTCGCCATCGTCGACGACGAGGTCGGCCGCCAGAACGACCATGTCCAGTTCGTGGCGCTGCAGGTGGTGGCGGGCTCCAAGGGCCCGCAGCACGCGGTGCTGGAGGTGGAGATCGACGGCCGCCGCGCCGCCCCGGTGGTCAGCTTCGGCAACGGCCCGGTCGATGCCGTCTTCAACGCCATCAAGGCGGCCTTCCCGCACGAGGCGCGGCTGCAGCTGTACCAGGTGCACGCCGTGACCGCCGGCACCGACGCCCAAGCGGAGGTGACGGTGCGGCTGGAGGAGAACGGCAAGACCGTGAACGGGCAGGGGGCGGACGCCGACACGCTGGTGGCGAGCTGCCGCGCCTACCTGCACGCGCTGAACAAGCTGGTGGTCAAGCGCCAGAAGACCGCGCCTGAGGCCCTGACCGCCTGAGTCCCGGGGGCGTCACCCGGTGTGCGGGCGGGAGCCGGGGCGCTTCCGCCCGTACTCCGCGAATTCGGAGTGCTCGAGGGCTCCGCCAGGGTATTTTCTCAGCCGAAAGCGCGACAAATTCTGTGGCAGCGCCTTTCACCCCTTGAGCACTTCAGGGTAAGTGTTCTAAGCAAGACACGCGGCTCGTAGGGTCCCGGGGTCGGCGCACCGAGGTGCGCCCCTAACCGCGGCGGTCCGGACATCAACCCTAACTCAAGTCTCCGATCTTGCTGGGCTTCCTCTCCGCCGACATGGCAATCGACCTCGGCACGGCCAACACGCTGGTCTACGTCAAGGGTCGCGGCATCGTCCTCAACGAACCTTCGGTGGTCGCCATCGCGAACGTCCGGGGCAAGAAGCAGGTCCTCGCCGTCGGCGACGAGGCCAAGCTGATGCTCGGCCGCACGCCCGGCAACATCCAGGCCATCCGCCCCCTCCGCGACGGCGTCATCGCCGACTTCGAGGTGGCCGAGGAGATGATCAAGCATTTCATCCGGAAGGTGCACAACCGCCGGAGCTTCGCCAGCCCGCAGGTCATCATCTGCGTGCCGTCGGGCTCCACCGCGGTGGAGCGGCGCGCCATCCAGGAGTCGGCGGAGGCCGCCGGCGCCCGCCGCGTCTTCCTCATCGAGGAGCCGATGGCCGCCGCGATCGGCGCCGGGCTGCCGGTGACGGAGCCGACCGGATCCATGGTCGTCGATATCGGCGGCGGCACGACCGAGGTGGCGGTGCTGTCGTTGCGCGGCCTCGCCTACACGACCTCGGTCCGCGTCGGCGGCGACAAAATGGACGAGGCGATCTCCTCCTACGTGCGC